>JAZNMV010000292.1:0-2670 GCA_045579885.1 Acutalibacteraceae bacterium | reverse complement strand
CGCGGCTATGCTTATTGCGGAGATTGGGAAGTAACACCCGGTAAAATCCCTGATATGGAGAAATTTGTTTCTGAAATTCATGAGACGGGTATGCGCGTTATGCTGTGGTATTCCGTTCCGTTTGTCGGCTTGTACTGTAAGAATTTTGAGAAGTTCAAAGACATGATTTTAGACGGAACAGGCAACGGAAGGGATTACTGGTCGCTCGATCCGCGCTATAAGGAGGTTCGTGAATTTTTGATCGGCATTTATGCGGATGCGGTCAAGAATTGGGATCTCGACGGCTTGAAACTCGACTTTATCGATTCGTTCACGCTTCACGGCAAATCGCTCGAATATGACGAACGACGCGACTTCCAGTCTTTGGAAGCGGCGATCGACCGCCTGATGACGGACGTTATGCGTGCGCTGACTGAGATCAAACCGGATGTGATGATCGAGTTCAGACAGAATTATATCGGCCCGGCTATTCGTAAATACGGCAATATGCTCCGTGTAGGCGATTGCCCGAATGATGCGATCATGAACCGACAGGATGTTATCAACATGCGTTTGACTTCCGGAAATACGCCGGTCCATTCCGATATGCTGATGTGGCATCCGGAAGACAGCGTAGAGAGCGCTGCTTTGCAGCTTGCAAGTGTTTTGTATTCCGTACCGCAGATTTCCGTTAAGATCGACCATCTGTGTGAAGAGCATAAGAAGATGCTGAAGTTCTATCTGGATTTCTGGAGAGAAAACAGAGCGGTACTGCTTGACGGTAAGCTTACGGCGAAGGCTCCGGAGAGTGTGTACAGTCAGGCGGCAGCAGCAAAGGACGGAGAAGTGATCTGTACTGTATATACGGACAGAACAGTCAGTATGAATGATGCGGAAAAGCTTACTGTAGTGAATGCTGCTTACGAGCCTTCCGTTATAGTAAAGCAGGCGGACGGAAAAAAGTTTACGGTTGTAAACTGCATGGGCGAGGAGATCGAAAGCGGTACCGTATGCGGTGCTCTCGCGGAGATTACGGTTCCGGTTTGCGGTATGGTCTTTATTCAGTGATCGGAGGAAAAGAATGAATAAGCTGACATTTAAAGTTCATAACCCGATCGACGAAGGATGGTATGCAGACCCGGAAGCGCGTATTTACGAAGGAAAATACTGCATCTACGCGACAAGATCGCTGCCTTTTGATGAACAGAAAAATCAGGTGTGCTGGACTTCGACCGACCTGACGCATTGGGAAAGGCATGAAGATATTATTGAAATGTCCGGTTTCCCTTGGGCGACACGCGCGATCTGGGCACCGACGATCATCGATAAAGACGGAAAGTATTATTATGTATTTGCGTCCAACGATATTCATGATGCTTCTGAACCGGGTGGGTTGGAGATTGCAGTTTCCGATTCACCGACAGGTCCGTTCAAGGCAATGCTAGACGGTCCGCTCGTAGGTGATTTTCATAACGGTGCACAGCCGATCGATGCGCATCTCTTCAAGGATGATGACGGCACGGTATATCTGTTATTCGGCGGATGGAGACACTGTAACATCGCGAAGATGAACGAAACGATGACCGGATTTGTTCCGTTCGAAAGCGGTGAAGTCTTCATGGAAATCACGCCGCCGGATTACGTTGAAGGGCCGTGTATGTTTAAAAGAGACGGTCGTTACTATTTTATGTGGTCTGCCGGAGAATGGACGAGAGGTACATACCGTGTGAATACGGCAATTGCAGATACACCGTTTGGTCCGTTTGATGATTACGATACGATCCTTTCCAGCGGCGACGGCAGTGTAGCGAACGGTCCGGGTCATAACGGATACTTCTATATTCCTGAAGAAGATCTTTACCTGAATGTCTATCATCGTCATAAGCCGGAGCTGACAGACGGTAATGCGCGTTTTGTATGCATTGACATCATGGAATTTGATGAAAACGGAAAGATTTTGCCGACGGTTATGACACACGATTGGGAATATAAAGACGGAGAGGCTGTAATACTGTAAAAAAGCGCACGGACCGGAAAAAGGTTCCGTGCGCTTTTAGCGTGTTCGGACTAAGGAAAACAGTGCAATCTATATCTTTGATTTTATCGGAAACTGGGGCAAATATACAGGAAAAAAGATAAGTTTTCAAATGTGTTTGTGTGATAAAACAAAGAAAAAAACTATAGATAAAAAATGGTAAAAACTTGTTGCAAAATGGGACACAGTACGCTATAATACCCCGCAAGAAGGATATTTTGAATTGCTGGTATCCTTAGCCACAGTTTGAGTGGATAGAAGTTGTATTGAAAAAAATTTTAGCCTGAAAGGCGGTAGCGTATGAAACTTGCAAGACGCTTACAAAACAATCCGTTAAACACGCTGTACGATGAAGTACAGATGCCGGAAAAAATACGGAGAAGTCTGAATTTCATCATTCTCGGTAATATCTTCGGCAGCGCACACGGTATGATATGCGGCGGCGGTACCACGGCTATGATCGGTTTGGCAACAGAGCTTGGCGCGAATGATATGGCGTTCGGTATTCTCGCAGCTATTCCGCAGATCGCCGCGCTGCTGCAGCTTCCGTACTCTGTGCTCGTTAACCGTACGCACAAACGAAAGAAATATATGCTGACGCTCGGTATTTTCTCCCGTGCGCTTTGGTTGATATTCGGCCTGATCCCGTACCTTAT
>JAZNMV010000291.1:0-9391 GCA_045579885.1 Acutalibacteraceae bacterium | reverse complement strand
GCAGGCTTACCGCCGCATGATCCCGCCGATCTGCAACGAGTTCGTTATGGTTCTGAAGGATACCTCTCTGGTTTCCATCATTGCTCTGACCGACCTCACCTACCAGACCAAGATCATCGCTTCCAACAAGGCCAGCGCACTGGTTTACATCCCGGCTATGCTCATCTATCTCGTAATCACCGGCGTATTCACCTTCATCTTCAATCGCTTGGAGAAGAAGCTGTCTATCTATGAATAAAGGAGGATTTCGCAATGTCTATCATCAAAACTGAAAACGTATGCAAATCCTTCGGCACTGTCGAAGTACTTAAGAATGTTAACCTGACTGTTGAACCCGGCGAAGTGGTCGTTATCATCGGCCCGTCCGGTGCAGGTAAGTCCACTTACCTCCGCTCCCTGAACCGTCTGGAGAAGAACACCAGCGGCAAGATCTGGATCGACGATGTTCTCATGGAAGACCGCGTAAACGGTAAGAATCAGGTTAAGATGTCCAGCAAGGAACGTGCAGAGATCCTGCTCGAAATGGGCATGGTTTTCCAGCGCTTCAACCTGTTCCCGCATAAGACCGCTCTGCAGAATGTTATGCTCGCACCGATGACCGTTAAGGGCGTTTCCGAAAAGGAAGCTAAGGCAAAGGCAACCGAGCTTTTAGAGCGCGTAGGTCTCGGCGATAAGCTCGATTCCTACCCCTCTAAGCTCTCCGGCGGTCAGCAGCAGCGTGTTGCAATTGCCCGCGCACTGGCTATGGACCCGAAGATCATGCTGTTCGATGAACCGACCAGCGCACTCGACCCCGAGCTCGTAGGCGATGTTCTGAACGTTATGAAGCAGCTGGCTGAAGACGGTATGACCATGCTCGTCGTTACACACGAAATGGGCTTCGCACGTGAAGTGGCAGACCGCGTTATCTTCATGTACGACGGTGTCATCCTCGAAGAAGGCGCACCGGAAGAGATCTTTACAAATCCGAAGCACGAACGTACCCGTCAGTTCCTTCAGAGCGTTCTCTAATGGAGAAAAAGGTCTCTAAATGCGAGGACTGCATGTACTACGAGTATGATTACGAACTCGGCTTCTACGTCTGCGATATGGACCTCGATGAGGACGAGACCGCACATTTTATAAGCGGTAATTTCTCAAACTGTCCGTACTACCGTCCAGGCGATGAGTACACGATCGTCCGAAAGCAAATATAAAATTAAAGGCTATCCGGTTTCGGATAGCCTTTTTGTTTTGCTTATGTAATTTGGAGACGGATCAAAGCTTGATCTTCAGCCAGTTGCCCTGCCGTACACGGAAGAAGCCGAGCAGGAAACGTGTGACCTGATCGCATACGAGACCGAGCCAAACACCGAGAAGACCGAGACCGAGCGGATTGCAGAGCAGCCAGCTCATACCCGGGCGGATGATCGCCACGCTGATAAGGGAAGCAAGCGCCGTAAACTTCGTATCGCCGGCACCGCGCAGACAGCCGAAGAAAATAACCTGTGTGATCTGCATGTAGATAACGAAGCACAGAATGCGCATGATCATCACGCCGATATCGAGAATTTCCGGCTCATTCGAGAACAGACCGAAGAGGTTGCGGCCGAAGAACAGGAATACCATGGACATCATAAAGGCACACACAAGACCCATGCGCTGACACATACCGGCGTACAGCTTTGCAAGGTCGCGGCGTTTCTGACCGAGACTTCTGCCGATAAGCGCAACGGATGCGACCGAGAAGCCGTCCGCAAACGAGAACGAAAGGCTCATCATATTCATGCCGATCTGATGTGCTGCATAAGCGGTCGTACCGAGGCTTGCGACTGTGATCGCAAACAGGAAGAAACCGATACGCATGAAGATCTGCTCAACAAATGCACTGGAGCCGACATTCAGAATGGACTTGATATCGAACTTCGAAGAGATCCAGCCCTTAACACCGCGGATATAGACAAAGGACTGCTTCGAAAACAGAGAAACAAAACTCATAGCACAGCCGCAAACCGTACCGATAACCGTTGCGATTGCCGCTCCGCGAATACCGAGTGCCGGGAAGCCGAAATTGCCGCCGATCAGAAGGTAGTTGAACACTACGTTTACAAGGTTCGAAACGAGGTTCGTGCGCATGGCAAGCTTTGTATTGCCTGCACCGCGCTGTGCTGCATTGATAACCAGCATGATCGTTGTGAAGATAAGTCCGCCCATGATAATGCGGAAATACTCAACGGAAGCCGCGTGTGTGTCTTCCGCCGCACCGGCAAAGCGCATGATCGGTTCGGCAAAAACAACGGCAAGTGTCGAAATGATCGCAGTGAGTACGATCGCCACACCGATACACATACGCACGATGCGCACTGCACTTTCGCGGTTCTCTTCACCGCGGCGACGCGCGACAACGGATGAGATCGCTGTATTCATTGAGAAAAACAGACAGAGGCCGATAAACTTCGGCTGCGTAGTCAGGCCGACCGCCGCAATGGCATAGGAACCGAGTCCGCTGATCATGATCGTGTCGATAAAGCCGACAAGTGCGACCAGGAAGGATTCTATAACCGAAGGCCATGCCATATCAATGGTGTCTTTGAGCAGTGCTTTCGTCGAAGGCAGCGGTCCGGCAACCGGCTCCGATTTCAGCACACGCTCTGCATTAAACAATTGCAAAACTGTCACTCCCTCAAAATAGTTGCGTTTGAAACAAAATCAGTATAGCACAGAAAAAAGAGTCGGTCAAGGGATGACCGACTCTCTTAAATAAATATAAACCTATTCGATCTGCAAAGAGCACAGCGCCTTGTACACGCCTTCTTCTTTCAGAAGTTCTTCGTGCTTACCGACCTGTACGATCTTTCTGTCTTCCAGAACCACGGTACGGTCCGCACCGCGAACGGTAGACAAACGGTGTGCGATAACAAATGTCGTACGGTTTTCCGCCAGTGTCATCATTGCACGGTGGATCTCGCGTTCACTTTCTGCATCGAGTGCGCTCGTCGCTTCATCGAAGATCACGATGGGCGGGTCTTTAAGAAGCACACGCGCAATACTGATACGCTGGCGCTGACCGCCGGAAAGCAGCACGCCGCGCTCACCGACGTATGTATCGTAGCCGTTCGGCAGTTTGGAGATAAACTCGTGTGCATTCGCACGCTTGGCGGCTTCAACGATCTCTTCTCTTGAAGCGCCCGGCATACCGTATGCGATATTCTCCGCCACTGTACCGGCAAAGAGGTATGTGTTCTGCTCTACAACACCGATCTGAGACCGCAGAGATGCCATTTTGTAATCGCGAATATCGCAGCCGTCAATAAGAAGTGTACCGGAATTCACGTCATACAAACGGGAAATCAGCGCACAGAGCGTTGTCTTACCGACGCCGGAATGACCGACTACGGCAATGTACTCGCCCGGCTGCACCTTGAGAGAAATATCCTCAAGTACATTTTCCCCTTCGTTATATGCAAACGATACGTTCTTGAATTCTACGGCGCCCTGCAGCTTTTCGGCTTCTTTTTCGCCGTCTTCCATATCGGGCTTTGTCTGCATCAGCTCCCAATACCGACTGAATCCCGCGTAGCCGCTCTGGAACTGCGCGATCATGTGCATCAAGTGCTGGATCGGTGTGGTGATATAACCGACATACATGAGGAACGGGATCAGATCCTGCACGGACATTTCGCTGCCGGAGATGATCCAGCCGCCAAACACAGCTACAACAACGGGCGCAAGCTGAATGAAGAACTCGCAGCCCTGATATACGAGGCTCTCCATACCGTAAATTGTTTTACGGGAGCGGTAAAACGCCTCGTTCGTCGCAGAAAAATCTGCAGCTGCATTCTTTTCCGCTGCGAAAGATTTCATAACACGGATACCGGAAATTGCATCCTCAGCCTGTGCGTTGATCTCACCGATCTTTTCGTAATTTCGTGCACAGGCACGGCGCATCTTCGAGCTGAAAAACAGCACAAAGGCCAGCATCGGCGGCAAAAGCGCATATACGATCAGCGTCAGCTGCGGATTCAGAATGAACAAAATCACCGAAGCGCCGATCAGGCGGAAGAAGTAAAGTACAACATCCTCCGGCATATGGTGGAACAGCTCGACGAGATTCAGAAGATCGTTTGTCAGGTTGGAGATCAGCTCACCCACGCGGCGGCGTTCAAAGAAAGACACCGGCATGGAAAGCAGATGCTTATAAAGCTTCTGGCGTATGTCGCACTCCATGCGCGCACCCAAAGCATGGCCGCGGTAATCCACGATCGAACCGAGTGCAATGCTGATCACGATCAGTCCCAGCATAATAAGCCCCACATTGCGAAGCTCCTCCGCGGTCTGTGCATTGCCCTCTGTGATGTAGCGGATGCACAGCGGGATCATCAACGTGGAAACCGTTGCACCCACCGCAAGGATCAGAAGCGGGATCAGAATTTTCAGGTACGGCTTGTAACTCGCAAAAAATGCGCGAAGAACCGTATTTTCCTTTTTATTCTTATTCATTTTTAGCTCCTGTAAGAGAACATTTGCGTGCCGCAGTTTAAGCCAGTATCATCTCGCCGAAATCCTGCGGTCTGTGATAATCCGGCGTTTCCGATGTACTCGGGTTCCAAAGCAGATAATGCTCATTCGGTGTCTTATCGCCGCACTTATAGCAGTTTGCACGAATCACACGGCCCGGTTCAAGGGTATAGGCCGGATAGAACTGTCTGAGGAACGAAAGCGGGATCGTGTAGAAGATCTCCCAGCCGTCCGAAAGTCTTTCCGTACGAACATTAAACAGCGTTTTGATATCCTCCGGAACGATTCTGAGGCTGTCGTGTCTGCCGTGGCCGAAGCCGAGGAACACACTGGCATTCAGGTTAAACTCGATATTGAAATATCTGCCGTCCATAGGAATGGGCTGGAAGAAAAATTCCATGCAGCTGTCCTCACATACACGGCTCAAAAGCTCGGTGCCTTCTGCGCGGATATCCTTTTCCCATGCACGCTGATGGATATGGATACCGGTTTCATCATAGCAAATCTGCTGTGTCATGCGAATATCAAAGGTTTCCGTCCACGGATGCTCGTCCACATTCAGCACGGGAATGGAGTTCCAATCGGGTGTGCTCAAAACACGTGTAATTTTATATTGCTTCAAAACGATCACTTTCCTTTCGGCTTGATATCTCCCAAGCTCATCATAGCAGAAACCATAAAAAAAAGCAAACAAAACAGGCGCCCAAAATGGACGCCTGTGCGATAATCTTAAATCAGATTACTTGCCGAAGTGCGGGTTCGGATACTTTCTCATGTATGCGAGCAGCTCATCGACTGTTGTGAATGCCAGACCTGTAACGGTGTCAGCAGCACCGTAGTAGATAGCGATGCGGCCTGTGTCAGCATCTGTGAGTGTTGCGCACGGGAAGCAAACGTTCGGAACGTCACCGGTGAGCTCGTAATCCTTCTCCGGTCCAAATACGTAGAACCAGCCTCTTTCCTTAACGATCCACGGCTTATCGATGTCGAGCAGAGCTACGCCAAAACGATAAACGAAACCGTTGCAGGAGTTCAGAACGCCGTGATAGATCATCAGCCAGCCTTCATCTGTTTCGATCGGTGTCGGGCCCGGGCCAACCTTCTTGGAGTCCCAACCTGCGCTTGTGCCGGTACCGAATACGAAGCGATGCTTGCCCCAGTACATCATATCCGGGCTCTCGCTGTAGAAGATGTCGCCGAACGGGGTGTGGCCCGTGTCGGACGGACGGCTCAGCATTGCATAGTTATCGCCGATCTTTCTCGGGAACATAACGCCGTTACGGTTGTACGGGAGGTATGCGTTCTCGCACTGATAGAATGTCTTAAAGTCATATGTATAGCCAACACCGATAGTCGGGCCGTGGTAGCCGTTGCACCATGTGATGACATACTTGTCTTCGATCAGGCATACACGCGGGTCATAGCGGTAAACCTTTTCTGTAACGACCGGATCGCAGCCGGGTGCCGGCTCGAAAACGATCGGATCATGGTTGATCTTCCAGTTGATGCCGTCTTCGGAGAAACCTGCGAAAATATCCATCTCCAGTGCGCGGCTGTCGCAGCGGAAAACACCTGCATATGCGCCTTCGAACGGAACGACTGCGGAGTTGAAGATACTGTTGGATGTCGGGATCAGATCACGCGGGATGATCGGATTCTGGTCATAGCGCCATACCGGCTTCTCATATCCTGCGGGCTTATCCTGCCAGGGCATATTCGGAAGCGCTTTACCGATAATCTTTGCCATTTGAATTTCCTCCTAAAAAGTTATTCGATGTGTTTGCATAGGCCATACAAACACTTTTGTACACAGATATAATATAATATATTTTGCCTAAAAAGTAAAGAGGATTTTGCTTTTGTTTGTGCGTACCGCGGAACAATCAGTAAAAAACTAAATATTAATTTCATCAAAGCTTCTGTTTTATGCAACAAAAATATATTGCCTGTGCAGCGTAAACCCGCTATAATAAAGAAGAATATGGGAATTCCCAAATAAAGAAAGGATTTCGATCATGGCTATTTTCTTCGATGAATCCAAGAAGATTTTCAAGCTCGATACTTCGGACACAACGTATGCCTTTGCTGTACACGAGGGCGGTTATATGTTCCACCTGTATTACGGCGCATATCTCCCGGATAATAACCTTTTGCCGCTTCTGTACCGCGGCGGTTTTGCTTCCTTCCATCCGAATTATCCGCAGTATATCAATAACGAAATTTCCCCGGATATCACCCCGAGCGAATATTCCTGCTACGGCACCGGCGATTTCCGCCTCTCCGCTCTGCAGATTCGCAACGTGAACGGTGATATCTCCACCGATATCCGCTATGTCTCCCACCGCATTCTGAAGGAGAAGCCGGCACTCACAGGTCTTCCCTCCCTGCGCAGCGAATACGGCGACAGTGAAACGCTGGAAATCACAGCACGCGACTATGCAACCGATGCCATCGTTAAGCTTTACTACACCGTATATCTCAATCTGCCGGTCATGACACGCAGCGTTGTTGTTGAGAATGCTTCCGAGCACGCTATGGACCTTGAGCGCGTATTCAGCACCTGCCTGGAGCTGCCCACCATGGACTATGATATGGTTCACCTCTACGGTCAGTGGTTTAAAGAGCGTACCGTAACAGAGCGCCCGCTCGCACACGGTATTCAGAGCATTCAGAGCAAGCGCGGCTCCTCTTCCCACAACCACAACCCGTTCGTAGCCCTCAAGCAGCACGGCACGACCGAAGAAAACGGCTCCGTTTACGGTATCAACCTCATTTACAGCGGCAACTTCTCCATGGATATCGAAGTGGACGGCCGCAACACAACACGTCTTATCGCCGGTATCAATCCAACCGATTTCACATGGCATCTTGAGCCGGGCGAAAGCTTCGTGTCTCCCGAAGCGGTTATGGTCTACACCGACAAGGGTATCGGTGAAATGAGCCGTATCCTCCACCGCACCTACATGAAGCATCACAACAAGAGCCCGTGGCGCGATATCGAGCGTCCGGTACTCATCAACAGCTGGGAAGCTGCTTATTTTGATTTCGACGACGATAAGCTCGTTGCATTTGCTCACGAAGCCGCAAAGATGGGCGTTGATATGCTCGTTATGGACGACGGCTGGTTCGGCGTGCGCAACCTCGATAACTGCTCCCTCGGTGACTGGTACGTCAACGAAAACAAGCTCAAGGGCGGTCTCTCTAAGCTCATCGAGCGTGTTAACGCAGAAGGCCTGAAATTCGGTATCTGGTACGAGCCGGAAATGATCTCTCCGGACAGTGACCTCTTCCGTGCGCATCCCGATTGGTGCCTGCATGTTAAGGGCCGCGATAACAGCCCGGCACGTCTGCAGTATGTACTCGATATGTCCCGTGAGGATGTCCGCGACAATATCTTCAACCAGATGAGTGAAGTTCTCGCAAACAATAAGATCGACTATGTTAAGTGGGACTTTAACCGCAACCTGACCGAAGCCGGTTCCGCACTGCTCCCTGCTAACCGCCAGAAGGAGATCATGCACCGCTTCGTCTTAGGTACATACGACCTGATGAACCGCTTCGTCACCGCATTCCCGAATATTCTCTTTGAGAACTGTTCCGGCGGCGGCGGACGCTTCGACGCGGGCATGCTGTACTATTCCCCGCAGATCTGGTGCAGCGACAACACCGACCCGATCGAGCGTCTGACCATTCAGTTCGGTACATCCATGTGCTACCCGGTTTCCACATTCGGTGCACACGTTTCCGCAAACAACCGTGCTTCCATTCAGACCCGTGCAAATGTTGCAATGTGCGGCACATTCGGCTATGAGCTCGACCCGAGAAAGCTCACCGACGAAGAAAAGGCACTCGTCCGCGAACAGATCAAGGATTACCGCAAGTACAGCAAATTTGTACGCGAAGGCGACCTCTATCGCCTGATCGCACCGACCGATGATCCGTTCCGCTGCGCATGGCAGTTTGTCTCCCCGGATAAGAAGGAAACCATGGTAACATCCGTTATCATGCGTCGTCCGGAGACCGCGTTCTATCTCCTGCGCCTCAGAGGTCTTGACCCGAACACCCTGTACAAGGATGTGGAGACCGGTGAAGTTTACTCCGGTGCACTGCTCATGAACGCCGGTATCAACCTGACCGATAAGGTCTATAACGACGGCGACAGTGTTGTTAAGTACTTCGTAGCAGAATAATTTCACACATGCAAATGAGCGATGCCGTTTCGCGGCACCGCTCATTTTTTCATATTCTCTTCTATTTCCTACACAAAAAAGCTCCGACACACCGTTAACCCGGCAGCATCGGAGCTTTTATTTTTTAGAAATTACTTTGTTCGGCCGATATCGCGGCGATAATGTACGCCGTCGAAGTGGATGGTCTCCACAGCCTTGTAAGCCTTCTCAAGAGCCTCATCGAGTGTTGCAGCCTTAGCTGTAACGCCGAGAACACGGCCGCCGTTTGTAACGAGCTTGCCGTCTGTAAGCTTGGAGCCTGCATGGTAAACGGTTACGCCTTCTGCCTGACCGCCTGCATCGAGACCGGTGATCTCAAGGCCCTTCGGGTAGGACTGCGGATAGCCGCCGCTCGCCATAACAACACAAGCACATGCATCTTCGCTCCACTCGATCTTCAGTGTGTCGAGTGTTTCATCGATAACTGCATCGATAACATCGACGAAGTCTGTAACGAGGCGCGGAAGCACGACCTGTGTTTCCGGGTCGCCGAAACGAGCGTTGTACTCAATGACCTTCGGGCCGTTCGGTGTGAGCATGAGGCCGAAGTACAGGCAGCCCTTGAACGGTCTGCCTTCTGCCTGCATAGCGCGGACAGTCGGCATGAAGATGGTCTCCATGCACTCAGCAGCGATCTCGTCGGTGTAGTACGGGTTCGGGCTGAT
>JAZNMV010000290.1:0-8932 GCA_045579885.1 Acutalibacteraceae bacterium | reverse complement strand
ACGATCCGACTTGTTGTTTGGTATGGGAGCAAGACCTTCGCAGAATAAGCTTACACGTGAAGTTCTTCCCGATGCAGTTCGTCGCAATGATATCGGCCGTCCGTATATGGCGAGCTCTCCGTTCATTGCAGATAAGCTGCTTCATATGAAGGGACAGGACCGTTCGGAAACACATCTTTGGGGGCCGCGTGATTATTATAAGAGCGATTACTATAAGCAGTCCAAGGCGCATTTTGTCAGTGAGACCGGCTATCACGGATGCCCGTCTCTGGAATCGATCAAAAAGTTTATTACTCCCGAGAAGGTATGGCCTTATCACAATAACAGCGAATGGATCCTCCATTCCACCGACCGTTACGGCAGTGACGGCCGCGTCATGCTCATGGAAAAGCAGGTTCGGCAGCTCTTTGGTGAAGTGCCGACAGATCCCGAAAGTTATATCTTTGCGTCACAGGCCTCACAGGCGGAAGCAAAGAAGTACTTTATTGAACGCATCCGTCTCGGTCGCCCGGAAAAAAGCGGTGTGATCTGGTGGAATCTTTTAGACGGTTGGCCGCAAATGTCGGACGCGGTTGTAGACTATTACTTTACAAAGAAACTCGCGTATAATTACATTAAGCGTTCGCAGGCGCCGTTTGTGCTGGCGGCAGATGAGATCAGCAACTGGAACCTGAGTATCCACGCCTGTAACGACACGCTGGAAGAAAAAGCAGGCACGTTCCGCGTCACAGATGCGGACAGCGGAGAAGTGTTGTCTTCCGGTTCGTTTAGAGCAGGCATAAACGGCACGTTCAAAATTGCAGAGTTCCCTGTTTTCTACTCCGAACAGAAAATGCTCCTTATTGAATGGGAGGCAAACGGAGAAAAGGGATTCAATCATTATCTTTGCGGTTATCCCGCATTCTCGCTTCAAAAATATATGGGCTGGGTCGAGAAGCTCGGTCTGTAAGATGAAAACCCAAAAAGGCGTGTGCTGAATTTTCAGCACACGCCTTAATTTTTATGAAGTGATTTAGCTTGGGATAAGTCCCTGAATCAAAATGAGCAGGATCAGAACGGGAAGTACGAACTGGAAAATCGGCTTCAGCCAACGGGGCATCTTGATGCCTGTACCGCTGTTTACTTCTTCGAGGTATTTGTCGAAGCCCCAACCCCATTTTGTTACACAGAACAGTAGGAAAATGAGGCTGCCGCCGGGAAGAAGAATGTTGCTGACGATGAAGTCCTCGGTATCCATGAAGTTTCGACCTAAAATTTTTACGTCTTTCAGAACATTCAGACCGAGAATACACGGCATACTTGCAATAAGCATGAAGATGCAGTTGATGATAACCGCTTTCTTTCGGTTCCAGCTGAAATTATCAATACAATTCGAAAGAAGATTTTCGAACACAGCGATAACTGTGGTGAAGCTTGCAAAGGTCATGAACAGGAAGAACAGTGCACCCCAGATTCTGCCGCCTGCCATGTTTACAAAGACGTTCGGCAGTGTTTCGAAAATCAGGGAGGGACCGGAATCCATTGCAACACCGAAAGCGGAGCATGCCGGGAAAATGATCAGACCGGACATCAGCGCAACGAAAGTATCGAGAACACAGATGCGGGCAGCTTCGCCGGTCAAAGTATTGTCTTTCTTCATATAGCTGCCGAAAATCTGCATGGAACCGATGCCAAGGCTCAGTGTAAAGAATGCCTGATTCATAGCGGCTGTTACAACATTGCGGAACCCGACATTTGCTGCACGCTTGAAATCGGGCAGCAGGTAGAACTTAAGACCTTCTGTGCCGTTTGGCAGCAGTACACTGTTAACAGCAAGGATCACAATGAGCACCAAAAGTGCGGACATCATGTGTTTTGAAATGCGCTCGAGGCCGTTCTGCAGGCCGAAACTGCAAACGATGAAACCGAGAATTACGGTGACAGCCATCCAGACGGTCATTTCTACCGGATCGGCCTTCAGTTCGGAAAAAACATTTGTAACGGTGGCTGTGTCCATACCCGGTGTAAACTCACCGGTAAGGAATTTTACAAAATAGCTGATCATCCAACCGCACACCGTGGTGTAGAACATCATCAGCAGATAGTTACCGAGCATACATGCCCAACCGTGCAAATGCCACTTGTGTCCGGGCTTCTCCAGTGCCTTGAAGCCGTGCAGAGCACTTTTTCCGGAGGCACGGCCGACGGCAAGCTCCATGGTCAAAGTAGGAATACCGAGTACGGCCAAAAACAGGAGATATAAAAGAACGAAAAGACCGCCGCCGTTTTCACCGGCTACATACGGGAAGCGCCATACATTGCCGATGCCGATCGCACAGCCGGCGCTGACAAGAATAAAACCTAAACGGGACTGGAAACTCTCTCTTTTCATAAAGATTGCTCCCGCTTACAGGTAAGCTTCAACAACAGCCATCATTTCATCCCACTTTTTTTCCATTTCCTTAACAAGGTGGAACTGGTTGCGGGCACGGTCGAGGTTGTGCTGCGGGTATTTGGTCTTGAAGTAAACGTCGCCGTTCAAGTAGTCAGCAAGGAAACGCATGCCGACTTCGAGAGTCATCAGCTTTGCACCGACCGGCAGTGTCTTGATTTCGGTTTCGGTCAGCGCTTCACCTGCAGCGCCGAGGAAGCCTTCTGTATATGCCTTGAAGAGATCGAGGTCGAAATGAACCTTGGAAAGGTCAACTTCATCTTCCGCTGCAGTGGTTGCACCGGCACGAATGGAATCGCCGTAGTCAAATGCAGTGAGACCCGGCATAACAGTGTCGAGGTCGATAACGCAAACAGCATCGCCTGTTTCGTTATCGATGAGTACATTACTCATTTTTGTATCGTTATGTGTGACCTTCAGCGGCAGCTTGCCCTCGTTAAGAAGGTTCATCAGAATCGCACAATCCTCGCGGCGAGCCTTTGCAAATTCGATCTCTGCGGCTACATTTTCAAGGCGGCCGGACTTGTTTTCGCGGATCGCATCTTCAAGCTGACGGAAGCGATCGGGCGTATCGTGAAAATGAGGAATGGTTTCGTGCAGAGTTTCTGCCGGATAGTCGGCCAGCATGCTCTGGAACTCACCGAAAGCTGCACCGGATGTTTTAAACATTTCCGGAGATTCCGCATAGTCAAATGCGGTGGTATTCGAGATATTCTTTGTAACACGCCAGAACTCGCCGACAGAGTCTACATAGTAGCTCTTACCGTCTGTTGTTGCGACGATGGTCAGAGTACTGCGGGACGGATCCTTGCCTTCTGCAGTCAGCTTCTTTGCAATGAATTCCGTAACTCCCATGATGTTTTCCATGATCTCATCCGGATGCTTGAATACGTAGCTGTTGATGTGCTGCAGAACATATTCCTCGCCGTCTGTGCAGGTCACAAGGAAAGTATCATTGATGTGGCCGCCGCCGTAGGGGGCAATGTCTGCAATTTTGCAGCAAAAGGGATATGCTGCAGCTGCTTCCTTAAAAAGTATTTCTTTGCTCATGTTTGATGATTCCTTTCGGTTCTTAGTTTTCTCCAATATGATACAAGAATTAATTGTTAATAACGATTCTGAGAATCTCGGATCCGCCGGCATAGGACAAGCTCATTGTTCCGCTTGAACGTTCAATAATACCGCGAACAGCTTCAAGCTTCGGTGTGTTATCCTGCTTCGGTTCCAAAAGCGACTTGATGATCGTGCTTACAGAGCCGGATGTGAACGGAATACGGCGCTTTACAACACCCGGAGCAGAGTAAACAGCCTCGAAAGTAATGCGGTCTTCCACGGGAAGTACAGTCATACGGACACGCTTGTCCTCTGCATGAGACTGTTCAGCTCTTTCAATAGCATGGGAAAGAACATCGTTTAAAATCACACAGAATTCAATGGTTTTTAAATGTGTGGCTCCAAGTTCCACATTGCTTTCCAGGCGAACGCCGCAGTGATGTGCCCATGCGGCACGACCGGCAACGACTGCATTGATATATGGGTTTTCGCTGTAGAATTCAAGCAGCGGATCACGCAGCATAGCTTCGTCAGCAATGGCATTCAATACGCCTTCGCAGTTGCCCTGGCGAGCATATTCGGCGATTTCACCGATTACAAAGCTGTGGTGATCACGTGCGGTTTTTGCGTTTGTAACATTACCGACCATGGCATTGAAGTAGTCTGCTTCGGCATGAAGCAGCGCCTCGCGAAAATCGGCTCTGGATTCATACTCCTTGAATTTTGCGCCGTTATAAGCTGCGCGAACGGAGAATGCAATGATCACGTAAATGAGAAGAGAGAGGAAGAACTGCGGTGCAAAGGTTGTGACCCCGAGCATACCGGTCAATGTGCCGTTTGCTGTCAGCCAGCAAACAAGCTGCAAAAGGCAAAGTCCGACAGAAAGTGTGGAGATGCCGCGATTTGCAAAATACTGAAACGGACGAACGAATGTGATCATAGAGAGGAACGAATAGAACAGATAGATCACACCGGCGGTTACGACCGCACCGAAGCCGCTGTTTCCAAAAGGCAGGATGCCCAAGAGCTGTTCGGTGACCGGTGTAAGAAATGCATAATTACAGCAGAGCAGTACAGCGACGAACAATTTGTGTGCGAGGTTATTGGTAAACAGGAAAATCGATGCAACGAGAAGCAGAAATACATTGATCACATTACCTACCGCACCCGGAGCATCACTGAACGCCGGCGAAAGAAAAGCATTTAAAATCAAAGACAAAATATAGGCTGCACCGGATACAAGTGCTGTAGTCATCACGCGGAATCGGCTGTTCAGAATAGTTGCAAAGAGAAAAACATTGCATAAAAAGACCAAAGGCAGACACAGCATAGTAACAGCTCCTTTTTTACATAAAACTCCATTTTACAATCATATATACAACAGTATACCATATTTCTGCAGCACTTTCAATGTAAATAAAGCTGAAATTGCGTTACACAGGTATAACGGTATATTTGATTTACTACAAATATATACATTGACAGGCGAGGTATATACGTGATATTATGTAACTGAGATATATTAGGTATATAAAATACGGAAAGGAAGAGACTTCTGTATATCGGCAGAGGCGACGGTGATGCATATGGCAATTGCGGCGGATCTTCTCCGCGGTCATACGGATACGATCATTCTGGGTCAGTTGATGCACGGAGACAGCTACGGCTATAATATCAACCGTGTTATTCAACAGACCACACAGGGCGAGTATGAGCTGAAGGAAGCAACATTATATACAGCATTTCGAAGATTGGAACAGAACGGATTCATTGTATCTTATTGGGGAGATGAAAATACGGGAGCACGTCGCCGTTACTATCATATTACGTCTGCGGGACGTGCGTATTACGAAAATTTACTTTCGGAGTGGGAATATTCACGCAATATTATTGAACAGTTGATTCGTTGAAAAGGGAGGAAGACTTTTTATGGAATATACGATCAGAGCATACGTGGATGAATTATTTAAAGATGTTCCGGAATCGCAGCGAGCCTATGAGATGAAGGTGGAGCTGGTGCAGAATTTGCTCGATAAGTACAATGACCTTGTGGCGTCTGGCAAGTCCGAAGAGGATGCGTACAATATCACGGTTTACGGTATAGGTGATATTTCGGAGCTTTTGGATGAACTGAAGCGGCAGGAGGTACAGACAGGTTCCGGTGGCAGAGGTGCAGTATATTATGAAGCGATGGCGCATTTTAAGCGCCGCAATGCCGCATTGATTGCTATTGGCGTAATGCTTTGTGTGTTCAGTCTGATCCCTGTTATAGCGCTTTCTGTTTTGGGGGCCGTGCTTGGAATACGTGGCCTCGGTGCGATCGGTGTTACGGCTATGTTCTTTTTTATCGGAATTGCGGTGGCACTGTTTGTGTGGAACGGTATAACAAAACCGAAAAGTTCCGACCCGCCGGAGATGATCATCGATCTCTATGAGCAGAGAAAAAACAGAGCAGGTTCCTTTATTCGGATATTCGATGCATCCTACTGGTTGGTTTTGGTTGCGGTTTATTTTCTTCTGAGTTTTTTGACCGGACGCTGGGATATCACATGGATCATGTTTATAGCAGGTCCGGCAGTAGCTGCAATCGTTCACACTGCGGCAAAGAACAGAAAGTAAGGGGGAATACATATGAAAAAGATTAATGCAGGTACAATTTTGCGTATCGCCGCGATATTCTGTGTGGCAGTTTTCGCGGCTTGTGTGCTGTGGTACGGTTTTTCCACACAGTTCGGTGTGCCGGATCTTCTGAAAAAATCGGATGATACGGTACGTGAAATGCCGTATGTGTATGAGGAAGAAGTGAAGACACTGCGTGGGATCGAGGTGGATTGGGCCAACGGACCGGTAACACTGAAATTCTATGACGGAGATATGATCCGGATCACTGAAACGGCAAAGAAAGAAATCGGCGAGGACGAAAAGCTGTATCTGGAAGTGTCCGGGGGAACGGTTTCGGTAAAATGGAACAGCAGCCGGCTGCAGCTCGGTCTTTTCAGGGAAGATGCAAAGCAGCTCGAACTTCTGATTCCCGAGACGTTTTTCGAAACACTTGAAGCGGTGCAGATCAAAACCGTATCCGGAGATATCGGTATTGACGGTCTTTCTGCGGAAGAAGCCGTTTTTGAGTCCACATCGGGTGAGTTGCATTTAAGCAATATCACAACTGAACTTTTCCGTGCAGAAACCGTTTCCGGCGATATTTTCTGCCGTACGGTAAATGCGCTGAAAGAAGTGTCTGTTTCAAGTAATTCCGGTAATCTGGACCTTACCGGCATGACGGGCGGTGAAGTAGAACTGGACAACACATCGGGTGAAACCGTACTGGAAGGCACGGCAGGCACACTTGAGTGTGTATCGGTTTCGGGCGATATTAAGCTCGATATGCATGCCTGGCCTACGGAAACTTTGCTTGAAACTGTAAGCGGTGCTACAGAAATTTATGCGCCGGATACTGAAGACGGATTCCTTTGCAGCGTTTCAACGGTTTCGGGTGATTTCGACTGCGGCTTCGAAACGCAGAAGAACGGAAAACTGTATCAGCGCGGCGCCGGAAAGAACAGCATGGAGATCCACAGTACTTCCGGTAATATAGAGCTTCATGAAAAGGTAGGATAAATGAAAAATGGACCTGTTCGGAAATTTCCGGCAGGTCCGTTTACAGTTTTGTTACGGCTTTTTAGTCGATCACGCCCGGCGGGCTGGATTTACCGGAAACCGATTCGATGTCGATGCGCCAGATACCGGTAGTGCGTGCGGAACCGGCGGCAATGCGGCGCTCGAGTTCTTCCGGGAATTCCGGAGCAAATGCGCCGCAGATCAGGCGCAGTGCGTGTTCTTTTTCAGCGAGGTCGTCTACTTCGACTGCTGTACCGCGAACAACGGCGGAAGCGAAGAGTGTGGTGTATTGCTCGGGTGCGAGCACGGCCTTCGGTACAAAGAGGACGCAAACATTCGGGTTCATGCGCAGAAATTCCACCTTAAGGCCTTCGTTAGCGGCGTGAAAATACAGCTTTTCGCTATCGCGGACGAGGTTCAGTGCGACGTTATACGGGATGCCGTCCGGAGAGCACATGGAAACAGCTCCCCAAATGCTGTTATCCACGATTTTGAGCGATGTTTCACGGTCGAGTTCGCGTGCCTTCAAACGGATGGCGGTACGCTGTAGATGCGACTTTTCAGACATAATCTTTCCTCCCGAAAATTCTATAATAAAAGTATAGCATTTTACGGATTTCTTCGCAAGTGCCGAAAAGCGGAAGAATAGGGTTGCTTTCTTGCCGGATTTCAGATAAACTTATAATGTATGTGCAAACCGCATTATTCAAAAAATACTTTTTCAACAGTCCTTTTCCGGGAGGAGTGGTCCGTATGAAACCGAAAGAGAAGATCCGACTTGTTGCGTTTGATCTGGACGGTACGACGCTGCAGCGCGGCAATATGCTCTCTGAGCGCAATCGAGATGCGATGGAAAAAGCAGCGGAGAACGGCGTGTATGTTGTGCCGTGTACGGGAAGGATCATGAGCTTTTTGCCGGATTGTCTCAAGGAGCTTTCCTGCATTCGCTATGCGATCACATCAAACGGTGCTGCAGTATGGGACATGAAAGAAAAACGCTGTATTGCAACGAATTTGATTTGCCCCGAGACCGCATTGAAAGTGATTCGGGCTGCGGAAAGATTTCGTGTGTATGTGGAACTGTATGTTAACGGAGAGTCTGTAACGCAGTGCGGCAATCCCGAAAAGGCCGAAAGCTGGTTCGGCTTTCCGCCGGAAAAGCTGTTTTTTACGAAGAAAAGCTATAAGCTCGTCGAAGATCTTTACGAATATGTCTCGAACGGACAGCTGCACATTGAGAAGATCAACTTTATGTATGTGCCCGATGAGGTTCGCGATGCTTTTTACGAAGAGCTGCTTTCTATTGGCGGACTTGAAATCACATACTCGAATGTCGATAATTTCGAGCTGAATACATTGGGGTGCGATAAAGGCTGGGGGCTGCGTGCTCTCTGTGAGGCACTTTCCGTAGAGATTGAAGCGTCCCTTGCCATTGGCGATAACGGCAACGATTTCGGGATGCTGCGCGAAGCAGGCTTTTCCGTTGCAGTTGAGAACGCGATTGACGAAGTAAAAGATATGTGTGACGCGGTTGTGTCTGATTATCGTGAAGACGGCTTTGCCGAAGCCGTGGAACGTTTTGTTTTGTAACCGTGTAAAACGGATAAAATATTATGTAAACCAAGTGAGGATAGTAACATGCTGAATGTAAACGGGGTAGCCATCAATTTTGACGGTCAGAACCTCTTTTCAAACGTAAACCTGCAGTTCCTTCCCGGAAACTGTTACGGTATCATCGGTGCTAACGGTGCCGGTAAATCGACCTTTTTGCGTATCCTTTGCGGAGAGCTGGAACCCTCCACGGGTGAGGTATCGATTCCTGATACAGTA
>JAZNMV010000289.1:0-3884 GCA_045579885.1 Acutalibacteraceae bacterium | reverse complement strand
GCTTGCGTTCTTAGCAACGAAGTCTGTCTCAGCGTTAACTTCGATAACAACGCCAACCTTGCCGCACTCGCTGACTTCAGCAAATGCAATACCTTCGGCAGCAATTCTGCTTGCCTTCTTAACGGAAGCAGCCAGACCCTTCTCGCGGAGGATCTCACTTGCCTTTTCCATATCGCCGTTAGCCTCAGTGAGGGCCTTCTTGCAATCCATCATGCCGCAACCTGTCTTAGCTCTCAGAGTTGCAACGTCCTTAGCTGTAAAACTCATTTTAAGTTTCCCCTTTCAATCGTAATGACAAGAAAGAATTAATTATTCAGCGGTTTCTTCAGTTTCCTGAGCAGCTGCGCCCATCTGGCCCTCACGGCCTTCGATGATAGCGTTAGCCATAGCGCCAGCGATCAGCTTGACAGCGCGGATAGCGTCGTCGTTACCCGGGATAACATAATCGATCTCGTCCGGATCGCAGTTTGTGTCAACGATAGCAACGATCGGAATACCGAGCTTGTGTGCCTCGGAAACAGCGATTCTTTCCTTTCTCGGGTCAACGATGAACAGTGCGCCCGGGAACTCCTTCATATCCTTAATGCCGCCGAGGAACTTTTCGAGCTTCTCGATCTCGAGTTCGAGCTGGTAAACTTCCTTCTTCGGGAGCAGCTCAAATGTGCCGTCCTCCTGCATCTTGCGCAGCTGAGCCAGTCTCTGGATTCTGCGGCGGATGGTTGTGAAGTTTGTCAGCATGCCGCCCAGCCAGCGAGCGTTTACATAGTAAGCGCCTGCACGGAGAGCTTCTTCCTTAACGGACTCCTGAGCCTGCTTCTTTGTACCAACGAAAAGAACGCTCTTGCCTTCCATAGAGATCTCACGAACAAAGTTGTAAGCCTCTTCGAGCTTCTTAACGGTCTTCTGCAGGTCGATAATGTAGATACCGTTTCTTTCTGTGAAGATGTACTGAGCCATCTTCGGGTTCCATCTTCTTGTCTGGTGACCGAAATGTACGCCAGCCTCAAGAAGCTGCTTCATAGATACTACTGCCATTTTGAAAATACCTCCTTGGTTTTTCCTCCGCCGAACCTTGAAATTTTGCACAGCTATCCGCATTTTGCGGCACCATGGAGAAGTTCGACGTGCGTACTTGCTTGCAGAGTCTGCAAATCGCTGAAATATTATAGCATAGTGCACAAGGTAAATCAAGCTTTTTTTCAAGGATTTTCCCAGAAATTTGCAAGAAATCCGCGCTTTTGAACGTGCTTCTGCGGTGTAAAATCCACAAGTACGGCATCTTCACCGATCATGCGGATATCACTCCACGGGATTACGTGATCTTCCTCATGCCCGAGCAAACCGAAAAAACGCGGTCTGCCGTACACAACGATCGCTGCGAGTGAAGCCGATACCGTGTCGATCTCCACATCGCCCAGTAAGCCGATACGGACACCGTCCCGCACACTGATCACATCCCGATTTCTGAGATCTCCGATCCTCGAAAGCATACAAAGCCTCCCCATTTTCATAGGATATCTAACATTGTATGCGAACCAGCACCGACTTATGTATCTAAAAAAAGAGTTCTGTCAAGTATCGATCTTTGCTACTCGAACGACGAGATTGCCGCCATATGCAAACGGCAAAGTATGCAGCGTGACTTCCCCGTTCTTCTGCTCAAATTTTACTGCTGCATCGTTATCCATCCATACAGCCTTCTTGATTGGCTTTTCGAAAGCAAAACGATCTGTAAACTTTGCTTCTTCCGGCACAACATTGCCATCGCCGGACATACCCACATTGTGGCAGAAGAGATAATAGGTATCGCCGCTGCAAAGAATGAAGTCGCCGTTTTCGCTCACGACTTCAATGCCGGACGGCCGCGGTGCGTAAATGGACTCACCGTAAGACTGGACCCATCTGCCCATACATTTCAGAAGTTCAACATCCAGATCACGCAGGAGACCGTTTCCCTTCGGGCCAACGTTCAGAAGCAGGTTGGCACCGAATTTGCGGCAAACGCAGAGATCTGTGATCAGCTCGACCGGAGACTTATAGAACAGGTCATCCGCACCGTAACCCCATGTATCACCCATGGTCTGGCACATTTCGGAGGCAACATATTTCGGGGAATCCTCAAGATTGATGAGGCCCGGTCGACCGCGTTCGAATGTAACACTGTCAAGCTCGATATGGCCGAGCTTGCCGCGTTCGGAAAGACCGGTATTGTTGATGATCATAGCATCGGGCTGATATTCACGGATCATACCGTAGAGCAGATCTTCTTCCCAATCGTCATTCGGCTTATTCCACTTACCGTCGAACCAGATACCACCGATCTTACCGTAATTTGTGCAGAGCAGCTTTACGCTTTCTCTGAGATACTTCAGATATGCAGGGAAATCTGTATTGTAGGTTTTCTCATGCCAGTCGAGAAGTGTGTGGTAGAAGAAAGGAATAATCCCTTCCGCATTACATGCATCAACAAATTCCTTTACGAGATCACGTCCGCACTTCGCGTGCGGTGCATCGTATGTATTCAGGCCGCAGGTAACGTAGAGGGAAAAACCGTCATGATGGCGGGTCGTTAAGGTGATATATTTGCAGCCCGCACCTTTTGCAGCTGCCACAAGCTTTTCTGCCCAATCCTTATCGGGGTCAAACTGTGCCGGCAGGAGATCATACTCTTCTTCGGGGATGTGCAGGATATACTTGCTCCATTCTCCCTTACCCAGTACGCTGTAAACACCGAAATGCACAAACATACCGAATCCTAATTTTTCGAAAGCTTTAATACGCGGTTCTATAATCACGAAAAATCATCCTTTCGTTCTTAATTTATATTGAGTATAGCATGCTTCTTACACGTTTTCAATGCGTAAGAAAATACTTTCAGACAGACTTTCGGAAACCGTTTTTAAAGACATGGAGATATTATTGACAAAACCTTTTTCTAATGAGAAAATGGGCATATATAAACACTTTGGGAGGATTTCAATTATGGATATTTACGCAAAACTTAACGAACTCGGTTTGGAACTTCCGGAACTTCCGCCGAAGGGCGGCATCTATAAGCCGGTAAAGCAGGTTGGCAATATGCTGTATGTTTCCGGTCAGGGTGCAACTGTTAAGGGTGTTCCGGCTATTGTCGGTCATGTTGGCGCTGAAAAGACCATCGAAGAAGGTCAGGACGCAGCCCGTCTCTGTGTTATGAACTGTCTTTCCACACTGCACGATTACCTCGGCGATCTCAATAAGATCAAATCCGTTGTAAAAATCCTCGGTTTTGTTGCAAGTGCAGCGGGCTTCAATATGCAGCCGAAAGTTATGGACGGTGCTTCCGCTCTCCTGCGCGATATTTTCGGCGAGGAGAACGGTATCGGTGCACGTTCCGCAATCGGCACGAATGAGCTGCCGGGCGGTATTACTGTTGAAGTTGAGTTTATTTTTGAGATTTGATCTTAAAGAGGTACTGCATGCTTACCTATCATTTTGAAAATGAGGAGAAGATCCCTTCTCCGGCTTTGATCTACTACAAAGACCTGATCGAAGAAAACACGAAAAGAACGATTTCCATCGCAGGTGATCCCGAAAGAATGTGGCCGCATGTTAAAACCCATAAAATGGCAGAACTCATTCAGATGCAGGTCCAGATGGGAATCACCCGCTTTAAGTGTGCTACCGTAAGCGAAATTCGTATGGTCGCTGAAAACGGAGGCCGACATATTCTGTGGGCTTATCCGCTTATCGGGCCAAACGTAGAACTCTTTATCAAACTCGTGAAAGAATTTCCCGATTGTACATTATATGCATTGGCAGATAACACCTATACTTTAACGGCACTTTCCGGTGCAGCCGTAGAAAACGGCATCACTGTAAAGCTCCTTTTGGATGTCAACATG
>JAZNMV010000288.1:0-2566 GCA_045579885.1 Acutalibacteraceae bacterium | reverse complement strand
CTCACAGAACGACATGGCTACGATCCGACTTCCGGCGTATTTGTACCGATCGTTATCGGTATTGCTGTGATTACGCTGATCGTGTGGATGCTGGTCGGTCAGAGCTTTGGCTATGCACTTGCACGCGGCATCTCTGTGCTTGTGATCAGCTGCCCGTGTGCGCTCGGTCTGGCTACACCGGTTGCGATCATGGTTGGCAGTGGTGTCGGTGCGAAAAACGGCATTCTTTTTAAGACTGCTGTGTCTCTCGAAGAAACAGGCAAAGTGCAGATCGTTGCGCTCGACAAAACCGGTACGATCACAAGCGGTGAGCCGCGCGTGACGGATATTTTACCGTCGCCCGGTATAACGGAAGAAGTGCTTTTAAAAACAGCCGCTTCGCTTGAAAAGAACAGTGAGCATCCGCTTGCAAAGGCTGTGATGGCATTGAGCCGTGAACGCAGCGTTGAGGCCGACGAGGTCGAAGATTTCCGTGCGCTGCCCGGAAACGGTCTCTCGGCAAAATGCGGTGAACATATGCTGTTTGGCGGCAATTTAAATTATATCCGCACAAAGGCAGAAGTGCCGGCTGCCATGCAGGCGGCGGCTGAGAAGTTTGCCGAAAGCGGAAAAACACCGCTGTTCTTCGGCGTTGACAGTAAGCTGATCGGTATTATTGCTGTAGCGGATGTTCTGAAACCGGAAAGCCCGCAGGCAATCAGAGAACTTAAAGACATGGGCATCCGTGTGGTTATGCTGACGGGCGATAATGTGCGTACGGCAAAGGCCATCGGCGAAGAAGCCGGAGTCGATCACGTGATCGCAGGTGTTCTGCCCGCCGGTAAAGAAAAGGTCATCCGTGAGCTCAAAGCGCAGGGCCGCGTTATGATGGTCGGCGACGGAATCAACGACGCTCCGGCACTGACGGCAGCGGATATCGGTGCGGCGATCGGCGCGGGTACGGATGTGGCGATCGATGCGGCGGATATCGTTCTCATGAAGAGCCGTCTCTCGGATGTTCCGGCGGCGATTCGGTTGAGCCGTGCGGCACTGCAGAATATCCATGAAAACCTGTTTTGGGCGTTTATTTACAATACGATCGGCATACCGCTTGCAGCCGGTGTGTGGATCTCGCTGTTCGGCTGGCAGCTGAGCCCGATGTTCGGCGCAGCCGCAATGAGTCTTTCCAGTTTTTGCGTTGTCACAAACGCACTTCGTCTGAATCTTTTCAAAATACACAGCACGAAGCGCGATAAGAAAATAAAGCCGGTAACGGTTGAAGTAAAGGAGTCTGTCGCTATGGAAAAAACAATGAAAATCGAAGGTATGATGTGTCCGCACTGCGAGGCAAGAGTAAAGAAGTGTCTTGAGGCACTGCCGCAGGTTGATGCAGCGGTTGTCAGCCATGAGGCAGGTACAGCGGTTCTCACTTTGAATGCAGAGATCGCAGACAGCGAGCTTAAGCGTGTTGTGGAGGATCAGGGCTACACCGTTCTCGGCTGATTCCTTGAAACCGGTTGACAGTTTTATAAACCACAGGGTATAATAGCGGTACAGTTTCTTCGGACTGTACCGCTTTTTACAGTTTGTTAACAGGAAATTGGTATTTTCGTCAGAAACAGGCGGTATAATCGCTGTAATAGATTTGGGTAGAAATTGAGGACAGATTTATGGCAAGAGAGCGCTATCTTGTAAATCAGGAAGAAAGTACGATCCATGCGAATCAGATCACGCCGAAGACCGGTAAGGAAAAACGTGCAAACTGGTGGTTTCATTATAAATGGAAGCTGATCAGCGGTATTTTGCTTTTTGCCGCATTCATCTCTTTCATTGTGCCGATGCTGACCAGAGAGAATCCGGATTACTCCATTATCATTGCAACGGAGTTCGGTATCCCGCAGGAATTGCTCGATGATCTCGAGGTGCATTTTGAACAGTATGCGGATGACCGCAACGGAGACAGAAAAGTGCATGTCAATGTGATGCACTGCACGTTCGATGTGAAATCGGCAAATCTTGTGGAGACAAATGAGCTGCAGGCATCGTTCGTCCGCTTTGCTGCGGATGCCGGTGCAGGTGAATCCATGATCGTTTTCTATGACGATGCAAGTTATGATTACCTTTCGCAGGACGGTCTGGACGGCTTCTTCGGTCCGGTAGACGAGACGGAGAATACGTATTATCTGTGGAAAGAATTCAAGAGCCTTGAAAAGCTTGAATTGAACAAATATCAGGATGCAGGTGCGACACCGGAAAGCGTACAGGCGGTTCTCGGCGAACTGAAAGGTGCCGTACGTGCAGAAGAAGGAGACGCTTTCAGAGAAGAAGAAATGTCCGTATATCGCGAAAAGAGTATAGAGCTGTTTAAGCGTATGATGGACGGAACTGAAATTGCAGAATAAAAGATAGAGCAGCCGGCGTATAAAAACAGCGCCGGCTGCTTTTTTCTTTGACAGAATACGGTGTTCGGGGTATAATATATTCTGTATCGGTATGTGCCGAAAGAGGAAATAAGGAGCTTTGTTATGAACACTAAGCGTATTTCAATATTAGACTCTACACTGCGTGACGGAGCGCAGGGAAAAGG
>JAZNMV010000287.1:0-3933 GCA_045579885.1 Acutalibacteraceae bacterium | reverse complement strand
GCAGCAAGTCCAACGGACCTTCAAAAACCTCGATCTTAAAGGAAAGAACCCCGGTATTTGCTATTGTTTCCATATTACAGTAATCCAAACAAACGGAACGGCAAAGCAGCAAGCCAACTTACACCGCCGTAAACAATATTTTCTACAAATGAGATCGGGCCATCCAACGCACTGGATGCAAGCAGCATAATGCCGATCATGGAAAGCATGCCCTGATAACGGTAAAACGTATACCGTGCACGGTCACTTAAAAAGCTTGCAAGGATTTTCGAACCGTCAAGCGGCGGAATCGGTACCATATTAAACACGGCAAGCACCGCATTAATGAAGGCGTAATAATTCAGGAAAATAATCGTATAGTGCACAAAGACATTATACGGCGCGAATGCAAGCACACCATAGAGTAAAAATGCACCGACAAAAGACGCAATTAAATTCGCCACCGGACCTGCTAATGCTACAAGCGCCATATCACGGCGGGGATTCTTAAAGTATCTACTATCAACCGGCACAGGTTTTGCCCAGCCGAAGCCAAACAGCAAAAGTGCAGCTGCACCCATCGGTTCAATGCTTGCGAGCGGATTGAACGTCAGTCTTCCTTCCCATTTTGCTGTTGGGTCACCGAGCTTATTTGCTGCCCAACCGTGTGCATATTCATGAAAAGGCAAAACCAGAAAAATAATCAGAAGTGTTGCGACCACCTGGATCATCACTTCGATGATATCCACATTTCCGCCGCGCATAAGTGTAATGATAGAGTTTAACAGCATCTTTTCTCCTCCCTCAAGCAGGGAATCCTTTCTACACGTTATATCTGAATATAAGTTAAAACCAAAAAATCAGTCAAAATCGCATTTAGTTATACGACCACACGTTAGCATTATATAGCATATGCGAGAAAAAAACAATTCCTTTTCAAAAACAATTCTATTTTCCAAAAATAATCCTTGCATTTCGTGTTTCTTTCTGTTATAATTCATACGTTGCAATTTGAGAATCAGCACTTTAAGGAGGTGCAGACAGATGGCTAAATGTGAAATTTGCGGAAAGGACGTATCCTTCGGCATCAAGGTTTCCCATTCTCACAGACGTACTAACAGAACTTGGAAACCGAATATCAGACGAGTAAAGGCACTTGTTAACGGTACACCGAAGCGTGTATACGCCTGCACCCGTTGCTTGCGTTCCGGCAAGGTTACAAGAGCAATCTGATTGTAAACCGGTAAATGAGAATGAGCATCGATTTCGGTGCTCATTTTTGTTTTGTCAAAAATTAAGTCTCTGCGCTTCATTCCCTTGAATATGCGCAGAGACTTTTCTTTTATTTCTTTTGTGCAGCGATCTTCTCAAGAGTAACATCCGGATGATGATATTTACTGCGGCGTGCAATATTCTCCTGCTTACTCATCCATATGGATTCTGTCGGGCACCAATGGAAACAAGCCAAACAAGATGCACAGTTGTCCCCTATTTCAGCTCTGTTGTTTTTCAGAACAATATTTCCCATCGGACAAACGCTTTCGCAAACACCGCACCCAACACAGGTATCATCCGCTGTGATCCCTCGGAAGTTATTCGGACTTGCAACCGGCACTAACGGAAACAGTTCCACCGTGGCATAATCCTGCACCTCACGATTTTGGATCCTCGGTAAAAGATCAAGAACATTTTTCTTCTGGTCCTTAAGATATTGCTCATCCACGTGCGGTTCATTGATAAAACTGTTACCGGGCATCATGACATTGGTAGAAAGAGAAAGTTTTTGTCCCCTGGTATGCAGAAGCTGATCCATACGGGAAGCGACAGGGCCGGCATGTCCTCTCTGCGTAGTGCAGATAAAAATATAGCTATCCGGCTGAAAAACCGTTTTCGATATCATCTCTCGAACCGGGTACGGCATATCTCCATAATAAACCGGAAATACAAAACCGACCACATCTGTTGTAACCGTTACTTTAGAAAGCTGTTTTGTCGAAGCTACCGGTACAAGTTCAGCATTCAACTGCGCTGCCAAAATCTCAGCTGTTGTCAAAGAATTACCGGTGGCAGAAAAATAAAAAATTGTCACGCCCATGAATTTATTCCTCCTTCATAATATCCCACGGTGTAAGCATACCTAAAAGTCCTTCTTCACGTTTGCCGTGTTCTGTAATAAAAATAACGGAAAGACGCTTGTTACGCCCTTTAATACGTTCAAACATCCGCCGTGCTTCCTGACACGTTGTATCGCGGTCAACAAATGCATAGTTTTCCATATGATTTTCTACCGGCAGCATCTTTTCGAGATCACGAATCGTCGTTTCAGAAGTAAAACGTACCTTAGAATCTCTCAGCACACAGGAAAACACCGTAGAAACACTGAACACACCGACAAAACGTTTTTTCTCCAGTATCGGAATGTGAGAATATCCGTTTTTCTCCATATTTTCCATTACCTGCAGAACCTTATCGGAAAGCCCGGCACTTATGATTCGGCTTCCCGGCGTTGCATAATCAAGCGCCAACGGCGGTCTGCGTATAAATTCAAGTGCTCTCTTCAGTTCCTCAAGCACAGGTTCACTGGGCTCGATTACAGGCATACCGCCTACATTTGCATTATGCGTGATCAAATTTCGGATCTCCCTGCAAAGATTCAAAGATTCACGCACAGGAGCACTTTCATAGCTGTTGATATACTCGAAAATCACACTGGAATATTTGCGCTTTCCACCGCTGTATTTCGCTTCCAGTTCATCTTCCAGTTCTTTATAAAGGTTAATAAACTCTGTGCTTCTCATACCATCTCTCCTTAGAAACAGTTTAACACATCTGTTTTTCAAAAGCAATGAACCGCCTGTAAATTCATATGTATATAAAAAACAGGCACACACTGTGTGCCTGTTTTTTTCTTATCTGTTACCCAGTAACGGACCTGCAAGAGAACGGACCATATGACGGATAAGATCCTTCGGCTTAGCCTCGTTGTCCGGCGAGAAACGCAGAACAAACAGGAACACACCGGCAATACGCAATACACAGGAAAGGATAAACAAAGCCTGATAGCGGTCTATCACACCTGTAAACATATTTGCACTGTGCCAGGTTTCAAGCAGCGCGCCTCCGGCAAGAGAACCGAGCGTACCGCCTGCAAGCGCAGTGATGCAGGAAAATACTGCAATATGAGTCGGACGTGTTTCATTCGGCGAACAGGACAACTGCATATTGTTTGCGGTAAGGTTTGAACCGCACCAAAACATCGCACCGACCGTATTGTGCAGAAGTGTCGGCCAAATATTGCCCGGTGTGGAAAGCAAGTAGAACAACGGTGTCAGAGATGCTACAACACAGGATACAAGCATAACATTTCTGCAGCCGAATCGGTCGATCATCTTACCCCATCCCGGCATGACAACGATCGCAATCATAGCAGAGGCTATAGTGGAGAACAGCATGATCTGCATGAAGCTCAAACCCATCTCATTCATGGAGTACGGATTGAGATAAACACCGGACATATTCGCTGTAAAGCTCCATACCGTCCACATGATAACAAGGTTCATAAACGGTTTATTCTTCAGAACTTCACCGAAAGCCTTAAACAAATTCTGTTTCTGCGGCGGAGCAGAGTACACTTCTTCACAGGGTGCAAAAGCCAGCATATCCAGAACACCGACCGTACCGCCGATCAGGAATACGACTACATAACGAATATCCGGAGCCAAAGCATCCAGCGCATATGCAACAACAAGACCGATAACAACATTGAACGCAGCGAGAATGGACTCACGAACGGAAAGCCACCGTCCTCGAATCTGCATCGGCGTCAAATCGGAAAGCCATGGGAACCAACAGACATTGATCACAGAACCCGTACAGGAGGAAACGCCGATCAGGAATATAATGGTCCACAGCTGCAGTGTCGCCGATGCCATAGGCATAAGGTACGGGATCAGG
>JAZNMV010000286.1:0-11008 GCA_045579885.1 Acutalibacteraceae bacterium | reverse complement strand
CTGCATCTTCACACAGAATTCTTCTACAGCATCAAAGTACGGAATGTACTTCTCGATGAGTTCTTTCAGATGTGCGTCCTGTGTTTCCTCGAGGAGCATCTTATACATGATCGCAACGAGTCTTGTACCTTCGCAGACTTCAAGACCGTGGAAATGCGGATGGTTGCCTCTTTCGATATCGAAAAGCTCCCACGCATGTGCTACGATATGCTCCGAACCGGATGCCGGGCGGGAATTTCCTGTGTATGCCATGCCGAGACCGGTTACAAGGAAACCTTCCATAACGTTCTTCACACATTCCGGATCACGATTTACGAGATTATAACCATTTTCAAGGCACTTGTTTGTGGCTTCAATAACATCCTGCGCGATCTTCTCACAGTAATATTCGCCTGCGTAATCTCTTGCAAGCTCCCAGTCAAGAATGCCGATGTATTTGCCGAACATATCGCCGATGCCGGCAAGCATCATATCGTACGGCGCTTCCTTCATAACATCGAGGTCAGCAATAATATAGCGCGGCGTTGTACCCTGAACCGTAGACTTCGTTCCGTCATGCAGGAAAGGAGAGCCGGCCGAAGCATATCCATCCATAGACGGTGCGGTTCCCGCAACACCGTACGGCAGACCAAGACGGTAACTCACAATACGGCAGATATCATTGAGTGTACCCGAACCGACTGCCAGAATAAAATCGGGCATAGGCGGAAACTCAAAGATATTCGGCTTCGCGTCAAGACCGTGGAAATGCGTCAGCACCTTACCGACACTCTCGAAACTCGGCAGAACATAGTCGTCCGGGAACACATAGACATCATGGAGCATATCATTCGCTCTCAAAAGTTCCTCTACCGCTTTACCGGCAGCCTCGTATGTGTTCTTATCGGCTACCATATAGATTTTTTTATAGTTTTTCAGCATTTCCGGAATCTTCCGGATAGCCCCCGATGAAATTTCATACTGTTCAAGGGGCGCGCGATGTATTTTCTTTTCACATGTGCAATTTACTTCGATCATTGTCAGATCACCTCTAAGGTTTATTATAGCTTGTTCATTTATAAAGTGCAAGGCAGGAAATGGTATTGACAACACATTCCTCCGGGTGTATAATCGCATAAAATCACAGGAAGGAGAGCTGACAATGTTACGTTACGGCTTCAAGAAAGTGAATAACCCGTCCGATAATGCGCAGAATCATCACGCGATCGGGCTTACATTGTCATACTCTTTTTAAGAAAATTCCAAAGTGAAAATCATTAAAAAGATACAGTGCAAGCCGAAATGTAAGTTTCAGCCTGCGCTGTTTTTTTATTATTTAGGAGGTAAGAACCATGAACAAACAAATCGACATCACAGGTGTGGTGCTGAAAACGGAACGTCTTACCTTGCGACCCTGGAGAGAATCGGATTTGAACGATTTCTACGAGTATGCAAGTGTGGACGGTGTCGGTCAGATGGCCGGTTGGAATCCGCACCGCAATATGGAGGAATCCGAAATGATCCTTTCCAATTTCATAGAAGGCAAGCGTGTCTTCGCCTTGGAGTTTGAAGGCAAAGTGATCGGCTCTTTGGGTGTTGAGAAATACCGCGAGGAGAACTACCCCGAGCTCAACGATTTGCAGGGTCGGGAAATCGGCTATGTACTATCCAAAGCATACTGGGGACGGGGATTGATGCCTGAAGCAGTCAAAGCCGTGATTTCCTGGCTTTTCAGCAGCGAGAAACTCGACTTCATTCTTATCGGTCATTTTGATCACAACATGCAGTCTAAACGTGTTATCGAAAAGTGCGGTTTTAAGTACATAAAATCCGCCACCTTTGAGACAAGGTTCGGTACGGTTGAAAACACGCTCGAATATATTCTCTACACAGATGAGTATGCAGAATTTTCGCGGTGTTAACATAGTGAAGCTGTTCTTTGTACTGTCAGTTGATTCTGTCCGAACGGCATAGTATAATTTCATCAGGCAAACTCGCATCCGCTGAACTGTTGTATAAATCAATTGAAGGCATACACATCTAAAAGGAGAATCGGAATGATCTACACCAAAGCCACTAAAAGAGCGATGAAACTGTGCTACGAGGCCCACAGAGATCAAGTTGACAAGAGTGGGATCCCGTATGTATTTCATCCCCTTCATCTTGCCGAGCAAATGCAGGACGAAAACACTACTGTCGCAGCACTTCTGCACGATGTTGTGGAGGATACCGCATACACATTTACAGATTTGGAAAAAATTGGGTTTTCTTCCGACGTCATTTCCGCTCTCAGGCTTCTGACCCACGATGATAATACGCCTTATATGGACTACGTTGCAAAAATCAAAAACAACCCGATCGCCAAGGCAGTAAAACTTGCAGATCTCGCGCATAACAGCGATCTGTCTCGACTGGACAATGTCGATGATAACGCTCTTGCAAGAATAAAAAAATATGCTGATGCAATTCGGTTACTTCAGGAATAAGACCTATCTCACAGAATCTGAACGAGGGTAAAAGCATGAAAATTTTCGCCGTTTCCGATGTGCACGGCTTTTTCACCGAAATGAAAACCGCTTTGGACGAAGCCGGGTTTGATCCCGAAAACGAAAACCACTGGCTCTTCGTCCTCGGTGATGTCATTGACCGCGGCCGTGAACCGGAGCAAATGATCGATTATCTTCTCTCGCTGCCGCGAAAGGTTCTGATTCGTGGTAATCACGAAGATCTTTTCGAAAGCGCATGTCAGCGCCGCCTGTGCCTCTCGCACGACATCCATAACGGCACACTGCAGACGATCATCGATCTCAATAATCCGCCGCCTGCAGACCGCCTCACCGAATACCATTTCACCGAGGCGTACCGAAAAACGAGACCGCTGTTAAACGCCATGGTCGATTATGCAGAAACCGAGAACTACATATTTACTCATGCATGGCTCCCGACACCGCGCCTGCTTGAAGACGAACTTGCATCGCCGGATTGGAGAAATGCCGAGGCAGATCATTGGCACAAAGCACGCTGGTGCAACCCGTTCGAAATCGCGCCGCTCGACCCGCAGGAAAAAACAGTTGTGTTCGGGCATTGGCACTGCAGTGTCGGCTGGGCAAAAAAAGAAAACCGCAGCGAATTCGGGCCGGATGCGCGGTTCGATACGTTCTTCGGTGACGGTTACATCGCCTTGGATGCGTGTACCGTGCATACCCGCAAAGTAAACTGTTTGGTTATTGAAGATAATTTTTGATGCAAAAAAGAGCTGGGCAAACACCTAGCTCTTTTTCCTTTATTTACAGATTTATGCTTCCGATATATTTGTACCCCGGTAAGTCTGATATATGGTCAGCTTTAAAAAAGCGGAATGCCTGTTCATTCGCCACATACAGATGTGCCAAAGCAATTCCGGCATCCAGTCTGCTGCCCTTGCGGCTGCAGTGTACGTGAAGTGTCTCCCCCTCATGGGCAAAGTACCACGGCTGGCTGTTCACCGCGGAAGGCGCAAGCCGTGCCGGTTCGAGCTTTTCGTCGATCGTATCGGTGATTTTCTCCATAGTTTTCCGCTTGAACTCCGTCACTTCATGGCGGAGCGGATCTCCCTTTGGATGACCGAACGCAAGCAGGATAACAAACTGCATTCCTTCAACACGAGGAGCGGTTTTCGGATGCATGCGTCCCATGCCGAGCCAACAGACACCGAGACCGAGCGTCTGTAAATACAGATCCATCTGCTGAAACATAAAGCCGATATTTTCGAGATATCCGTCTTTTTTCTCGGAATAGATGGCAATGAGCTGCGGCGTAGTCCACGGGCAAAGGCACTTGACCTGATCGCGCCGAACGATTTCCATATGTACCTGGATCTCCGGATACAACGGCTTCATGTCAAATGCGCGTATTTTCTCTGTCAGCGCCGCATCTACCGGATCTCCCGTAAAACTGCGGCAGGACTTCCGGTGATAGATCATTTCTGCTAAAGTCATGCACATACCTCCCCATGCTTCGTACGCTGTTATTCAGCCAATTCTGTCAACGTTTTGCCTGTGATTCTATATACGGTCCAGTCTTCCATCGGTTCTGCACCAAGAGACAGATAGAAGTCGATGCTCGGCTTGTTCCAATCGAGGCACCACCATTCGAGTCTGCCGCATCCGCGCTCCACGGCAATTTTGGCAAGCACTTTCAATAAACCCTTGCCGTATCCCCGGCCGCGATATTCCGGTTTCACATAGAGGTCTTCAAGATATATTCCGGCACGACCAAGAAATGTGGAGAAGTTATGGAAGAATAAGGCAAAACCAACCTCTTTCCCTTCTTCCAGCGCAAAAATAACTTCTGCCTTTTGCTTTTCAAATATCCACTCGCGAAGAAGTTCCTCCGTAGCCACCACTTCGGAAAGCATCTTCTCATAGTCTGCCAGTTCACGGATAAACTGCAGGATCAGCCCGGCATCCGATTCAACGGCAAAACGGTATTCTATCGATTTATTCATAGCTTTCTTCTCACCCAATCGCATAATACATCTGTGCTCTGCCGTGGCGGTATGTTTTTACCGTGTCGGGGAACCACTCGGGAGCAGGGCCTGCGGGAACAGCGTTTCCGCTGAGGACATCCTCCGCAAGTGCGAGGTGATCTTCGAGAATATCCGCCGGAACGACCGCATCGCCGTGAGCCGGATAAACCGTATCAAACAAGCCTTCTTTTCGCATTGCCTCAAGCTTTACGATGCTTTCGCGGAATGCGGGCAGATCTCTGCCGTCCCCGTGCATGAAGATGCAGCCGGACTGCACGGTATCGCCGGAAATCAGGAAACGGTGCTTTCTGTCCAAAAGAGCTGCGCTGCCCGGTGTGTGTCCGGGAATCCAGATCACTTCAAGTTCAAATGCACCGACCTTGAAAACATCGCCTTCCTGCATGGGCTTTGCCTTACACGCACCCTTACCGTGGCTGTTGTATCTCTCAAACTCCGCAGCATGCATGTACTGTTCGGAGAACTGATGGTCACAGCCGCAGTGATCGCCGTCGGAATGGGTCGTGATCAGCGTGATCGGCTTATCTGTGACCGTTCTGCAAGCGGACAGAATATCGCCGCCGAAACAGGTATCGATCAAAATTGCCTTGTCTTCTCCGACCAAAAGAAAGGACCGTACGCCCTTCTGGTCGATTGCCCAAATATTCTCATTGATTTGCTGTGTTGTAAATTCCATATTTATTCCTCCCAAAACCATTACCACGGACGGTTTATCATCTCGACGCCGAGATCAAAAGCTTTCTGCTTATCTTCAGGAAATACCGCTTCATGACGCTGTTTTTTGCTTTCCGGATCAAACATTGTCCAGTTGTATTTCTCATAATCATTGACCTGCAATGTATCGGAACTGATAAGGAGTTTCGTTTCGCCGACAAATGCACCGAGCATATTCTGATAGCCCTGCAGCATTTTATCGTAGCCGATATTCTCGTAGAACGCTTCCGATGCATTGGATGTCATGATCATCAGCACCGGAATTTTTCTCTCGTTATAGTTACGAACCTCTTTTTTATATGTCAAAGACTGAAAAACAAGTCGCTCATACAATGCACGGAAACCGGCACTGACATCTCCGAGGTAATTCGGTGTACCGATGATCAGGCCGTCTGCATTTCGGATCTCCTCCAGCACAGAGAAGAGACCGTCCTTACAAACGCACTTTCCGAGATGTTCCGGAAGTTTACAGCCAAAACAGGAAATACAACCCGTAAATTTCTCGAGCCTGTAAAGATCAATAACGATAATCTCTGCCCCTTCCGCTTCGGCTCCTTTTGCCGCCTCACGAACCAATGTGGCTGTGTTCCATACTGTACGCGGGCTGCAGTTGATTGCAACGATTTTCTTCATCCTAAAATCTCCTCCTGTATTTCTCTGTATTTATTTTATCGCATAATGAAAACGCTGTAAATAAAAATTATCTTTTGAAATAACAAAAGCCCGAAGTCCGCTCGTGAAAATCACGACCGGCTTTGGGCTGCTTTTTCATAATTCTCTTGTTATTTTTCGAGTGCCGCTTTAATGAATTCATCGATTGCCATCTTCGAAGCGGGATTTACGATGGAATCCAAAGTCTTTCCGTTCTTATAGAGCACCAGTGTCGGAATGATCTCGATCTGCTGCTCATCCGAAAGCTGTTCCTCTTCATCGATATCGATTTTTACCGTTTCCAAAACATCGCCGTATTCTTCAGCAATTCGGCTGATCACGGGATCGAGTCGGCGGCAGTAACCGCACCACGGCGCCCAGTAGTCGATCAGCACAGGCTTTTCTCCATGGATCATCTCTTCAAACTGCTCTCTGTTTATTTTGTTAACTGCCATATTGATTCATTCCTTCCCTTTGTTTGATTACAGTATACCACAAAATTCATCTTTTTCCGTGATTAAATCACACAAATATATTTTTTTCGTTTTCCTCTGCGAAAAACTCTATGGCTTCATTCGTCATATCCCGGCTGTACTCTTCTTTAGGCACCGTTGTCGGCACCGAACAACTCACAAGCAGAAACGCTGCAAACAGAAACGACAGTAAAAATTTCATATAGTCCCTCTCTTTCTTAACCTTCAACGATTTACACTCTCACCATACCGTCCACACTGAGCACAACACCCGTGATATAGGAAGCTTCATCGGAAGCGAGGAACACAAACGCATTCGCGATATCCTCCGGCTGTCCGAGCCGCCGCAGCGGGATATTTTCGATCATCGGCTCAATAACTTCTTTCGGAACAGCTTTCATCATATCTGTTTCTGTGATACCGGGCGCCACTGCATTAACGCGGATCCCTTTCGGGCCAAGCTCTCTGGCGAGCGATACGGTGAGACCGTTTACCGCAAACTTCGAAGTCGGGTAGGCGATACCGCTCGGCTGCCCCGAGATACTGACCATCGAGGATGTGGAAAGAATCACCCCTTTTCCTCTTGCCACCATACATTCCGCTGCCACACGTGTCGCATTGAAAACACCTTTTACGTTCAGGTCCATGACCTTATCGTAGGTTTCTTCCGTATAGCTCATAAACGGTGTACTTTCCGAAACGCCTGCATTGTTTACGAGGATATCTATGCAGCCGTATTTTCCGGTCATTTCGCGAAATGCCTTTTTTACGGATTCCAAGCTCGAGAGATCCGGACTGATTCCGGCAACTGTGGATTCGGGATATTTCTCTTTCAGCAGCTTCACAGCCTTATCCGCAGATGCCTGTGTGCTTGCCGTCAGAATGACTTTCGCGCCTTCCTTTAAAAATTTGTCTGCCGTAGCAAATCCGATTCCTCGGCTTCCCCCTGTGATTACAGCAACTTTATCTTTAAGCCTCATATTGAGTGCCTCCTTGTTTTCTTTGGCTTTATTATAACCAAAAACGTTTTTAAGTTCCGTGATTTTGTCACCAAAGAAAGATAGTGCAGCGTTCTTTTTGTTGTACTCCTTTTCAACCCGTGATACAATACAGACAGTACTACTGGGAGGGAAAAAGCCGTGAAAAAGATAGATGAATTTCTTTACGGAAGCGTACTCAAGGTTTCGAGAAATGATACAAATGAAAGCATAGAAAAATGTTTTTCCATGATGAAAGCTTCCGGGCAGGACACGGTCGTTATTTGGCCCGCTTTCTACTGGTGGGAAGAAAAAACGGAAAACTATCCCTTTAATACCGGCATCGAGATCCTGAAGCTCGCTGAAAAACACGGGCTTAAGGTCATCATGGAACTTGCCGGTCAGCTCACGGTGTGTGAGTACATTCCGGATTTTATGATGAAAGAAGAATATTTTGCACGGGACAAATGGGGCGCGATCGAAGAAGGTCAGGCAAGCTTCGGTTTTTTGAGCTACTTTCACCCGGAAGTGAATGCGCTGATCTGCAAGCATTTCTCTAAAGCCGCCGCAGCCTACAAAAATATGCCCGCACTCATCGGCTACGATATCTTCAACGAAACGATGTTCCGCTCCTTTGATGAATATACGGTTAAAGAGTTTCAGATTTGGCTGAAAGAAAAATACGGTTCGATCGACAATCTCAACCGTGTATGGGAACGCACCTACAGCGATTGGTCTCAGATCCATTTTGAAACATGGATGTGGATGAGCATCAAGCCGAAAGCTGACCACGCCGCTTACAAAAAATCTTCCATAGCGCGATTCATGAAAAACTGGAGCGAAGCCGTGCGCAGTGTCGACAGCGAGCATTTCCTGATCGCCGACAACATTCATTCCATGGTATCGCGTGCCGGCAGCTATGACCGCCCGCAGGATGATTTCGGTTTGCTCGATACTGCCGATGAAATCGGTATGTCGTTCTACCCGAAGCAGGTAACCGGCTGCCTCCCGCCTTCCGAACGCTGGCAGATTTTCGATGGATTTTATGCTGCGTCCAAAAGACAGGGTTTTATGATCTCCGAGATGCAGACCCATATACAGGCCATGTTCAACCCGACAACGGCGGTTCGTCCGTATGAGCTGAAGCAGTGGTGCATGGAAGCTGCTGCAGCCGGTGCCAAAGGCATTATTTACTGGATGTGGCGCCAGTTCGACAAGGGACTGCAGACTCTCGGCCGCGGTCTCGTGGACTATAAGGGCAGACCGACGGAGCGCCTGACCGCCGCGACGGAAATTCGCGAAACACTGAAACACGGCATCCTGAAACCTGTAAAGTCAAATGTCGGTCTCGTTTATGACCCGCTCGTCGAGGATTTTCAGCGTGCGTATACGGATGCCTATGCGATCAAAGATGACCTGTACCTGACCTCCCTGCACGGCGCTTACAAAGCTTTCTTCGATAACAACGTGCGCTGCGATATCATTACGCTTTCGGAAATCGAAGCGTACCCGTTCATCGTGCTTACAAATCATATTGTCTTAAGCCGGGAGAATGCGAAAAAGCTCAGCGATTATGTTGCAAACGGCGGCAAGGTTTTGACCGCTGGAAAACTCGCTGTTGTGGATGAACTTTCCGCAGCTTGTTTTGATCAGCCGGGTATGGGACTTTCCGAAGTATTCGGCTATGAATGGCTCGATACCGACTATATGGACCTCACCGCTTTTTTCCCAAACGGCGAAAAATTAGAAGGCTATTACACACATGAAATCACGAATGTAAGCGGTACAGTGGAAGCTGTATTTGAAAACGGCGATGCCGCCATAGTTCATAACTGCTTCGGAAACGGTGAAACCCTTGCAGTTATGACCGACCTTTTTCATGGCTACGATAAGATGGGACATAGTTCTGTAAAAGTATTTATCTCCGAACTTGCCGATAGATTTTCACTCCGTCAGTTCAAAGCAGAAGGAAATATGATGATCCGCCTTTCCGAAAACGAAAACGGTGTATTCCTGTTCTGCTTTAACTACAGCGAAAACCCGGCAAGCATGCATATCACCGAGCTTTTGGGGAATCCGGTCGATATTACCGTAAATGTGAATCCACAGGAAGTTACATTGGAGGCGATAGAATGAAAAAACCGCTAAAACAGCTATCTACAAGAGTTTGGCGCACTTACCGCGGCGGCAAGCTTTTAGACGAATTTCTCGGCAGCGCAAACCCAAAAGACAGCGATTATCCCGAAGACTGGATCTCTTCATTCATTGAGGCCACTAATCCGCAATATATAAAGAATGAGGGTATTTCCAAAACTGAAGACGGACTGATTACCGATCATGTTGCATCCGAAGATTTCGGTCCCGGTCGCACAGATCCCGCACTTCTTACAAAGCTTTTGGACTCTGCAGACCGACTTGGCATTCAGGTCCATCCTACCGACGAATACTCAAAAATCCATTTTGGAACACCTTACGGTAAAACCGAATGCTGGCACATCCTCGCAAAGCGCGATCCGGAAGCCTGCATCTACTTGGGATTCAAACCACATGTGACCCGTGAACTTTGGAAGGAACTGTTTCAAAAACAGGATATTGAAGGTATGCTCGATTGCCTTCATAAGTTTACACCGGAAACAGGCGATACAGTGCTTGTCTGCGGCGGCATGCCGCATGCGATCGGTGCAGGACTTTTTCTTCTTGAAATTCAGCAGCCCTGTGACTATACAATGCGTACGGAAATGACGACCGCTTACGGCACAAAACTTACGCCGCAGCAGATCCACTACGGCGTCGGGGAAGAAAAAATGCTCGACTGCTTCGACTATAACGGTCTCAGCCGCGAAGAAACCGCCGCACGCTGCTTCTTAAAGCATGAGCCCGTGTCGTGTACAGCATATACGTACACGCCCCTTGTCACTTATGAAGACACGCCCTTTTTCGCTTTAGACGGGGTTTTGGGGCAAGAATATCGCTTTTCGCCGAAGAGTTTTGTTTCCGTTGTTGTGACTGACGGAGAGGGCTGCATAGCGTATCAAAACAGTAGTGTTCCCGCTAAAAAAGGTGATAAATTCTTCATTCCATACGGCATAGGCGAAATCTCTCTGCGAAACATTTCCGCACTCATCTGCCATCCGCCGAAAGCAGACTGATGCAATCCGACTTTTCTTGCAAAGCCAACAGGAACAGTGTATAATTATCTCAAAGAAAGCAGGTGACAGCGATGAATCAAAACCGAAAAAAGCTGCTTGCGCCGATTCTGGTCGCAGTATTCTTAATTCTCTATTTCATTGTATACTTTGGCTTTCTGATCTCATTGCTGAACGGTTTTATACGGCTCGTGCTCGGGATCCTTCCCGTGATTTTTGCGGTTGTTACCGTTTATGTATGCGTTCAAAGAATAAAAGAAATAAGGAGCGGCGAAGAAGATGATCTTAGTCAATACTGATTACATTACAGGAAAAACACTCGAAATGCTCGGTCTTGTACGCGGCAGCACCATTCAGAGCAAACATGTCGGTCACGACATTACACAGAGCTTCAAAACACTTGTCGGCGGTGAGCTTACAGCTTACAACGAGATGATGAACGATGCCCGTGCGCTTGCACCAAAACGCATGGTAGAAGAAGCGGAACAGCTCGGTGCAGATGCTGTTGTTAACATTCGCTACGCTTCTGCCGCTGTAATGCAG
>JAZNMV010000285.1:0-3233 GCA_045579885.1 Acutalibacteraceae bacterium | reverse complement strand
TCGAAAGACGCTCTTCCCCGCTCGGGCGGATGATGAGGTCGGGGTCGGGCTGACCCGCTGTGTAGAGCTCGCCGGAGATCATATCTTCCGTGATCTCCTCCGCTTTGAGTTCGCCTTTTTCCACACGCAGAGCGAGATTTTTCATCGCACGTGTGATCTCCGCTCTGCCGCCGTAATTCATGGCAAGGTTTAAAACCATGCCCGTTTTCGCTGCACTTTCCTCTTCCACGCGGCGGATGAGCGACTGCAGCTCGGGGGAAAACGCGGAAACATCTCCCAAAAAGCGGACACGGATGTTTTCATCCATAAAATCGCTGAGCGCTTCCTCAAGATACTGCTTAAAAAGCCGCATGAGCGCGGAAACCTCCGCTTCGGGGCGGTTCCAGTTCTCCGTGGAAAACGCATACAGCGTGAGATATTTTACACCGATGGAGGACGCGTACCGCGTGATGGTACGGAAATTCGCCGCACCGGCGGTATGCCCGGCAGAGCGCGGCAGACCGCGCTTTTTGGCCCAGCGGCCGTTGCCGTCCATGATAATGCCGATGTGCTGCGGCACAGCCGCAGCACCCGGAGAATTTGTCTTTAATGCCATTTTATGCAGACCCTTTCTCTGTATTCCGGATATGATCCGAAATCTTATTACAGAGTGAGAACTTCCTTCTGCTTTGCAGCGGAACGCTCGTCGATGACCTTAACGTTCTTATCGGTTACATCCTGGATCTTCTTTTCGCCCTGCTTGAGGTCGTCCTCAGTCAGGAGACCTTCCTTCTTCATGCTCTTCATCTTTTCGATCGCATCGCGGCGGATGGAGCGGAGCGCTACCTTGGATTCTTCAGCCATCTTGCTGACTTCCTTAACGATATCCTTACGCTTTTCCTCTGTCAGCGGCGGGAATACGAGGCGGATGACACGGCCGTCGGACTGGGGATTGATGCCGATGTCGGAGGTCTGGATCGCACGCTCGATCGCACGGCAAACGGAAGAATCCCACGGCTGGATGTTCAGAACGCGTGCTTCCGCAACGGAAACCGCTGCGAGCTGGTTGACCGGTGTCGGTGCGCCGTAGTAGTCTACAGTGACCTTATCGAGAACAGCCGGATTTGCGCGGCCTGCGCGGATAGCAGCGTAGTCGCCCTCTAACTTTGCGATGGTCTTGCCCATTTTGCTTTCAGCTTTTGCAATAACTTCTTTCATAGTATATACTCCTCGTTTTAGAATTTATTTTAGATAGAAACCGCGCTTCCGTCTGCGCGGATAAAAGACGTTCGGGTTATCCTCTTCGGATCAGCCATTACTAATAACCGTACCGACATTTTCGCCGCATACTGCCTTAACAATATTTTCCGGGTCTTCAATGCTGAATACGAAGAACGGGATATCTCTGTCCTTGCAGAAGGAAGCCGCTGTCATATCCATGACCTGCAGGTTCTTATTGAGGATATCCATGTAGGTGATCGTGTCGAAACGTACTGCGTTCGGGTTCTTCTTCGGGTCGCTGTCGTAAACGCCGTCGACCATGGTGGCCTTCAGGATGACGTCTGCATCGATCTCAGCGCCGCGCAGTGCAGCACCGGTATCGGTGGAGAAGAACGGGTTGCCTGTGCCGCAGCCGAATACAACAACTCTGCCCTTTTCAAGGTGACGGACAGCACGGTTTCTGATATACGGCTCTGCGATCTCCTGCATAGCGATCGCGGTCTGTACGCGAACGTCGAGGCCGACCTGCTCGAGGCCGTCTGCTACGCCCAGTGCGTTGATAACAGTTGCCAGCATGCCCATGTGGTCCGCACGTGTACGGTCCATGCTGCCGCTGCTTCTGCCGCGCCAGAAATTGCCGCCGCCTACAACGATAGCCACTTCACAACCCATATCTACAATCTTCTTGATCGGCTCGCAGATCTTGACGACTGTGTCAAAATCGATACCGTGTCCGATACCGCCGGACAGGGATTCGCCGCTAAGCTTCAGTAATACTCTTTTGTACTTCAGGCTCATAATAACACCCTCGTTTTCAATTTAAATTCATTCGCGCTTTATCGCGCAGTTATACTTATAATCATTGTACATGACAGCGCCGCTTTTGTAAAGTGAAATCAAAAATTTCACCGTTTTGTAATATTTAATTGGCACGCACAGCGCAATTCTGTTTTCGGGCGATTGATAATCGCCCCTACAAATTCTGCACAACCTCGCCGTAGGGGCGGATATTATCCGCCCGTATTAAAAATGACGAAATTCCTACACAGATTACGAAACTGGAACCAAAACTTTCGCGGTTCTCGTTTACATTTCTCCCCCGCTCTGTTATTATTATTTTTACGGTATTTCCTGTTTTTCTGATTTGAAGGAGCAATTTAAATGAAAAAGAATTTTTGGCGCACCGCACTTATTTTGATGCTTTGCCTATGCCTTACGGGCTGCGCATCAGGCACACCGCCCACTACGGAACTTACAGCCACGCCCTCTCCCACGGCTGACCCGACAGCCACTCCTACGGCAGCACCCACAGCAGAGCCGACACCGGAGCCCAGCCCCACACCGGACGCGCAATCGGAGCTCTCGGGCGGCGGCGAAGAAGGAATGTACACCGAGTTCGGTGTAATGGAGCCGCTTTTCACGGCACATATTTTAGCGCAGCTGAACGGCATGACATTCGATATGAACTCCCCCGAATATTTCTGGCAGACCGTCATTTTCGCGATCGACGGCTGCGGTATGGATTTTTACAGCGCCGAGACCTTCGGCAGTGCGCTCGTTCTCTCCCGCGGCGTTATTGAAGAGATCGCCTCCGGCTTATTCGAGGGCGGCGGCACACATCTTCTGGAGATCCCCCAGTCGCTTTCCGGTGAGATCGTTTACGATAAGGACGCGGACGCATTCTCCCATCCGCTTTCCGACGGCGGCTTCTCCGCTTCGCTCACATCCGTGAAGAGTGACACCGCAAACGGCGAGGCCGTGTGGAAGATCACCGGTGAATTTTTCTCCGACGCTATGCCGAACTCCGCGATCACCGCGTTCTCCGCCGAGCTCGTAAGAAACACCCGCGAAGGCAACTCGCTGTTTGAATTCTCCGTAAGAGAACTGAAAATTGGGTAATTATAAAGCCTCCCTTGTGTAAAGGGAGCATTTTTCTTTTACCCAATCTTCAGTTCTCTTACGGAGAATTCAAACAGTGAATTGCCTTCGCGTGTGTTTCTTACGAGCTCGGCGGAGAACGCGGTGATCGCGGA
>JAZNMV010000284.1:0-6108 GCA_045579885.1 Acutalibacteraceae bacterium | reverse complement strand
GTTGGCGCTGGAGCGTGAGATCACACAGAAAGCACAGGAGCAGATGGATGAAAACCAGCGCAATTATATGCTGCGTGAGCAGATGCGTGTGATCGCAAACGAACTCGGCGAAGAAGATCCGCAGGAAGAATCCGACGGTATGCGCGAGAAAATCCAGTCTCTGAATATGCCTGAAGCTGCAAAAACAAAGCTTTTGAAGGATGTCGACAGACTTGCAAAAATGCCGTACGGCTCTCACGAGGGTTCTGTTATGCGTGTCTATCTTGAGACATGTCTTGAGCTGCCGTGGAATGCTTCTTCTGCAGAAAAGCTGGATATCGCTAAGGCACAGAAAATACTCGACCGTGATCATTACGGTATGCAGAAGGTAAAGGATCGTTTTCTCGAGATCCTTGCGGTTCGTAAGCTCTCTGATCAGGCAACCGGCCAGATTATTTGTCTTGTCGGCCCTCCGGGTGTAGGTAAAACATCGATTGCACATTCTATCGCCGAAGCAACCGGCAGAAAGTATGTCCGTGTGTCTCTCGGCGGTGTTCGAGATGAAGCGGATATCATGGGTCACAGAAAAACATATGTCGGCTCCATGCCCGGCCGTATTATGGCGGCCGTAAAGCAGGCCGGAGTAAATAATCCGCTGATCCTTCTCGATGAGATCGATAAGCTCGGACAGAGCTTTAAGGGTGATCCGTCGGCTTCGCTTTTGGAAGTTTTGGACCCGGAGCAGAACAGCGCTTTCCATGACCATTACATTGACCTGCCGTTTGATTTAAGCCGTGTGCTCTTTATTACAACTGCGAACGATGCATCGGCGATTCCCGGTCCGCTTTTTGACCGTATGGATGTGATTCAGCTCGGCAGCTATACGCATGATGAGAAATATCACATTGCAACAAAATACCTGATTCCGAAACAGCTGAAGAAGCACGGAATCAAGTCTTCGCAGCTGAAGTTTAATCCTACAGCATTGCATGCGATCATTGAAAACTATACACGCGAGGCCGGTGTGCGTACATTGGAGCGTACTATCGGCAGTATTTGCCGTAAAATTGCAAGGAAGATCGTCTCTGAGGAAGAGTTCAAGTCGTATTCTGTAAAGACAGCGAATCTTGAAGAATTGCTCGGTCCGAAGAAGTTTACAAAGGACAATACGGATAAGTTCGATGAGATCGGTCTTGTGAACGGTCTTGCATGGACAAGCGTTGGCGGCGAACTTCTGCCGATCGAAGTAGCTGTTATGGACGGCACAGGTAAGATTCAACTGACTGGTTCTCTCGGCGATGTTATGAAGGAGTCTGCAAATGCAGCATTGACTTGCATCCGTACGCGAGCTAAAACACTTGGTATTGATTCGAATTTCTATACCAATAAGGATATCCATATTCATGCTCCCGAAGGAGCAATACCGAAGGACGGACCGTCTGCCGGTATTGCCATGGCAACGGCGATTACTTCAGCATTGCTTAAGAAGCCGATCCTGCATACGGTTGCGATGACCGGTGAGATCACGCTGCAGGGGCGTGTGCTTCCGATCGGCGGTTTGAGAGAGAAGTCTATGGCGGCGTACAGAAACGGTGTTAAGACGGTTTTGATTCCGCACGGTAATATTGCCGACCTTGCCGAAGTTGATCAAATTGTTAAGGATAATGTTGTATTTATCCCTGTTAGAAAGATTGATGAGGTTCTGCCGATTGCGATTCCTGCGCTTTTAGAGCAGGACGGGAAGACGGTTGAAAAGCAGCATGTTCCGGAATCCAAGCGTACAACAGCTGCATTGAGACAGTAAAAAGAGACTCCTGGAAACAGGATAAGGTGAACAATATGAATTTTCAAGCTGTAACATTTGAAGCGGCATTTGGCCGTGCAGATCAGCTTACAGGTTCGGATTTGCCGGAAATTGTTTTTTCCGGCAAATCTAATGTAGGCAAATCCTCGTTGATCAATAAACTGATCAACAGAAAGGCACTGGCGCGTGTCAGTGCGACGCCGGGCAAGACGGCTACGATCAACTTTTTCCGCCTGCCGGACTGCCGTTTGGTAGACCTTCCGGGATACGGCTACGCAAAAGTTTCGCAAAATGAGAAGAACCGTTGGGCGAAACTGATGCAGGGCTATTTTGATGCAGGCAGAAAGATCGCGCTTGTTATTCAGATTCTTGATATGCGTCATGAGCCGACTGCAGACGATTTTGATATGATCAATTTCCTGATTGAACGTGAGTTCCCGTTTTTGGTCGTTTGCACGAAATGCGATAAGCTGAATAAAACACAGTTTAATAAGCAGAGTGCATATTTTAAAGAGTTGTTTGATGAGCATGAGATCGAGTTTATTCCGTTCTCTTCCCAGAACGGTTTTGGCCTGGATGTTCTGAAAGAACGGATTGAGGCTGCGGTTGAAGGCTGCGCAGAATAAACTGAGTACAAAGTTTAGAAGGGATTGAGCGATCATGTTTGTATCCGATTGCTTAGGAGTAAATGAAAAAGGGCATTTGACGATCAGCGGATGCGATACGGTAGAGCTGGCAGAACAGTACGGAACAGCGCTCTATGTAATGAGCGAGGATAAGATCCGTGATACCTGCCGCAGGTATAAGTCTTCTTTTGATAAGTATTATGAAGGAAACGGTGCACCGATCTACGCAAGTAAAGCATTCAGCTGCAAGGAAATCTGCCGTATAGTAACAAGCGAAGGGCTTGAGCTTGAAGTGGTTTCCGGCGGTGAACTGTACACTGCACTTGCTGCAGGTGTTGACGCAAAGATCATCCATTTTCAGGGAAATAATAAATCTGTTCAGGAACTGGAATATGCGATCGAGAGCGGTGTAGGGGATATTGTGGTAGATAATATTTCGGAGCTGCGCCGTATTGAGAAGATCGCAGAAAAGAAAGGTCTCACTGTATCGATTTCTATGCGCATTAAGCCCGGTATCGATGCACATACCCATGAGTTTATTCGTACCGGTCAGATCGACTCAAAATTCGGTTTTGCACTTGAAACGGGTGAAGCTTTTGAGGCGGTTCGTGAGGCAGTCCAGTCCGAGTACGTTGATCTTATCGGTCTGCATTGCCATATCGGTTCGCAGATTTTTGATAAATCTCCGTTTGTACTCGCTGCTCAGGTTATGCTGCAGTTCTACCATAAGATCTATGTTGAACTTGGCAAGAAGCTTCATCACTTAAATCTCGGCGGTGGTTTTGGTATCAAGTATAAAAATGCTGACGCAGCTGTACCGTATGAAGATTATATGAGTGACGTTTCTGCAGCTGTACATGCGTCCTGTGCAGAGTTCGGTTTGGCTATTCCGCGCATCTACATCGAACCGGGCCGTTCTATTGTCGGTGAAGCCGGTATCACACTCTACACGATTGGTGATATAAAGACGATTCCGGATGTGAGAACCTATGTAGCTGTGGATGGCGGTATGTTCGAGAATCCGCGTTATGCGCTTTATCAGTCGGATTATACATGTCTAGTGGCAAATCGTGCGTCGGAGCCGGCAAAGTTCCGTGCAACGATCGCCGGTAAGTGCTGCGAAAGCGGAGACCTGATTCAGGTCGGAACAAAGATCCAGACGCCGCAGATCGGCGATATTTTAGCTGTGCTTTCTACCGGTGCATATAACTATTCCATGGCATCGAACTATAACAGAAATCCGCGGCCGGCCTGCGTAATGGTTACAAATGGTACATCCCGCGTTGTGATCAAAGCAGAAACGTACGCTGATCTGATTCGTAATGACATTTGACCGCTTCTTGCCTGAAATTGAGGGTTTACTTTCCCGCTTTTTCGTGGTAAAATAAAGAAGCAGTAAAATGTAATACGAGAAAAGAGGTACGGTTATGAATACAAAACTGCATGATGAAAACGTTGATTTCCTGTTTGATTCTATTTTGATGCTGAAGGATCGAGAGGAGTGCTACCGCTTTTTTGAAGACCTCTGCACGGTTCCGGAACTGAAGGCTATGGCACAGCGTATTGCAGTTGCTAAGATGCTTAATGCCAGACAGGTCTACAGCGAAATTGTAGCGGCCACAGGTGCTTCTACTGCAACAATCAGCCGAGTTAACCGTTCTCTGAATTACGGCAGTGATGGATATACATTGATATTTGACCGTATTTGGCGTATGGAAAAAGAGAAGGAAAAGGATAAGAAATAATCATGGCAGGCTATGACGTATTTGCAAGATATTATGATGCTCTGACTGCGAATGTTGATTATGCTTCGAGGGCAGCTTATCTTGCAGAGCTTCTGAAATTGCTCGGTCACGAGCCCGGTTTGACTTTGGATCTGGCGTGCGGTACCGGCAGCCTCACTTTGGAGCTTTATAAGCTTGGGTTTGATGTGTACGGTGTTGACGGTTCGATCGCAATGCTTTCCGAGGCGAAAGACAAGGCGTATGATATGGATGCGGACGTGCTTTTCCTCTGTCAGAAAATGCAGAGTCTTGATTTGTACGGCACAGTAGATACCGTATTCTGTTCGCTTGACAGTATCAATCATCTTTCGGGACCGGAGCAGGTTTTGGAAGCTTTCAAGCGTGTTGCATTCTTTATGAATGACGACAGCTGGTTCATTTTTGATGTAAATACACCGTATAAACATGAACACGTTCTCTCGAACAATACGTTTGTGTATGATCTTGCGGATATTTACTGCATATGGCAGAATGTGTATGATCCGCAGGATAGAAGTGTTGCGATATCTCTGGATTTCTTTGAGAAGCAGGGTAAAACCTATACGCGCAGCAGCGAACGTTTTTCAGAGCAAGTATACAGTCCGGAAGAGATCACTTCCATGCTTGAGGAAGCGGGTTTTGATCAGATTCGTTTCTTCGGAGACATGTCCTTTGAAGATCCGAAGCCGACAGAGCAGCGCCTGGTGTTTGCGGCGCATATTACAAAGTCACACAATGCTGTTTATGAGGGCTGAGGCCCTCATAATGATTTAGGAAAGGAAGTTTAAGTATTGGATAGAATTATACGCTGCATCACATCGGACGGTGCATTAATGGCATCTGCAATCGATACAAGTGATACGGTATATACAGCACAGAAACTTCATGGCTTGAGCCCAACTGCATCTGCGGCATTGGGCAGATTGCTTACCGGTGCATCCGTTATGGGTGCAATGCTGAAGCAGGCAAGTGCTACGCTGACACTTCGTGTAAACGGCGGCGGTCCGCTGGGTACACTTACCGCAATTTCTGATAGCCACGGTAATGTTCGCGGCTGCGTGGATGCACCTGCCGTTGAAGTTCCGCGTAAGCCGAACGGTAAGCTGGATGTCAGCACAGCCGTTGGCACTACAGGCCGTCTCGGTGTTATCCGAAGCTACGGCACAGGCGAACCGTATATGGGTCAGGTAGAGCTTGTAAGCGGTGAGATCGCGGAAGATATCACAAATTATTATGCAACAAGTGAGCAGATCCCGACAGCGTGTGCGCTCGGTGTTTTGGTTGATTCCGAAAACGGTCAGGTTATGCTGGCAGGCGGTCTTTTGATTCAGGTGCTGCCGGGTGCGATGCCGGAGGATATCGAAAAGCTGGAAGCAAATATTGCAAAGCTTGAACCGGTTACAACTATGCTTGCAAAGGGCGTGTCTGTAGAAGATATGTGCAGAACCGCACTCGAAGGTTTTGATGTAGAAGTACTGGATGAGATGCCTGTACACTATGCTTGCAACTGCAGCAAGGAAAAGTATTATAATGCACTTTCTACACTCGAGCCGGAAGAAATCGAGACATTGCCAACTACAGACGGTAAGGCGGAAGCCGTATGTCCGTATTGCAGCAAGAAATATTACTTTACTGTAGAAGAGCTTAATACGCTTGCGGCTGCTGTGCGTGAAAAGCGTGCGCAGTTAGAGAAATAAAGCTTCAAAATTTTAAAAAAAGGTATTGACTTTTTGATGCCAATATAGTATTATATAACACGTCGCTGAGAGAGCTTGAAAAACTTGAGGCGATTGTGCATGGGGGTATAGCTCAGCTGGTTAGAGCACCTGCCTTACAAGCAGGGGGTCATAGGTTCGAGTCCTATTGTCCCCACCATGTGGCCCGGTAGTTCAGTTGGTTAGAACGCCAGCCTGTCACGCTGGAGGTCGACGGTTCG
>JAZNMV010000283.1:0-3589 GCA_045579885.1 Acutalibacteraceae bacterium | reverse complement strand
ACCGTGGTCAAGACCGGCAACGCTATGGCGGATGCCATTCTGAACAGTAAGATATCTTTGGCACAGGCGAAGCGGATCCCGGTGCGTGCCGATGCGCACATTCCGGTCACGTTTCAAATATCCGATCTCGACCTCTGTGTTATTCTTGGTAATCTCTTAGATAACGCGATAGATGCCAGTATGTCTCTGCCGGAAGACGAGCGCATGATCCGTGTGTACATGGATATGAAAAACACGCAGCTGTATATTTCCGTTACGAACATGACAGCAACCAAGAAGCAGCAGAAGGAAAACGACCGATTCCGTTCCACAAAGGGGGACGGACACGGCTTTGGCCTCATGCGTATCGATACCGTTGTGGAGCGCCTCGGCGGCTATCTGAAACGTGCCAGTGAGGACGGCGCGTTTACAACGGAGATTCTTCTGCCGCAGCAGGAGGAACAATTCATCCCCTGAAATTTACAATTCGTCCCCAAAACCGCACGGGGACGAATTTTTGTTATATCCTAAAGATGCGATGAACGCAGAAAGGAGAGAGTTATGCGAAAGAAAAAAGAAAAGCCAAAGTATAACATGTGGCAGAATTCTGTGTACATGATACGCTTGGCATGGGAGAAGGAGAGGAGCGTTATACCGCTCTTTATTCTGCCGGCACTTCTGGCTGTGGCGGCAAGCCTTTTAGAGCTTTATATTGCACCGGTTATATTGGAACAGGTGGAGAGACATGTACCGCTTATTAAGCTTTTTGGTACCATCGCTTTATTTGCCGGAGGACTGTTTTTGGTGCGGGGTGCAACAGCTTATTGCAGGGAGAATACGATTTATGGTCGTATTACGCTGAGATGCGATCTTCTCGCGTCCATTGCGGAAAAGGTAGCAGTAACCTCCTATCCGCATTTGGAAGACCAATCTGTATTGGAGAGTATTCAAAAGGCATATATGACGGTCAATTCCAATAATTGTGCTACAGAAGCGATTTGGGGGACGTTTACGCGCATCCTGCAAAGCGTATTGGGGTTTATCATCTATTTGCTTCTGTTTTATTCCGTAGACCCTGTTCTGACGGTTACGATACTGATCACAGCTGCTATCGGTTACTTTGTCAATGCGCATACCGCGCAGTGGGGTTATCGACATCGCGAAGAAGAAGCAAAGTATGCCCGCAGAATGGAGTATGTAGCAGAGCAGGCAGAGGGACACGGTGCACTCAAGGATATCCGTATTTTCGGCATGGGAAAATGGCTGCAGGATATTTTTAGTGCGGCACAGAATTTGTACCGTGATTTTACGGTTCGAGGGGAGAAGGTATATTTCCTCGGTGATCTCACTGATCTGATCATGAGTGTACTTCGAAACGGCATTGCGTATGCTTACCTTATCCATAAGGCACTCAGCGACGGATTAACTGCGGCGGAATTTTTGCTGTATTTTACGGCGGTAGGCGGTTTTACAAACTGGATAACCGATATTCTCTCGGGATTCTTTGAACTGCATAAGTTCAGTCTGGATATCAATCTTGTGCGTGATGTTTTGGAAATCAAGGAGCTGTTTAAATTTGAGGACGGCGAAGCGCTGATCCCGAACACAGATAAACTGTATGAGATCGAGCTTAAAAATGTTTCTTTCCGCTATCCCGGCGCTGAAAAGGATACACTTAAAAATATTGATCTGAAAATAAAACCCGGTGAAAAGCTTGCCGTTGTCGGCTTAAACGGCGCAGGCAAAACAACACTTATCAAGCTGATCTGCGGTTTTTACGATCCGACAGAGGGTGCAGTACTCTTAAACGGCGAGGATATCCGAAAGTTTAACCGCCGTGATTATTACAGACACTTCTCCGCCGTGTTCCAGGAATTCTCCATCTTCGATACGGACTTTGCGGAAAATGTAGCTCAGAATTATAGAGATATTGATGATGAGAAGATGAATGAAGCGCTGCGTGAAGCTGACCTTTTAGACCGTATCCGTGCTTTGCCCAGTGGAGTAAAGACCCATGTGGGACGCAGTGTGTTTGAAGACGGTATAGAGCTTTCAGGCGGTGAGACACAGCGTTTGATGTTGGCGCGTGCGCTCTATAAAAATGCGCCGATCATCGTATTGGATGAACCGACCGCTGCACTCGACCCGATCTCTGAACACAATCTCTACATGCGCTATAATGACCTTACAAAGGGCAGAACTTCAGTCTATATTTCTCACAGATTGGCTTCTACCCGTTTCTGTGACCGCATTTTGTATCTTGCTGATGGCGTGATTGCCGAAGAAGGCACGCATGAAACTTTGCTTTTGAAAAAAGGAAAATATGCTGAATTATTCGAGATTCAGAGCCGGTATTACCGAGATAAGGAAGGTGAATACGATGAAAAAGAGGAATAAAGATCTGCCGTCCAACAGAGAAACTTTGCAAGCCGTCGTGCGTGTCTGCAAAATTTGGAATAAGTATTCGCCGCATTATCTTTTAGCAATCCTGTTATACTCAGTTTTCTCAGCTGTAGTGCCGTACATCGGAATATACTTTTCCGCACAGATACTCAATGAATTGGCAGGAGAAAGAGATCCCGAGCGATTACAGTTCCTTATTTTACTTACGATCGGTGTAACGACCGGTGCGGCACTCTTAACAGCTATGCTGAAGCGCTGGAAGCAGGTCTGCGGCAGCGCAATTTGGCACAGAAATCTGCGTGTCACAACGGATAAGCTGTTTTCAATGGATTTTGCAGCGGCGGATGCAGCGAAGACGCATGAGACGTTATCGAACATCAAGCAGAATACCAATTATATGTGGGGCGGTCTGCTGCGTGTACCGCTTAAAATTGAGCCGATGATACAGGCCGTAGCGGGCATTTTCAGTGGACTGGCCTTAACAATTACCTTGTTTACAGAACATGTTCCGGGAACAGCCGGGCGTTGGGTCATCTTAAATAATCCGTTTTTTCTTACTGCCATTCTGCTTATCCTGCTGACTATATCTTTTTTGGCACCGGTATTTCAGAATAAAGCAAACGAACTTGCCATGCGCACATGGGAAGACGTAAAGGAAGGAAACCGCTTCTTTATGTTCTTCGGCTGGTTTCCGAGAGAAAAGCACAGGCAAATGGATATTCGTATGTATAACCAGCAGCATATTCAGGTGCATCATTTGATTTCGGATAAGAGCTTTTCGACGAACGGAATACAGGCGATCCAGGCGCGCGGTCCCATCGGTCTGCTGTGCGGTTTATCAGACGGTATTTCGGCTGTCTTTCTTGGTTTAGCTTATGTTTTCGTCTGCCTCAAAGCATGGGCGGGTGCATTTGCAGTGGGTTCCGTTGCGCAGTATGTAACGGCGATCACTTCGCTTTCCGCGAACCTCGGTAAGCTTGTAACTACTTGGGGCGAGATGCGCACGAATGTTACGATGCTGCGCACAAGCTTCGAATTTCTCGACATCCCGAATGAGATGTATCAGGGCAGCCTCACGACGGAAAAACGCAGTGACAGGCAGTATGAAATCGAGTTCCGCGATGTATCCTTTAAATATCCCGGTGCGGAGGATTACGCGCTGCGGCATGTCTCGATGAAATTCCGTGTCGGCGAGCGTTTGGCGGTT
>JAZNMV010000282.1:0-3702 GCA_045579885.1 Acutalibacteraceae bacterium | reverse complement strand
AGGCTCGGGGCCGCACTTTTGTGAAAGAGCGGAAATGTATGCGGACGGGGTGCATCTGTTTGACGAAACCGGAGAACTTATTGTAATTCTCGAAAGCCCGGAAGACATCCGCTCGGTTGAGGGCGGCGAGATCATCATGGCGTATACGCCGGAACCCACACAGGCGGACCGCATCGAGGCGCAGGCAACATATACCGCGATGATGACCGACACATTGATCTGAGGAGGTGGAAAGCATGTTTGAAAGAATTGAAAAATGGTACAGACAGAGTCTGTGGACAGCCGAAATGGTGCAGAAGGCCGTGGAAAAGGGCATTCTCACCGTGGATGAAGCCGGCCGTATCACAAGAGCGTAAGGGGGCGTAAAATGGAAAGGGAGTTTGAACACCGCCTGACCGAAGTGGAGGACAGAGCGAAATCGAACCAGCACCGCATCGAAGAAGTGGAGAAGCGGCAGGATATTTTAGACGATCTCGTCAGCACGGTGAAAGTTCTTGCCGACCGGGAGGAGCGCGTGGAGGGCGATGTGCGCGAGATCAAGGGCGATGTAAAAAGCCTTAAGGATGTGCCCGCGAAACGGTGGGAGGTCATCATGACGCAGCTCATCATCGCGATCGTGGCGCTCGTGCTCGGCTATATCTGCCGGATGCTCGGGCTGTGATAAGCGTTTGAAAAAGGAGATTTTATGAAAAAGACAAACTGGAAAATGTGGGCGAAAGCGGCGGCCCACCGTGCCGTGAAGACCGTGGCGCAGACAGCTTTGGCGACGGTCGGCACAGCCGCCATGCTGCAGGACGTGAACTGGCTCGCCGTGATGAGCGCTTCGGTGCTCGCCGGTGTGCTCTCCGTCTTAATGTCAGTCGCGGGACTGCCGGAAGTGAAACCCATCGAAGAAGGAGGGGAATGATATGGTAGAAATCAGAAAAAATCTCGTGGAGGAAGTGAAGTGGGGTATCAAGTGCCCGTTTAAGATGGAGCCGAAGTTCGTTGTCATCCACAACACGGCAAACGATGCCCCGGCTGAAAACGAGATCGCGTACATGAAAAGAAACGATCGAGAGGTTTCTTTCCACTATGCGGTCGATGATAAGGAAGCCGTACAGGGCATCCCCGAGGACCGCAACGCGTGGCACGCGGGAGACGGTGGAAAGGGCGAGGGCAACCGATACGGCATCGCGATCGAGATCTGTTATTCGAAGTCCGGCGGCGAGAAGTTCGAAAAAGCCGAAAGGAACGCGGCGGCGCTCGCTGCGGATATCCTCCGCCGCTATGGCTGGGGTGTGGACAGGCTTCGAAAGCATCAGGATTTCAGCCGCAAGTACTGTCCGCACAGAACGCTCGACCTCGGCTGGCAGCGCTTTGTGGACATGGTAAAAGCTTTTCTCGAGGAGGAGCCTTTCAAAGAGCAGAAAAATGACCTGCCGCAGTACACAGTCGGCAAGGTCTACACCGTTCAGGTCGATGCGCTTTCCGTTCGCACGGGTGCGGGTACAAAGAATCGCCGAAAAGCGTATGAGGAGCTGACTAAAAATGCCAAAGCGCACGCTTATTCTTCCGGCCACCTCAAAAAGGGCACGGCGGTAACGTGCCTCGAGGTTGAGGCGGTCGGCAATGATGTGTGGATGCGCATTCCGTCCGGGTGGTGTGCGGCGTATTATAGTTCAACACATTATGTGTGTTGAACAGTTATATTCGCTTCGCGAGTGATATTCGGCTTCGCCGAGCTATAAGGCGAATATAATATAACTGAAATCGGAAGATTTCAATATCACTTGACACGCAGTGTCAAATATCACTTTTGCGCAGCGAAAATATCACTACCGGGCGTACCACATCCGCCCGTGAGATTTACGCAAAAAAACAGGCACACGGCTTTTTCGCTGTGTGCCTGTCGGTGTGTTTACTTCAAAATTGTGGTGTCCGCTTCGAGGATTTTTGCATCCGCATAGCAAACTTCGGCGTTTACTTCCATGCCGAGCAAGGTGCGGCCGATGACGGAAGCGGAGAGGGATGCGCCGAGAACGGAGCTGTGCTCGCCGTCTTTATAGTAGAGCTCCTCTTCGGGGTGATGATCTGCTGCTTGCCACCAGATCTTGCCGACGGGGCAGATCGTAGCGCCGGTTTTTTCGGCGAGTGCTTCGTAGGAAGCGGTCATAATTTCCTGACCCGCGCGGTTATTCTTCTCGCTCCATGTCATGTAGAGGAAGATCTTGCGATCCTCAGGTACCCATTTTGCGAGTTCCGTGCCGGAATTTACGAGCGACTCCATGCCCGGGAACGGGTGGGCGTTGTGCTGCAGCACAATCGCGTCGTAATGGCCGCGCATTACGTTGTACTTTGTCTGGTGCTGCTCCAAGTGCCAGTTGAGGCCCATGCCCGGGTGCGTGAGCATCACGGCTTCGATGGGCTGGCCCTGCATTTCGCAGAACTTCGAAACGCGGTCCGGCACAAAGTGCACGAAGGTGTGGCTGTTGCCGATGAATAAGACTTTCATAAATACAACTCCTTATGATAAGCTTGTACAGTGCGAAAAAGCCTCCCTCTGATGCCGGAAGGTCCGGTCCCAAGGGAGGTGGCATTTTCGATAGAAAATGACGGAGGGAGAGATAGGCTGCGAGAGTTCTCTTCCCCAGTCAGCTACGCTGACAGCCTCCTAGCCGGAGGCGGCCCCCTTTTGTCGGCTATGCCGACATTTCCCCCGCCAGGCGGGGGAATCGACCCTCATCAGAGGGGGCCTGTGAACTATACGTAAATCTTAGAGTACAAAATCGCCCTGATCGAACACGACAACTTCTTCGCCGCTCTCTGTGGTGCCTACGATGTGCAGGTCCGGTGTACCGACCATGAAGTCGATGTGGATCTGGGAATCGTTCAGTGTCCACGGGCTGCCTTCCGGAAGCTGTCCGCCGAGTGCTCTGCCGAGTGCGAGGTGGCAGGAAGCGTTCTCGTCGATCAGTGTGGTGTAGTAAACGATGTTGGACATGGAGATCGGGGAGTGGTAATCAACGAGTGCGACCTCACCGAGGTAGCCTGCGTTTTCGTCTGTGTTAACGAGTGCCTCGAGCATCTCCTTGCCTGCCTCTGCGAGAACCTCAACGACCTTACCGTTTTCGAAACGGAAGCCGAAGTTTTCAATGCTCTTGCCGCCGAGAACGAGCGGTCTGGAGGAGTAGATCACGCCTTCTGCGCCGAACTTTTCCGGGGATGTGCAAATTTCCTCGGACGGGATGTTTGCGTGGAAATTGATTCGGTCTGCCGGGCGGTCATAGTGGAACTTGGAGTACGGGGTGAGGAAAACGGTGAAGTCCGTACCGTTGGATGCAGCGGTGTAGTGGAGCTTCTTGAAGCCGTAAGCGTCGATCTTCTTGCCGCGCTCTGCACGAACTGCGCTGTGCTGCTCCCAAACTTCTACCGGGTCGTTTGTCTCATCGATGTAGCAGAGCTTCAAAATGAGCTTCCACAGCTCTTCGAGTGCATTTTCCTTCGGAACATCCGGCAGAATGAGCTCGGCCCACTCCTGCGTCGGGATCATCGCGATGAGCCACTGGCACTTCTTCTCGCGGCTTGCCTTACGCATAATGTTTCTTACATTATCGGTGTGTGCGAAAATTGCGTTTGCCTGAGACTCCGGAACGTCTTCCAAAGTCGGAGGCCAAGCGGTCTTAGGAAGACAATTAATTAAGGCAACTCCTTGGCTGAAAG
>JAZNMV010000281.1:0-2757 GCA_045579885.1 Acutalibacteraceae bacterium | reverse complement strand
GGGTCGAAGAATGTAGCAGCATCGCCATCCCATGCCTTTGCATAGCCTACTTCTGCGTTGTCCTTGTAGAAGCCGCCTGCACCGATAACAGTACCGGTGATGGAGCCGTCAACGGAAACGGATGCAATGCCTGTGTCTTCGTAAGAACCGTTAAAGAAGTTTACAGCGGTGAATGTGGTAGCAGCAACGAGCTCGTCTGTTACTTCGGTAGCAGGAGCGGGGTTACCGTAAAGCTCGATTTCGATTGCTTCACCGTGGTTGCTGCCGAGGTTGATGTATCTGTACATCTGGTAGGAACCGGAGCCAACCCAGTAGGAGCTGTAGTCGGTGTAGCCTGCGTCGATGTAAGCTTCATCGGTGATGGGCTGGGGTGTGAAAATATGGTAGTCTTCTGCTTCAGCGTTCTGAGCGAAGAACACGATGGTTACCCACTTTTCGCCGTCATTGGAGCCCTGGATTGCAGCGTTCTTCATTCTTTCGAGGTACTTGCCGCGAACCATAACGCGAGCTTCGGTCAGTTCGTAAGCCTGATCGAGGATCACGCCTGCCCATGCCTTCTGGCCGGGTGCGAAGGGGTCGTACAGGGTAGCGGTGTCGCCGTCGAATGCAGCGGATGCGTTACCAACTGTGGTGAAGTTGCCGTTTGCGTCCTTGTACCAGCAGTAGTAGCCGGTTTCGGGATCAAAGGAAGAGATGATGGTGCCCTTCAGGAGCTCGCCGCTTGTGCATTCGGGCCAGTCCCAGTCACCGGATCCGGGGTATCCGTCGCCGTAGCCTACATAGTTGTCGGGATCGACTTCTTCCATAACCAGGTAGTCTACGCCCTTCTCAAATGCGGATGCAGAAGTTGCCATGCCGGCAAGCATCAGCGCAGAGAGAATCATAGAAAGTGTCTTCTTCATAACTTTCCTCCGTATAAAATAAAGAATATTTTGATGCTCTTCCGATTCAAAAACTATATCCCTTAAGGAAATACGCACGGAAACACGGATCCCAAATCGAAAAAACACGCAAGATAATAATTGCTCTTTAATTCTATATAATCTTCCTGCGTATGTCAATGAACAATATTCGTATTACTGAACAATATTAATCAAACAGCACCTTGTTCACAGAAAGTTTACATTGCGAAATACTCGTATCGTGGTGCGTTTATGTTGTTTGTGTGCTATAATACGGCATATTGTTAAAGCATATATGGTGAAAATTCAGCCGTTTTACAGCGCAGAGTTAACGTTTTTGCGTTTTTATCAGGAACCCGATGGGTTACGGCTTGTTTTTTTGCACTTCGTTGCTTTAGTGCGCTGTCGCATTGCACAGGTAAATCGACAAAATGCACGGTTTTTGTTGTGCGAGACAACGAATTTTGTTTTGGTCACAAAAAAGTCACATAATTCGACAAAAATGTTCTTAATCATACGCTATAGTATTACTACTTTGCGATTTTCGCTTTTACAGGCGAAAAACAGAGGGCGGATGACAGCGCAGTATTGTCAGACAAGCACGATCAGACGTTTATGGAGGAAAACATGTTTCTTGTTAGCTACCCGGAGGTCAAAGAAGAAGCCAAGCTCCCTGTTTTTGTCAGAGGAATCGGATTGGGTTATGCCCAGAATTCCGTTGCAAGACCGTCCTTAGTGTATCCGCAGATACTCTATTCAATAAAAGGAAGCGGATTGATAACCGTTGAGGAGAAAACGTTTGAAATTCCGGAGAAAACAGGATTTTTCCTCAACAAAGGGGTGGAATACCACTACAGACCCAAGGGAGATGAGTGGCTCGTCAACTGGATCGCCTTTGATTTCGGCGTTCCGGGGGCAGAGAATATGCTGTTTTTCGGCTCTCCCTTTATTTACACGGTTTACAAGCATCCCGAGAAGCTGGATATCGCTCTTCGTGATGTTTATAACGCACTGACCTTGGATCCCGTTTACGGAAATATGCGCGCGTCCGGCGAGCTGTACCGTTTTCTGATTGAGTACAACCGCCAGATTTCCGAAATTCCCGAAGCAACGGAAAAGAGCAACCGGATTATCAACCGGATTCTTGATTACATCAACGAGCACTACAGCGAGGATATTACCCTTGAGATGCTGTGCGAGGCGGCAGGAGGACTTTCCGAGCAGTATCTGTGCCGTCTTTTCAAGCAGAATATCGGAATGCGCCCTATAGAGTATATTCTGAAGAAAAGAATCGGGGTGGCACGCTCCTATCTTGAAAAAACGGATATGCCCATCAACGATATTGCGCAGATGACAGGTTTCAACAACACCAGTTATTTCTACCGCAATTTCAAAAAATTCACGGGAACCAGTCCCTTGAGCTACCGTCAGACTGCACTCGGCATCAAGAACGACGAGAGTTCGGAAGGGGCAGGCCCGGAAGATGTTTGGGAGTAATGCACATATTCCAAGCCGTTCTTGCTGCGAAAATTATTCAAGATGCGGTATTGACAGGACGGGTTCGATTATGGTATAATGCTTGCATAAAAATAAAAAGCGATGACGGGGAATAAGACAGGAAAGACCCACACAGAGAGGTGCCGGTTGGTGAAAGGCATCACGGTCAATCGGTCAGACTCACCCCGGAGCAGCCATCCGAAATCGGAATCCCAAATAGGTTCGAGAGTAGATATGGACGGAGGCCCACCGTTACAGGGGAGAAGGCATCATGCTGTGCCGGAGAGGGTATGTCGGCAATCGATATACTGAATGAGAGTGGTACCACGGAAGTTTCGGCTTTCGTCTCTCGCAAGAC
>JAZNMV010000280.1:0-19462 GCA_045579885.1 Acutalibacteraceae bacterium | reverse complement strand
CGCTCATCATTGTCTTGCCTCTCGGTGTCGGTGCGGCGATTTACCTTACTGAATACGCCAAGAACAAAAAGTTGGTAGCTATGATCGAATACGCCGCTGAAACCCTTTCGGGAATCCCGTCTATTATTTACGGTCTTGTTGGTATGCTTCTGTTTTCCAATAACTTTGGAACGAGCCTTCTCGCAGGTGCGCTGACGCTCGTTATTATGAACCTGCCTACTGTAATGAGAACTACTCAGGAGAGCTTGAAAACCGTTCCGCAGAGCTATCGCGAAGGCGCTTTCGGCTTGGGCGCAGGCAAATGGCGAGTAATTCGCACCGTAGTCCTCCCCGGATGCGTGGACGGTGTTATCACAGGCTGTATTCTTTCGGTCGGCCGTATTCTCGGCGAATCGGCAGCACTCCTTTTTACTGCAGGTTTCGCCCACGCTCTGAACGGTATTTTCACGGGACTGACTTCCCCCGGTGCAACCTTGACAGTCGCACTTTATGTGTACGCTAAAGAGGAAGGCGAATTTGGCGTTGCTTTCGCCATTGCTGCAATTTTGATGATACTGACCTTACTGATAAATCTGTCTGCCACATTGGTGGGTAAATACTTTGCTAAAAGGAGAAACATATGAATGAAATAATGACTGCTAGAGATTTGTGCCTCTGGTACGGAGATAACCAAGCCTTAAAAGATATAAATATTGCCATTCCCGAAAAGAGCATCACAGCACTGATTGGTCCTTCGGGATGCGGCAAATCTACTTTTCTTAAAACCCTCAACCGTATGAACGATCTTATTCCGATCGTAAAAATCACCGGCGAAGTCAGCTATAACGGTCGTAATATTTTTGATAAGGATGTCGATGTAAACGAGCTTCGCCGCGATATCGGTATGGTGTTTCAGAAGCCCAATCCCTTCCCGATGAGCATTTACGATAATATCGCCTACGGCCCCCGCACGCACAGCATCACGAGTAAAGTAAAGCTCGACGAAATCGTGGAGCAGGCACTTCGGGACGCGGCGATTTGGGATGAGGTAAAGGACAGGCTAAAGAAGAATGCTCTTGGTCTTTCGGGCGGTCAGCAGCAGCGCCTATGCATTGCCCGCGCTCTTGCCGTAGAGCCCAAAGTGCTCTTGATGGATGAACCGACTTCCGCCCTCGACCCCATCTCCACTTCCCGCATAGAGGAACTTGCATTAGAGCTGAAGGAAAAATACACCTTAATAATTGTAACTCACAATATGCAGCAGGCAGTTCGGATCTCCGACAATACAGCGTTCTTCCTTCTTGGCGAGTTGGTGGAATTCGGTGAAACCGAGAAATTGTTCTCGCAGCCAAAAGACAAGCGTACCGAAGATTACATTACAGGAAGGTTTGGATAATTATGAGAAGCAGATTTGATGAACAGCTTAATTTGCTGAATAAAAAGATGATCGAAATGGGCGCCGAATGTGAAAGTATTATCGCCCTATCTGCAAAAGCACTTTTGGAAGGCAACGCCGCAGGCGCGTGTAAAGCAAAGGAACAAGGACATACAATTGACCAAATGGAACGCGAAATTGAAGCCATTTGCTTAAAGCTTCTGCTTCAGCAGCAGCCCGTAGCCAAAGACCTTCGTGTGATTTCCGCCGCCCTTAAAATGATTACAGATATGGAAAGAATCGGCGATCAGGCAGAGGATATTGCCGAGATCATTACTTTTCTTAACGGAAGAACCGGAGAAGAATGCCACGATATCCGTCTTATGGCAGAAGCCACCATTAAAATGGTAACCGACAGTATCGACGCTTACGTAAAGCAGGACCTTGAGCTTGCCAAATCGGTATCGGATTACGATGATGTAGTAGACGATGCCTTTGACCGTGCCAAACAGACACTCATTAAGATGATTTCCGAAAACACTGCCGACGGAGAATATGCGGTGGATCTTCTTATGATCGCAAAATATTTTGAACGCATCGGAGATCACGCCGTTAATATTGCGGAATGGGTTGAATTTTCCGTAACCGGCGTTCACAAAGGACAATAAAACGAATTATACTAAAACCAAAAAATAAGAGCTAACCGTTTACAATTCGGTTAGCTCTTTACCTATCCGAATTAATTTTCAATCCTACATCATTCAGCCGAGTAATCCAAAAAACATCCCGATCAGTTTGTTTCTGCTGCGACCGGTCTGCGCGGAAATCGCATCAATCATCGAAACTGTTTCCTCTTTAATACGAATTCTCTCTAAGAAACAGTTGCAAAAAAACTCATACTATATAATACTGCACAGATAAAGCTGTTATCTCGATATTTACTTAGCTTTCAGTTTAGAGCTCGATTTCGCATTGACCAAAACATTCTCCGAAAGGCGGCAATATATGAAAGGCTTGTCATTATCCGGAAACCGTCCTCTGCAGTCCTTGTATGACGAAGCGGGACTTTCGCCAAATATCCGCAGAAGTTTGAATTTTATGATCATCGGTCATATCTTCGGTACTGCATACAACATTATTTGCGGTGGCGGTACCACAGCAATGATTGGTCTTGCGACCGAGTTAGGCGCAAATGATCTGATTTTCGGCATTCTTGCAGCGATCCCCCAAATTGCTGCTTTAACACAGCTTCCGCTTTCCATAATGGTCAACCGAAATCAGCACAGAAAGAAATATATGCTGACCTTAGGTTTGATCTCCCGAATCCCGTGGCTCTTCTTCGGACTTCTGCCATATATATTTCCGATGGCGCCTGCGGCGGTTCACCTTTGGTCGATCGTATTTTTACTCGGAATTACATCCTGCTGCGGTTCCATCGTCAGTGTATGTTGGCTTCCGTGGTTTTCGGATTTGGCACCGTCACAGATACGCGGACGATGGCTGTCTATCCGAGAATCTTTTCTTGCGGCCTCTAACATAGTTATTGGTATCGTTTCGGCATATCTGCTGGACTCGCTCCCTGCCGACATTCGCTATGCGGTCATATTCCTTATTGGCGGTACGGTAGGTATTTTGGACATTGTATCTTTCGGCTTCTGTGTAGAGCAGTACTCCGCACCGCCGCAAACGCAAAGCGTTTTCAGCACCTTCGGCGAAGTACTGAAAAACAAGCCATTTATGAATTTGGTGATCATGTGGACAGTATGGACGTTTTCGGCAAATCTGTCCGGTGTATACCTGAACCCGTATTCCATGAACGAAATGGGCTTGAGCTTTATGCAGATCACCGTTTTTGCTTCGATCGCATCCGCGGTGGTCTCCATTGTAGCGATGCCTTTTTGGGGCAAAATGGTTGACCGTTTCGGCTGCCGCAACGTAATGCTCGTTTCCGGTACCGTAGCGGCACTGACACCGCTCTTTTACCTTTTCTCCTCTCCCGGTAATATTTGGCCGACATTGCTGCACAACTCCGTTGGCGCTATGTTCTGGTGCGGTTCTAATCTCACCGCGAACACAATGCAGCTGACCTGCTCTCCGGATAAAAACCGTCCCACTTACATAGCCGTTTTCTGTTGCATCACAGCTTTTGCGGGCGCTACACTGGGTTCTTTGGCAGGCGGCGGACTTCTTGAGTTTTGGAACAGCAAGAATATGTTTACAGGCTCTGTAGACCGCTATCAGGTCCTGTTCGTCCTCTCATGTATTTTGCGCCTTGGCGGCGTGCTTTTGCTCGCACCGCGCTTTGAAGCAGATAACGAAGCCAAGCCGACCGATCTTATCCGGTATATTCTGCACCCTTTTAGAAATAAGCAGTAATTCATGCCGAGGAAATAATCTCAGTGTATTCCTATCCCCTTGCTGAATGCATATGGGCGCAGTATAATGTATTATGAGAAAACAACAGGAGGGCACCTGTATGAGTTTTATAGATGAATTGAGAACCCCGAACACAGACGTAGCACAGCGAAGACAAATACAGTATGATAAAGAAGTTGTTGCTCTTTGTATCGATGCCATCAAAACCAAATGCAGAGCATCTAAAAATCAAAGATTTGTGCAGGGCTATCTCTACCGATATAACGATGAAGGCTACACCTGCAGCAAGCTTGTATCCGGTCTGCCTCAAAAGAAAACAAAATCTGATCTGCGTGCGTACAAGCACACGTATCCGAACCACCAACAGAGCCTTTACATAGGATATATTTTTTCCGTTTCTCCCAACTTCGGACAGATGCTGAAAGCCGCGGTCGAAGAATTGGGTTTTACAGATTACAGAATAGTTATGACTCCCATGGAAGACGAAACGGAACATATTTATACCGGAGCCTTCAATTCAGTAAATGTAAAATACGAAAAGAACGGACATACAGGTAAAAATATTTATTTAGAAATAAAGTGGTAAGTATAAAAAGTTACGGGCTAACCGATTTATGTATCGGTTAGCCTATTCTTTTGTTCTCTTTCAGACAGACGAGCCACAAAACTTTCAGAATATTCGCTAAAGTATTTTTGCTTAACACCGAAGCCTGTAGCTTTTTTCTTTTTGGGATGCTATAATAAACACAGCAATCTGTAAAGGAGCGCGAAGCTATGAAAATTGCCATTATCGGCGCGGGCCTTGGCGGTCTTACCTTCGGTGCCTTCGCCGCAAAGGAAGGGCATGAAGTACATATTTTCGACAAAAACCACGCGCCCGGCGGTGTTGTCGCACTGCTCGAGTACGAGGGATATAAATTCGAGCAGGGACCGCTCCTGATGGGCGATATGCTGCCCGGTGAGAGCCTGTATGAGCTTTTGAAAGAGCTTGATATAGAACTTGAAACCGAGCGTGCAGACCGCGACATCGTCATGCCGGATTACGATATGATAAAACCTGTGGACTTCGGCGGCAAATACTGGAGACGCGATAAGCTGAAAGAGCTTTTCCCGGAAGACGCAGACGGTATAGACGAATATTACCGTGTGTATGATCACGTCATGTATCTTCGTTGGCTCGGGCGGCAGCCTCAAACCTTTGGCATTCGCCTTCGTACCGCACTCGCGATGCTGAAACTGAAAAAATACGCTTCTATGAATGCCGATGAATTTACGCGGCATTTCTTTAAGAGCGAGAAGATCCGCACACTGTTTACAGGTATTTTTGCAGATTTCTGTGCCGACCCAAAAGAGGTACAGGGTCTCGGTGTGATCTTTATGAATTTCGAGACCGCATTCGATATGCGTATTCCGGTAGAAGAAGATAAGCGTTATAACGGCGGCTATGTTTACTTCACCGGCGGCTGTCAAAAACTTCCCGAAGCGTTGGCCGCTTACATAGAAAATCATGGCGGCAGCATCACATACGGCACAGTTGCAGAAAAGGTGCTGATAGAACAGAACACTGTAAAAGGCATTCAATTTGCCGACGGCACCGAGTTTTCAGCCGATATCGTAGTGGGCTGCGGCGCTGCGAAAGATTTCTTTGAGAAATGTGTCGGCTTAGAGCATATAAGCACCGAGTACAACCGAATTTTAAAAAGCTTCCGACCTATGGAAGCCGTATTCATGGTGCATCTCGGTGTGGACTACGATCCGATGACATATCTGCGTTCTCCACTGACTTACTGCTACGGCATGTATGATCTCAGCGCTGCAACAGACAGACTGCGCAGTCATACTTATCACGGCGGCAGCGACGGTTATCTCATCTACGTTCCGAGTCATCATGCACCGGACTTTGCTCCCGAGGGTAAGCATTGCGTAACCTTGTACACGGTCTGTCCGGATACACTTTCGGAAGGAAGTTGGGACGACGTAAAAGAGCACTACGCCGATCAGCTTGTAAAGCTTGCCGAAAAGCACCTGCCCGGTCTTTCCGAACATACGGTGACCCGCAAAATCATGACCGCAGAAGATTACCGGCAGTTCACACATATGGAAAAAAGCAGTTTCGGCGGCGTGGTACCGATCCGCGACCAGAAAAATCCGCCCCACGAGACCGGGATCAAAGGCCTTTACTTCGTGGGACAGCAAAGTGAAAACGGCGGCGGTGTCTGTCCTGTAATGATCGGTGCTAAATCAGCATGGAATAAAGCAAAGGAGTGTTCAATATGAAAACCAAACAAAGCAAATTCGGCTTTTGGGCCACCGTGTGGGGCATGGGCCTGGCCGGTCAGCTGGGCTGGAACATGGAAAACCAGTGGTTCAACACCTTCGTATACGCAAAAATCAGCGGCGACGTAAACATCGTTACATGGATGGTCATCGTCTCTGCCCTTGTCACCACATTCTCCACCTTCATCTTCGGCACATGGTCCGACCGCATCGGCAAACGCAGAATCTTTGTCAGCAGCGGCTATATCATTTGGGGTATTACAACCATTCTTTTTGGTATGACTGAATACGCACGCGACAGCGGGATCGGTGCGCTCATCGCGCTAAGCGGCGCACTCGTAGTACTCACCGATGCGATCATGAGCTTCTTCGGTTCCATGGCTTACGACTCCGGTTACAGTGTCTGGCTTAACGACCACACCAGTGAGCGCAACGCAGGTCAGGTAGGCGCGGCGCTCGCAGTACTCCCCATTCTCTCTACGGTTATCGGAACCGTTGTTGGCGGTATGCTCATTAACATCGGCAATCCGACCGTCGGCACAGACCACTATGATCCCAGCCAAGATAACTATCAGCTTCTGTTCTGGACCATCGGCCTGTTCGTTATTATCACAGGTATTGTATCCCTCTTCTTCATGAAAGATCACCCCGAGGTCAGACCGCACAAAAAGGGAACTTTCATGCAGCAGCTGATCTCTGTTTTCCAGCTTGAGACGCTGAAAAAAAATCCGCACTTGAAAGAAATGTTCCTCGCCTGTGCAGTTAACTGTGCATTCTTCATTCCCTTTAATTTCTATTTCACCCATCTCGGCAACTGGTTGATTTATGACATCGGCCTCACAGCCGGCGACATGGGTCTTGTGGAGGGTATCTCCCTTCTGCTTGCAGCGCTCTTCACCATTCCTTTTGCCAAGGTTATCAACTCGGGTAAAATCCCGCAGATCTGCTTTGCAAGCGTCCTTATCAATGCGGTTGGTCTGTTCGGTATCAGTAAATTCCTGACCGGTCCGGACAGCATCAATACCGAAAACCTGTTCGGCGCAGACAATCTGCACCTGTTCTTCTTCGTGTTCCTCGTGGGTGTCGGTTACGTGCTTATCAGCCAGGCTGCTACCGTATGGGTCAAGATGCTCTTCCCCGAGGAAAACCGCGGTGCACTGGAAGGCATGAAAGTTATTTTCTTCACGCTGCTTCCCATGTTCTTCGGTACGCTTATCGGTAATTTCATCATCAAGCATACACCGCAGCTTACACCCGTATACGATGTTTACGGGCACATGATCGATGTACCGCAGGAAAACCTCTTCGGTATCGCAGGCATCATGGTACTGCTTACACTGATTCCCCTGTATTTCGGCAGCAAAGCTTACCGCAAGCGCCTCGGAAAAAATAAATAACCAAAATCTGCTGCAGCTCACCGGCTGCAGCAGATTTTTTCTTTGCTATAAATTGATGTCGGCAGAGAGGTCTGTTTCTCTCTGCCGACATTCTTTACTTATTTATTCTTTTTTCTGCATATCAGTTTGTCGCAGCATGCAACCATACCAGGCAGAACAAACAGGATCAACAGAACTGCGATAAATACACCGGTCGACAACGTGACACATACTTCCGAGATCATTGCCGAAGAAGCGAATATACCAAGTGCAGCCAGTACCAGCACAAGGATAGAACCGGAGGTCATAATGGTGTGCATCGAGCCCTCGTAAGCTGCCTGCAGCGCATCACGAACGTCCATCGTCTTTCTTGCATCCTTATAGAAATTACAGAAAACAATGCCGTAGTCGATCGTTGCGCCCATCAATATACTCTGTACGATCAGAAGTGCAAGATAATACATTGCTCCGCTGTAAGCGCCGATTATCGCTACGGTAAAGAATACACCGCACTGTACAATCAGTGTCAGGATAAGCGGTATTGTCGGGTTACGGAAAGCGAAAAGTACAACTAGGAAAATCGCCACCGCCGTGATTAGTGTGATCATCAGATACTCGCGGTCAAAGGTTTCATCCATTTCACTCACCATAACGGAGTTGCCCACGAGATAGAACTCATTCAGGTTCTCTTCGCACAGCACTTTGAGCTTTGCTATATGGGCATGCGTCTCGGGAGATTCATCCGGATAATCGGATGTAATGACAAGGCGGGAATAGGTATCGCCTTTCAGCTGATCGATCGCATCATACAAATCAACTTCACTGTTCAGAATATCTGCTCTGGTTTCCTCATCAAAGTACTCTGCAAACCGCTCGTCATCGATCATTTCTTCGCTGAGATATGCGAACAATTCCGGAATCGTCATTTTCATATCTGTGTCGGTATCCGTTACACCGCCATAATAGAGGTACATGACCTCAACGTCGTTTTCGTTTACCTCATCCGTCAGAGATGTCAGAAGACCGGTCATTTCATCGACAGTATAGGGCGTATCGGAAACAACAGCTTCGATCAAAGTATGTCCAAGCTTCAGGTCCTCTGCAGATTTTTCATCGATAAATTCTTTGAATTCTTCGTTACCGAGTACCTCTTCTGCCGCAAAGGAAACGAACTTCTGCGGAGACAATTTCCATGAAGCGCCGTTTTCATACAGATACAGAATATACAGCTGCTCCGCCTGCCCGCGCTCCATACCCATGAAGGATGCCAATTCGGCGGAAGTGAACGCCGTTTCATTAACAGCGGCATGAATGATGGACTGCATAAAGCGAAGCTGACTTAAAGACGCCGAATCCATCATGCCGCTCATCAGCGTATCGGACAGGATAAAGTTCACGAATGTGTTCAGCGACATGGTTTTGTCGCTGATATCCGCACCGAAGTAGAGACGGAATACGGTCGTTATCATATCCGTATCCATACCGAAGGTTTGTGCCAATGTGTCTGCATCCAGCGATGTACCGGACGCCGCCAACTGTACGATACTGTTCATCTGCTGAAGCTGTGCTGCCTGCTCTGCAGAAAAACTTCCCGCATACGCCTCGTTCGGGAGAACGGAATTTACAAGGAAATCCGTAAAGCTTGCAAGAGGAACAGACTTTTGTGCCGACAGTGTAACACCGAACAACTGATAAACCTGTGTTTTATCTAAGCCGAATGCAAAAGCGAGTGCTGCACCATCCACAGCTTCGCCGGATATTGAAAGCTGAACGATACTGTTCATCTGTCTGAGCTGTGCCGCCTGCTCTGCGGTAAAACTCGCGGCGTATGCTTCGTTTGAAAGCACGGAGTTCACAAGGAAGTTTGTAAATTCTGAGAAAGCAACGGTTTTCTGTGCCGACAGAGTAACACCGAACAATTGATATACCTGTGTTGTTTCGATTCCGAATACGGAGGCCAACGTCGCAGCATCAAGCGATGTTCCGGACACGGCAAGCTGAACGATGGTGTGCATCTGCTGAAGCCGTGCTGCCTGCTCTGCAGTAAAGCTGCCTGCATACGCTCCGTTCGAAAGCACAGAGTTCACAAGGAAATTCGTGAAATCAGCGAAAGTAACGGTTCTCTGTGCCGACAGTGTCATACCAAACAGCTGATACACCTGTGCCGGCTCCATCTGAAATACAGAAGCAAGCGTTCCGGCATCAAGAGGCATTCCGGACACAGCAAGCTGGACAACACCGTTTATTTGCTGAAGCTGTGCGTGATCGGGCGCAAGCTGTAAAGCCGCCGCAAGGAAATCCGGCAAGGTCATCGCCTGTACGGAATTCATCATATAGAGACCGGCTACCTGACTGACATCCATACCGGTGATGCCTGCCATTGCAGCCGCATCCAACTTCTGTCCCGAAACAGCAAGATTAATAAGCTGTTCCATTTGCGTGAGCTGCGCCAGCTGACTTTCGGAAGCATTCGCTTTCAGTAAGGAAAGGAATTCTGTAAGCGGCATCGTCATAGTTGCAGCCTCCTGCTGGAATGCAGGATCCGAAGAAAAATACAGATAATAGAGCCCGGCTGTGTTCTGTTCCCCAATTCCCAAAACATTTGCCATGGCAGCGGCATTCATTTGCTGCCCGGAAACCGCAAGACCGATGAGCTGTTCCATTTGTGTTAGTTGTGCCAGTTGTTCGCCGGAAACATTAGCTTTCATCAGTGCAAGGAATTCAGTCAGCGGCATCTTCATGGATGCCACTTCCTGCTGAAATGCAGAATCATTCGAAAAATACAGGTAATAGAGACCGGTTGTTTCCTGCTCACCGATTCCCAAAACCTCAGACATCGCCGCAGCATCCAATTTATTTTCGGAAACTGCAAGCTCAATAAGCGGCTCCAACTGTGTAAGCTGCGCCAATTGTTCCGCAGGCGCATTGGCTTTTAACAAGGTGAAGAATTCGCTTAGCGGCATCTTCATGGATGCGGTTTCCTGTTGGAACGCGGGATCATTCGAAAAATACAGGTAGTAAAGCCCCGAGACTTCCTCCGGCTTCATCCCCAGAGTTTGTGCCATCTGCTCAGCCGTCAACGCCTGCTTGGATGCTGCAAGCTGAATAAGCTCATACAACGTCTCGACCTGTGCTTTGGTATCCTCATCGAAGTAGGAACCAAACATCACATCCTTCATCATGCGCTCAGACAGGAAAGCAGAAAACTCGGAGACCGTCATGGTTTTATCACTGACATCTCCTGCGTTATGAAGAACAAACACCGTATTTACTGTATACTCATCAATTCCCAGCATAGCGGAAAGCTCCTTCGCAGTACGCTGAGTCAGAACGGTATCTTTGTTTGTGTAGGTCTGTAATTGCTTCAGCGAAGATAATGTCTCTGCGTCGAACATTGTACCGTAGAGTTCATCTTTTGCAACGGTATTCAATACGAAATCCGCGAAGGTCGCTAAGGTCATCTCGCCGCTGTCCGCAACGCCGTTTTGAATGGTGTAGTAAAGGAAAAGTTGTTCAACATTTTTCTTTTCAATGCCGAAGAAATCCGCCATTTCCGCCGCAGTCATCGGGGTGGTCAATTTTTCCTTATCGGAAAACTTATCGAAGTATTCTACATTTTCGCGAATACTGTCATCAATATATTCATTGAGCGTTTCATTCGGAATGACCGAGTCTGTGATAAAATTCAAAAACTCGGCAGCGGTCAGTGTGGGCAATGCGCTGTCTGCAGCTGTGAAATAAAGCATGCGGATAACATCCTCGTTCACACGCATATCACCGCCAAGCTCATTCATCGCTTCGCTCATTTCCTCTGCATCCATCTTCTTGCCGAGTGTATTCGTGTAACCGAGAACACTCGAAACTCTTTCATCTTTTTCGAGCTTGGAAACAATGCCGTCTATATTTTTCTCATCTTCATTGTTGTACAGAACCACAACGGTATTGTCCTTCGGGAAAATATCCGCCAACCAGTCTTCACTGTTTTCCGTAAAGATAATTTCCGTGAAGCTTTGCAGGATAAAGGAACCAATAAGAAAGACTACAAAAACAACAGGCATTACATATCTTATCGCATAGCTGATTTTTGTAAGCCAACCGGTCGGAATGTGCGTTGCTTTTTTCCGTGTTTTTTCGAGCGAGTTATCCATACCCAAAATCATCACCGGAAGAACGGTAAACACGCAAAGCATACTGATAAATACGCCCTTTGCAAGTACGATGCCGAGTTCCGGTCCGAGCTTAAAGCTTAAGAAAACAAGAGCAAGCAATCCCACAACGGTCGTAAGCGAACTGGAAGCGATCGAAGAAATCGATCCGGCAAGTGCTGCTTTCATAGCATCCAGTTTATCGCCGTGCTTATTTTTCTCCTGACGGTAACGGTTCATCAGAATAATGGAATAGTCCATCGACAGTACAAGCTGCAGAATAGGTCCTACCGTTGCCGTCATTTCATCGGTATACGGAAGAATAGCATTTGTACCCGCATTGATCACAACAGCAAGTCCGATCGTGGCAAGGAACAAAACAGGATCAAGCCATGAATGTGACATAAGAATCAGAATAATTATTGCGAGTATCAGCGCAAAGAGGATAAGTAAAAACGGAAGCTCCGTTGAAGGTATATCGTTATTTTGATATATCATCTCGTATTCGGAAAAACTTGTTTCAATCGCTTTTTCTACCGCTTTCTCTTCGTCAGAACTATAGTCAAAGTTCGTAGTTACAACAAATAGGGTATGATTCCCTTTATTGTATTCTTCGCTGTCCGCTTCATACGTTACACTGCTGACGTTCGGGATCGCTTCAAGTCGATCACGGACATCCGCTATCTGTTCCTTAGTTAAATCATCGAACATTACACGGATCGTTGCTTCCTCCGTTTCGGGGAAATCAGATTCCATAATAGCAAGACCCTGTTTCATATTGGAGCCGTCCGCCAAATACTCGGTCCGATCTTTATTAATAGGAACAGTCGTAGCCAAAACACCGCACACTAATGTGATCACAAGCATGACAATAAGTACGATGCGACGACGTTCTATTAAGAAATTTGCAATTTTCTTCATTGAGAGTACACCTTCTTAAATCTATCTCTCTAAATAATCATACACTGATTATTCATGTTATCGCAAACGGAAAATGTGCGTCGGGCGCAAGCATCACGTCCCACGAAAGGGTCGCACCCTCGACGCCGCTTTCAGCAAGTACCGCAAATGACTCAGCAACGTAAGCCGGATCCGTCGGTGCAATGTCATCCCGGCGGTTGATTTCTATGCCAGGATAGACCGCGCACGGTAAATCCCGCAGCTGATCGAGTTCTTTTTTCAAAAAATCTGCATCGGTCACGATATCGGGGTATCCTTCGGCATCAGGTGCACAGCGTTTCAAAAGTTCATATTCATATTTTATGCCTGCCGGCGCAAATGTGCGGCGGTAAAGCATCGGTTTAAGAAAATCGGCATCTTTCGAGAGAAGCGGCAGCGACTGCCCTACAAACGAACTCATAAGCGGTGCAAATACATCGAGGCCGACTTGCAGCCCACGAACCTTAAACGCTTTGCAGAGTTTTGATATGCTCTCTGCTAAAATCTGCTGCTTAGCCTCTAAGAAACAGTTCAAAATCTTGCTTTCTGCATCAAAGAAACGGTCACCGTTATTTTCATATGCCTGCGCGATCTCATCCAGCGACACACCGTGATCCAAGTAAGCTTTACGGCAGTTCTCACAGCCGCAGCTAAGTACACCCGACACACCGCCTACAAAAGAATGCGTACGCACACGATCGAGAAATACGCCTGAAAAACCTACATCTGCAAAGGAGGCATCATACACATCCACTACGGTCTGCAGATTGAGCGGATCGGTCGGACAGCTGAACGCAAAAGTCTCCCCTTCCTGCTCGATCTCCTGAGTCAAAGAGCGTCCCCACAGATCTACAGCCGCTTTCATTGGAACATGATCACCAAGCTCGGCAAACACAGGCAGCCATAACAGCATATCGATCCCCTGTTCATGCAGGTACTTCCCGATAGGCTGATAGAGTGACTTATCAGGATACCAGCCGAGAATGACCTTATCCACATTCATACGCGGTATAAGCATTTTCAGGCGATCAAGAATTTCTTCCGCTGAATAATTCGGCTTATCCCAGCCACCGGTAAAAATCTGCAGAATATAACGCATACCGCAGGCCCCCATTTTGTTTGTATATTAATTACAGTATACTGCCCATAAAACGAAAATGCAAGTCAGCCCAATAGCCTTCTTTTCGGGCGTACAGAAAAATTCTCCCTATATAGGCACAGCTTATAGATTATTTTTTTATTTGTGTTATAATTGTTTCGTCCCGTATGAATTTACACGCCGCTAAACTAAGCAAAAACGCAGGGAGAAACTATGTACAGCAAAGTATATGTAGAAATCACCAACATCTGTAATATGAACTGCTCTTTCTGCCACGGTCACCAAAGAGAGTTAAAGCAAATGAGCAGAGACGAATTTCTTTTGATCCTCGATAAGTTGGCCGATAAAACAAAATACATTTACTACCATTTGATGGGAGAACCGCTCACCCATCCTGAGCTTCCCGAATTTGTAAAGCTCGCCGGTGCGCGCGGATATAAGTCGATCATCACAACAAACGGAACCTTGGTAAGCAAACGAAAAGATGAGCTTTTGTCTGCCGGTATACACAAGGTAAATATCTCTCTGCACAGCTTCGAAGATGATTCCGGCGAAAACCACCTCCGCTATGTACGGGAACTCGCAGAGTTTTCAAAATGTGCCGCCGAACAGGGTATCATCGTGGTGTTCCGTCTTTGGAACGAGGGATTCGACGGTGGAAAAAACGATATCGTTTTTGATATTCTTAAAGAAAGCATTCCTGGCGAATGGGTAGAAAATACCCGCGGTATCCGAATTCGAGATAAAATTCACCTTGAATGGGGCGAACGCTTCGAATGGCCCGATCGAAACGAGGATATCAAAGGCGAAAAATTCTCCTGTTACGGACTGCGTGACCATTTCGGTGTTCTCTCAGACGGCACCGTTGTGCCTTGCTGTCTGGACAGCGACGGTATCATTAACCTTGGCAATATTTTCCGTGAAGACCTTCATTCTATTCTAAACTCCAACAGAGCTTTGGCGATCACTGAAGGATTTAAATGCGGCAAAGCATCCGAAGACTTGTGTAAGCGGTGCGGTTATGCACAGAGGTTTGTGTGATCATCCTGCATTTCGGTTTTTGAAAAAGAAATATAAGGAGTGATTTCAATGTTTGAAACCGTAATTGATTCACTGAACAATGTACTTTACAGTTACATACTGATTATTCTCTTAGTTGCGGGCGGCATATATTTCGCTGTTCGTACACGTTTTGCTCAGTTTAGACTGATTAAGCAGCAGATCAAATCCGTAACAGAAAAATCCGACAAAAACAGTGTCTCTTCTTTTCAGGCATTAATGGTCTCTACAGCCTCCCGAGTCGGTACCGGTAATATCATCGGTGTTGCAACAGCGCTTTGTGTCGGTGGCTTTGGCAGTGTATTCTGGATGTGGGTCATCGCGCTCATAGGTGCAGCTTCCGCATTTGTAGAAAGCACACTCGCACAGATCTACAAAAGCGCGGTATAGACGGCTGCTACGGCGGTCCTGCATACTATATCGAAGCGGCCACCGGGAGAAAAGGCCTCGCTGCCCTGTTCTCTGTCTTTTTAATCCTGACTTATGGCTGCGGCTTCAATATGCTGGCTTCTTATAATCTGCAGTCTACGTTCTCATCATACAGCTTTTATAACACCGCCAGCACACCGTGGATCATCGGCTTTATCGTTGCTGCACTTGTCGGCTACTGCCTGATCGGCGGCGGAAAGCGAATCATCTCCGTTACCGGTTTTCTGGTGCCGATCATGGGTTCTGTCTACATCCTTGTTGCAATCATTATATCCCTTTTAAACATTAATTTGCTGCCCGATGTTTTTAAGCAGATTTTCTCCGGTGCATTTGATTTCGAAGCGATATTCGGCGGGTTTAGCGGCTCCTGCGTTATGTACGGCATTAAGCGCGGCTTGTTCTCCAACGAAGCCGGTGTGGGTTCTGCACCGAACGCATCTGCTTCTGCCGATATTTCCCACCCGGCAAAACAGGGGCTCGTTCAGATGTTGTCCGTATTTATCGATACGCTTCTTGTGTGCAGTGCTACCGCATTTATGTGTATGACTTCCGGTGTCACTCCACCTGCAGACAGCGATCATGCAGCCGCCTATGTACAAAATGCACTCAGTGCCACACTCGGCAACATCGGACCGGTATTTATAACCGTCGCGATGCTCCTGTTTGCATTCACCACCTTGCTCGGTAATCTTTTCTACGTAGATAAATCGATCAATTATCTGATCGGTAAAGAACCCTCCAAAGCGGTTCGAAACACCTATTATTTATTCGCTGCTCTTGTCATCTTTCTCGGCTCAGGCCTCAGCGCCGACCTGCTCTGGGGCATTGCAGATATCATGATGGGCGGTATGACGATCATTAATATGCCTGTGATTCTTTATCTTGGGAAATACGCGATCCGTGCATTGAAAGACTACGAAAAGCAGCTCAAAGGCGGCTGCGAGATCATATTCAAAAAGAAAGATATCGACCTGCCGCACGAGACGGATTACTGGAACTAAGCCCTACTATACATAAGAGCCACAGATCAATGATCTGTGGCTCTTGCTTTCATTCATATTTACGCCTGCCAATACTTAGCACATTCCTCGCGGATAATCTCCACATAACGGCGTACTTTTTCAAAGCTTCCGCTGACATTATATACATCTCGCTGTGTAAACTCCAGTGTGCATCCCTTTGCGGCAAGCAGTGTTCTGCGAATATGCTGTCTGAGTGCTTCTTCGTCAAGCTGTGTGCCCACACCGAGGAAATTCGGGCTGGGCTTTCTGTGGTACACAGTTTTTCTGCCGCGCAGCTGTTCGCCCATAAACTCTTCGTTGCACCATGGCGAAATGGAAACTCTTCCGAGATTCTTAACACCGCTTAAGCACTTATCCCAAATCGGGTCCACCGCTTCACAGCAGCCATAGGAAAGCAAACCGTAGCGTTCAAACACTTTTTTATAAAACGGGAAAATAAACTCAGCAAACATATCGGGAGAAATGCCCGAAGTTTCCTGCGAATCCATATAACCCCAAACCTGTGTGGTCTTCGTGATATTCTCGTTCGGGAGCACGCTATTGAAACAGTATGTTCCCTGTCCTAAATGCACGGAATCAACTGTCGGCAGCAACCGGTTTTCCTGTTCCAGAAGATCAAAATATCGGCAGTAATCGTCCGCAAGCATGTCCATCATCTTTTTGAACAACTCCGGCGCATCATACATCGCAACGTACATATCCTCCATACTCATAATATGAACGATATTCTGTGTCGGCACAACGTACAAAGACTGACCGGTGATCTTAGCCGGAAGAATATCACCGAAAATCTCGTTCAGTGCATCTCTGCGCTTTTCGGTCTCTGCCTTGGGTTCCAGTTCGATCATAGACGGATTCAGCTTGTGAAAATCTTCCTCGAGATCGCCGATCTGCGAAATAAAGTGATGTCCGAGGCCGGAAGTACGTTCCACCTTAACATCGATACCGAACGGTGTTACACCGCCGCCGTACGTAACCGGGATATGATCTCGTACAAAGGTATCATCTTCGAAATATTTGTGGTTCACAATGTTAGAGAGCAGCATCCATTCAAGCTTGCGTGCCTCTTCGCTCTCACATTCCATGATCTGCGGCAGGAGATCGTCCGCGAATGTACCGAGCTCCACTGTGACCATCGGCCGCTCACTCACACAGTCGTTCAGTGCCGTCCATTCTTTTCGAAGCATCTCCATTTCCGGCTTCGCTGCAATTTCAGCCTGTTCCTTTGCTAGATCTCTGATTCTCTGTAATTCCTTCTGTGTCATATAATACACTCCTTCTCCCCCGGCATTCTATATGCCTAAAATAATATTACAGCTTCATGTGCGCTCTGTCAATCATACAAAAAAGCCTTCGATCATCACTGACCGAAGGCTTTCAAATTTTTATTTCGCTTTTCCCGCATTGAGCAGCGGCTGTGCAAGCTTTCTGTTGAAGAAATCGATCAGCGGCCCCATGAAGAACGCCGTGAGGATCGTACCGATACCGATAAACGCCGGAACATCTTTCCATGCACCGCCGCCGAGCAGAAACAGTACGAGACCGAGCAGTACACAAACGAGATCCGTAATGATGCGGATAAACTTGAACTTTCCGATTTTCCACTTATTCGCCATAATCAGTGCGATCGCATCATAGGTAGAAACACCGAGGTCCGCTGTCATGTAAATGGAGGATGCAATGCACAGCACTACAAAGCCGATCACGAAACTGATAACCCGCACGAGCATAGACGGATCCGGGAAGGCAAGCTGCAGCATGTCATAGGAAAACTGCACAACGTATCCAAGGAGGAACAGATTTACTGCGGTCGCAACGCCGATATAGTGTCTGTCAAAAATCAATGCGAACAAGAGCAGGCAGGCATTCACGATTACATACAGCGTACCGAAGTCGATCGGGATCAGCTGGTCGATACCGCTCATAAACGACTGGAACGGGTCGACACCGAAAGCTGCAAGCTTAAAAAAGCCAACAGCCACCGCACCGGTCAAAACACCGAGCGCAGACATCATTATTCTTCGTTTCATCATAGAAATTAACTCCTTTATAATACTCGGTATAGCATACAGGACATTACAGCAGTTTGTCAACCTAATTCGCGGATTATGTTGAAAACAGGCGTTCAGCTTTATTTCAGATTCTGATCGATAAATGCAAAGAACGGCTTCTTGTTTACCTTATCCTCATTGCGTACATACCACGCAAAAGCTTCTCTTAATCCCATGTCAAGCGGCTTTGTTTCCGGCATAAGTGCCGCCTGTGCGGAAACATCGAGACGGTACTCATAGTCATAGAAGCTGAAATAGTTTCTCTGCTCTATGTCTTCATAAACATTTACAAATTCGGCTTTCTTTCCGGCTGCAGCATAGCAAAGTTCAACCCATTCGCAAACGGAAACCGTCTCCGGATTACCAACGTTAAAAATATGCTGCTCCGGCTTTTTCTCCAGAAAGATATCTATAAACCGGCAAAGGTCATCTATGTGGAAAAAGTGGAGCTGCATTTTTCCGTCTTTCGGCAAGTAAAACTTTCGGCCAGCCAGTGCACAGTCGAAAACAAAGGCTTCTCTGTATACATTGTTCATCGGACCGTAAAGATACGGCGGTCTCACGATATATGCATTTTCATTTCGCTTTAAAAGTGCGGCTTCCGCTTCGATTTTATCGGTTCCGTATTTGCCCCAGAATTTATTTACGGCAAGCGGTGCATCTTCCGCGAACGGCTGCGGTGTATATTCCGGATACACGCCGCTCGAACTGATCAGTACATATTCACCGTAATCACCGAGCGCATCAAGCATCGTCTCCACATCGTAAGCCGAATAAGCCGTATCGATGACAACGTCGAAATACATCTCCCGAAGCGTATCTCCAAGCGCATGACGGTCCGCCTGAATGAGCTTTACCCCTTCAGACTGCTCCCGTGTATTTCTGTTCAGCACATATACTTCACAGTCTTTTTTCACATAATACTCTGCTATGTAACGACTTACAAAAACCGTTCCGCCGGTAACCAATACCTTTTTCATGATGCCCTCCGGGATATTTATTTTTGACTCGAAAATTATAGCATATATGCGGATTATCCGCAACTAACAGATGCTCATATTTCGGCTGATAATGCAAAAGCTTTACGCATCTGAAAGCTGACACACGAATGGCAAACATAGGAAAAGGCACGCTGCATTTTGCAACGTGCCTTTTCCTGGTGCCGCTAACCGGGGTCGAACCGGTACGGTATCGCTACCGAGGGATTTTAAGTCCCTTGTGTCTGCCTATTCCACCACAGCGGCATATCATATATGATATATGATTTGTGCTTTTTTGTCAAGAACTTTTTAAAATAAAATAACAAAAATATCTTGACTATTTTTTTATTATATG
>JAZNMV010000279.1:0-5362 GCA_045579885.1 Acutalibacteraceae bacterium | reverse complement strand
CCCACTTTTCCTTTCACCGCGTTCCGCGGCAGCGTTTTATGTTTTGTTTTTGGAGCTTGGTTTTCTGCCCTACGCACCTTGCGCTCCTGGGTTCTCGTCAAGCCATCTCCGACACAAAAAACAATATCCCAAGCCAAAAGGCTTGAGCTGTTGTTTTGGTGCCGGTGGAGGGACTCGAACCCACATGATGTTGCCATCAACGGATTTTGAGTCCGTCACGTCTGCCAATTCCATCACACCGGCGTATCGCAGAATATTATACGGCAATTTAATAAAAAAAGCAAGTCTTTTTTATCAATAATCTCCTTGACTTGTAAAACAGGATTATAGTATAGTCAAATCAACCGATAAGTATGTATTTATACAATATCAGCAATTTGAAAATACTTAGGAGGTAATCCTATGTCTGAAAAGAAATTTTACGATGTCTTTTATCAGCCGGGTAAAAATCCGGTCTTCTGTTACCGAAGCGGACTCATGGTTTATGAAGAAAGTTTAGTAAACGGTGTGTTTGTTTCTTCCGGTTATAATACTGCCGGTTATCCTTTAAATGTCTTAACGAATGTTCCAAGTCGTCTTGACCCCACCGCTTTTGGTGAGCCTTTTGCTTTCAATCTCGAGATCAACGGAATCAATCTCAGTTACGGTCTGGAATTCGAATGCTTTGTCTCCGCAGAGGAAGACGACGTTCTCCATAGCATGGTTATCCTGAACAGCACTCTGCTCCCTGTCTCCGTACATATCCACACAAAGCTTGACGGTACACAGATGTTCACACGCTGGATCACTGTTGAAAACCTTTCAGACCAACCGCTCAACATCAGCCGAATTGCACCGCTTTCCGGCGGCTTAGAAGTTTTAGACAGTGCACAGCTCACCGCTGAAAATACATTGGACACACTTTATTCCATCGGTTATTTTGATGAGGATACAGCATGCTGTGAAGGTGATTTCTCATGGCACGCTCTTACACCCGATGTAACCTGCATTGATTCCCGCTTTAACCGAGACCGCTTCCGTCACCCGCTTCTTTTCATCAGAAATAATCTCACGGGTTCAATGTGGTTCTCTCAAATCGGTTGGAGCGCCGGCTGCAGATACACCATAGATCTCAATGCAAAACCTAATAAATCCGTTTCCACGCTTGCGGTTAAGGCTGAGATCACCGGATTCGCACCGCTTTACGTTTTAGAACCCAACTCTGTTTACAATTCTCCCGAAGTTCACGTGGGTGTTATCTCCGGAGATTTGGATGACGCAGTAAATGAAATGCACACTCACATCCGCCGCTCCGTTTTAAATTTACCGGAAGCAGATCCTTCTGCATGCCTCATCGGCTGCGGCATGGGTGCAGAACACGATATGTCCGTCGAGACCAGTAAAAGCTTTATAGACCAGTTTGCCGAAATGGGCGGCGAGATCTTCATCATCGATGCAGGCTGGCAGAATCCTCCCGGAAAAGAAATGCAGTGGCACCGATATAACGGAACCAATATCCCTAACCCGAACCGTTACCCGAACGGCATCTCCGAGCTTTCCGATTACTGCCACAAAAAAGGTCTCAAATTTGCGATGTGGGCCGAGATCGAACGTCTTGGAGAGTACAGCCCGGTATTTACCGAACACCCCGAATGGCGTCTTAAGACTATCTACGGCAAGCAGATCGGTGGAATTTTAGATATGACAAATCCGGAGGCTGCGGCTTGGGCTGAAAATGAGCTTGCCCGATTCATTACTGAATATAAGCTCGACTTGCTCCGTGTCGATTATAATGTTGATCACCGGGATTATTTCACGGTACACTCTGTTGAAAACACGCCCGAATGCACATCTATCCGCCATTTCAACGCCGTATATAAGATGTATTCAAATCTCAAGAAGCGTTTTCCGGATGTTATTTTTGAAAACTGCGCTTCCGGCGGCGCACGTACCGACCTCGGTATAATGAAGAGTTTTAACCATACATGGGTCAGCGATTGGCAGAAACTGCCGCGTTCCGTACTCATCACAAACGGATTGACTATGGCATTGCCGCCGGAACGTGTAGACCGCCTCTTTGCCGGTATGGGCTGCCATGAATTCGGTGGTTTTGATGCACATATGCGTAACACCATGCTCACTCATATGTCATTGAACGTGATCGCTCCGGCTGCGGCTATCGTTAACCCCGTTCAAATGGAATTTGTAAAACACAGCGTACAGCTTTACAAAGATTTCATCCGTCCCTTCCTGCCTACCTGTAAAGTATATCACCATACGCCCGACAGCCGTGAAGCTGCTAACAACGGATATGTGCAGATCGAAATTACCGCACAGGACTGTACACGCGGCGCGATCGGTGTATTCGCCCTCGTAGGATGCGGTGCCCGTACGCTTCATGTACCGGTTAAGGGAGTTGACGCATCGAAAATGTACCGCGTTACATTGGATAATACACGTTCGAGCTTTGAAATCTCCGGTATCGCCTTACTTCAGAACGGTATATACACACAGCTCCACGCTTCCCTGACTTCCGAACTTATTACATACGAACAAATCGATAACTGAACAAATTTATCGGAGGACACCATGACGTCAATCGAAAACTTGATCTCAGATACGCTCGGCTGTACACCCACGGATTTGAAACCGTTCGGTCATGCATCGAACAACCGTGTATACGCATTCTCTTGCAGTGGCGAAAGATATATCTTCAAATTATATCGCAGCCGCTACTGGCCGGAAGACGGAAAGCTTTCATTTATCAACCGTCTGCTCCGCGATAACGGTATTCCCTGTGCCGAATTGATCTGCTTTACGCGTCAACACCCTGATTTTCCAAATGGATATCTGATTGAACGCGAAGTACCCGGTACGAACGCAGAAATAACCGAACTTTCCGAACAGGAAGCTTGCGATATGTACGCAAAGCTCGGCACTTTGATGACACGCATTCATAAGATCGCGCTTACCAATTTCGGTTATGTCGGCGACGGTATCGCCTGGGCAAAATCCATGTGTGAATTCTTCGAAGAAGAGTTCAGCGAGCGTGCAAATCAGCTGATAGAAAATCAAATCTATTCGAGTGAAGAGATCGCCAGACTAAAAAACACCTTCTTTGAGACAATGAGGTCTTTTGAAGATCTGCCGTCCGTCCTTTGCCACGGTGATCTATCCCGTAAAAACATTATGCTTCAAAAAGACGGAAGCCTGATTCTGATTGACTGGGATGACGTTATGGCATACAACTGGATGGCAGATATCTCCCGCTTCACCTTTTGGCTGAAGATGACTTTCTCTGCATCACAGGCCAATGTCTATCGAGCCGCATTCCTTTCGAATTATGAGGGGCCGCGCAAAAACGAATTTGATATTTTCGAAAAAGCTTTCCATATTTATAACGCCATCGATAATCTGAACTATGCACTGAATGTCGGAGACAAGAAAATCGAAAGCTTTACAAGAAATTATCTTAAAAGCTTACTTGCATAAAACAAAGCCGGATCAGAACGTACTCTGATCCGGCTTTATCTTTTATGTTATGGACTAATTCTCTTCAGCAGAAAAATATGCAAACTCAGCTTTTACATCACCTTCTGCATACATACCTGCAAAACAGCCTGTGAAGGTACAGATCATAGCCTCTGTGGAAAGAAGTCTGGAAGAACCGGTACCGATCGTTTCTAGATGTTCTGCATCCACACCTGCAAGGAATGTATATTGCAGCCTCTTAGCATCGATTCTCAAAACGAGAGACTCGGCATTTTTGAAAACAACCGGTTCGGAAACCACTTCGAGGTCAGCAGCACGGCGTCTCAGCTGAACCGAGAGATCGTTGCCCTGTCTTTTTACTACGAGATCATAATGATGCTCGTTTGTGTGGAATACCGTGATACCGGCACAGCCGTTCTCTCCGGAAAGCTGTATCTTCGAATCAAAGATCACATCAAACTGCTGCTGACGCACACCGAGGAATGTATGCTTTCCGCCCATTTCATTCAGTGTGCTCTCACTGCCGTGCAGTACAATACCCGGCTTTGTGAATTCGTATTTCGCACATTCCGGGTTATAGAGCCAACTCCAGCGCGGATGCAGCGTATCTGCAGAAAAATCATCGCACCAGCTGTTTGTTTTTTCCTGCTTGCCTTCACCCGGTAAGCACATCTCAGCAGGTACACTCTTGCCGCCGAATACAACAGGCCAACCGTTTTCATCCCAGGTAACAGGTGCCAGCATTGTCTCGCGGCCAATGTGATGCAGCATAAAGATAGAAGGACGAATCGCATGGAACACGATCCACCAATTTCCGTTGGGATCGGTTACGAGATCAGCATGGCCGCCGGCCTGAAATTCACTGTCACCGTCACCGCTATAGCTGATGATTGGGTTATGCGGACACGCCTCAAACGGGCCCCAAACCGAACGGCTGCGTGCGATCGTTTCCATATGACCGTACTCCGTGCCGCCCTCAGCGATCATCAGGTAGTACCAACCGTTGATCTTGTACATATGCGGTCCTTCAGGGCATTTACCGCCGGTGCCTTCCCAGATGATTTTTGTCTCACTGAGCTTAGCGCCTGTTTCAAGGTCGATCTCAAACTGGTGAATACCGCGCTCAAGACCTGTACCCGTATAGTAAACCTTCCCATCATCATCCCAAAAGAGCGACGGGTCAATTCCTGCATGGTCAATGCGAATCGGATCAGACCACTCACCGTGAACGTCATCGGTCCATACAAAGAAATTGCCCATATCCGTTACATTGGTTGTGATCATATAGAACCGTCCGTTATGGTATCGGATCGTAGGTGCAAAGATACCGCCGGAAGTTCTTCCGTTTTTGAGCGGAAGCTGACTTTCACGGGTCAGAACATAACCCATCTGTTCCCAGTTAACGAGATCTCGGCTGTGCCACAGCGGAACACCGGGATAAAACTCAAAGGAACTGTTTACAAGATAATAGTCTTCACCGACGCGGCAGATGCTCGGATCGGGATAAAATCCGGGAAGGATCGGGTTGCGGTAATTCAGCATATCGATCAGCCTTTCTTCATTGTAATATCTCAAATTCATTTTACAAAACCAAATGAAAAAAGTCAATTTAATGTTTACAAGCCTACACCCGCATCGTATAATGAAGCTGAAAGGATCGGTGATCGCATGAAACTTCCAAATGCACTTCCCTCTTTTGAATCTGTTACCGCCCAAAAAGCAAAAGAATTATTTTTCACCTATGAATACGGTATTCCACCGAAGCATCCCGAAAACATAACCTTTACAGAAACGGCTGTGCGCGATTCATTCTGCGCAGGTAAAGCTGTTCTGCACAGTGTCACGGCAGAAATTAAGGAAAACGGAAAGAGCTTCTCTTAAGTCGGAGGGC
>JAZNMV010000278.1:0-8603 GCA_045579885.1 Acutalibacteraceae bacterium | reverse complement strand
ATTCTGCTTTTGAACAGTGCAGGACTCAACCGTCTCACGGTTCTGACCGTCACGCTTCAGACGATTGCTGCAAACCTCGGCAGTATGCTGACGCCGATCGGTAATCCGCAGAATCTGTACATTTATTCCCTCTCCGGTATGAACATCGGTAAATTCATACTCATACTTCTTCCGTACGCTCTGTTTTCGCTGCTTTTGCTCGTGCTCTCCTGCTTATTTATAAAAAATAAAGCCGCTGCACCGCAGACAGGAGAAGCGCCGAAGCGCAACACACGTACAGAAATTATTTGCGCCGCACTTTTCGTACTCAGCCTCTTAAGCGTTCTGCACGTGCTCGAAGCATGGATCGCCGCACTCGTCACCGCTGTTATTATATTCTTCTATAACAGAAAACTCCTGAAACGTGTAGATTACTGCCTGCTTCTCACCTTTGTCTGTTTCTTTGTTTTCATCGGCAATATGGGCAGAATCGAACCGATCCGTATATTCTTAAGCACATTTATTACCGGACGCGAAATGCTGACCGGCGCGCTTTTGAGTCAGGTTATCAGCAACGTTCCGGCTGCAGTCCTCCTTTCCGCTTTCTCCGAAAACTGGACACAGCTGCTCATCGGTGTCAACATCGGCGGTCTCGGCACACTGATCGCATCTCTCGCAAGCCTGATCTCCTACAAGCTCTATGCCGCATCCGAAAATGCACAGCCAAAGCGCTACATGTTTGTCTTCACCGCGTTAAATGTAGCTTTCTTTATTTTGCTCACCGCACTGTGGATAATTTTGCCGTAATACAAAATTTTTCTTGACTGTAAACCAACTTTATCCCTTATACTGAAGGCGAAAAAAGGAGGCACTGCTGTATGACGATCAAGGAAATTGAAGAACGCACCGGTATGGACCGTGCCAATATCCGATTTTACGAAAAAGAAGGTATGCTCTCACCGCAGCGTCTCGCAAACGGTTATAGAGACTACACCGAGCAGGATGTCGATACGCTTTTGCGTATTAAGCTTCTGCGAAGTCTGCACGTTCCGCTCGAGGAGATCCGCGCTATGCAAAAGAGAGAAAAGACTCTCTCCGCAGCTATACAGACACATTTGCATGTTCTGGAAAACGAAGCCGCTGCTGTTTCCGCAGCGCAAGCCGTTTGCCGTGCTATACAGAACGACCGCGCCGACTATATGACCCTGAACGCCAACAAATATTTGCAGCAGCTGCAAAGCGGACCGCAGGCACAGCAAAGTCAGCGACTGACAGTACCGGCAGAAGATACTGCGCCGCATCCTGCGCATCCGTGGCTTCGACTTTTTGCACGTACTCTCGACTATGATTTATACCTTCTGCCGCTTGAACTTCTTTGCCTATTGGTTTTTCGACTTAACCCGAATACCACAGAAGGAAAAGTTGCTTCTGTAGTCTGCATATTTATTGCATACCTCACGATGGTGTTCGTCGAACCGATGCTTTTGCATTTTTTCGGAACCACACCGGGAAAATGGATTTTCGGACTGCACATCACGAATGATGATGGTACTTATCTTTCTTACAAAGAAGGACGTCGCCGAACATGGAATGTTATCCGCTACGGTTATGGCTTCGGTATCCCGTTCTATTCGCTTTACCGCCAATGGAAAAGCTATAAGGTCTGTCTTTCCGAAGAACCTTGCATTTGGGATGACTTTCCTGCTTCTCGTTCCTACGTGATTCGCGATACAAAGTTATGGCGTGTCCTCGTTTGGTTTATAGTTGTTACCGCGTGTGTATTCCTCAACGAATGGGCACAGGGATTTTCTGCCCTACCTCCAAACCGTGGTGAGCTCACCATTGCCGAATTCGCGGAAAACTACAATTATCTTGCAGATTACTACTACGACACCGCTTGGTACTTCGAGCTTATGCCGGACGGAACATGGGCACATCACCCCGAAATCTCCGAGTATACCTTCTACTACGGTGGCGGTGAACGCCCGCCAAAGCTTGAATATTTCACAGACGAAGCAGGATACCTCACCGGATTCCAGATCAGGGAAGAAAATTGTACCGCGGAAGAGCTGACACACGCAGATCATCTGAAAATGACCGCTTTGGCCTTCACCGCAGCGCAGCCGGAAGCCCGTCCGTTTTCAAATACGGCACCCCGTATTCTTAACCGTTTTCCACAGCTTGGTGATTTTGAAATGACCGTCTACAAGGTAAAGATCACACGGGATCTTTACTATCCAGATGACAAGTTATCCTATACCTTCACCGTAACAAAAAATGCACAGCCCTGAAGCTGTGCATTTTTTCATTTATTCTTTTTTACCGCCTTCAGCGCATCTTCCACGCACATACCGCTCAACATCAGTTTTGATCCCATCTTATTCTCATCGAAAGCAGGGAGTACATACCCGTCTTCCGTGACATAGAACACGCTCCAAAGCATGAACATCGTGTTGTTTTCTTCTTCGGACGGAGCATAAGCCACAAGAGCCCGCATCCCGTCTGTAAATTCCGGGATCATACTCCTCAGCATGATATCTGCGGAAAACATGATCTGTTCTCCCTTTTCAAACAAACCTTCAGAGTCGTCTAAAACCTCCATCGTATACCGAAATCGTTCCCAAATCGACGAATCGTCCGGCTCCGCCTCACCGATGATCGTGCCGTAAACGAAAGTATCCGCACGTTCAATAATCTCCTCGATCGGCACATACATCACTTCAACAAGCTCCGGGTATCCGCAAAGCGGGTACTTTTCCCTAAGCACTTCGATCTCTTCCGGCGTTAATCTTTCCGCAGGTGCAGCACAGGCTGTCAGAACAACCAGTATCGACAAAAGAAGTACCCAAACTGCCCGAAATCTCCTTTTTCTCATGCCCTAACTCCCCTTTCATCGATTTCAGTATATCATAGAGACGTATTCCTGAACAATATAACTGCATAAAAATCGGCGCAGAAGGCTCTTTTCGGAACCTCTGCGCCGTACTTAATTACTTTTCAATATGCCAGGTGATGCCCTGCGGCGTGTCGATAACAACGACATGACGTGCTGCAAGCTCGTCGCGAATTGCATCGGCTGTGCCCCAATCCTTTGCCTTACGGGCTTCGGTACGCTTTGCGATGAGCGCGTTGATTTCCGCAGCTTCTTCTGCTGTAACACCTTCCGGAATCGCATTGCGCTTCTCTTCGAGCTCGCGGTTGAGCTTTTCGGCAGCTTTGATGAGGCCAAGAGTCAGCACCTCGTCGAACTCTGCGATCATCTGAAGCTTATCCGCATCGGAAACCTTTGCCTTAAAGACATCATAGAGTGCAGTAAGTGCCAGAGAAGTGTTCACGTCATTCTCAAGAGACTTCTTGAACTTCGCACGCAGTGCTTCACAGCCGGCTTCGTCGTGCTCACCTTCGTTTTTAAGAGCCGCAATGCGCTGAACTAGCTTCTTGTAAGCGACCGCCGTATTATCAAGACTCTCAAAGGAGAAAGTCAGCGGCTTTCTGTAATGGGACTGCAGGCAGAACATACGGTAAACGAGCGGATCGTATCCCTTTTCCTCGAGGAGGGAAACGGTGAGGAAATCGCCCTTGGACTTACTCATCTTGCCGCGTGCATCGTTGAGGTGCAGAACATGGAACCAGTATTTGCACCACGGATGACCGAGAAAGGCTTCGCTCTGTGCGATCTCATTTGTATGGTGCGGAAATGCGTTGTCGATACCGCCGCAGTGGATATCGAGATATTCGCCAAGGTATTTTACGCTGATACCGGAGCACTCAATATGCCAGCCCGGATAACCGATGCCCCACGGAGAATCCCATTTGAGTTCCTGGTCGTCGAACTTGGACTTTGTAAACCACAGAACGAAATCGCTCTTGCTCTTTTTGTTGCTGTCTTCTTCAACACTGTCACGTACACCGACATCGAGGTCTTCCGCATCCATGTTACCGAATACATAATAGCTCGGCAGCTTTGCGGTATCGAAATATACATTGCCGCCTGCAATATAAGCGTATTCCTTTTCGAGCAGCACCTCTACCATGTTGATAAACTCATCGATGCAGCTTGTTGCCGGAACAACGATCTCCGGCTTCTTAATGCCGAGCTTTTCGCAGTCCGCAAAGAAAGCATCGGTATAGAACTGCGCGATCTCCATAACGGTCTTCTTCTCGCGGCGTGCACCCTTGAGCATCTTGTCCTCGCCGGTATCGGCATCGCTCGAAAGGTGACCGACATCGGTGATGTTCATCGCACGGGTAACATCATAACCGAGGTAACGCAGGGATTTTTCCAGCATATCCTCCATGATATAGCTGCGCAGATTGCCGATGTGTGCGTAATGATACACGGTCGGGCCGCAGGTGTACATCTTTACCTTGCCTTCTTCATGCGGGACAAAGATTTCTTTTTTCTGGGTCAGTGTATTGTACAGAAACATAGTTTATAACTCCTTTACGCTTCTTCTGTTTTATTATTCTCCTGTTCACGCAGGTCTCTTCTGAGGTGTTCGATCTCGACACGCAGGCGGCACATTTCCTGTGCGACCGGGTCGGATACATGGATCTGGTCGAGCGTACTGTTGTCGAAAATTCGCTGTCCGCCAATGCGCACAACTCTGGCCGGTACACCGACCGCCGTAGCATCATCGGGCACCTCGCTCAGTACGACCGCACCGGCTGCAACACGGGAATTATCCCCCACTCGGAACGGACCGAGCACCTTTGCACCTGCACCGATCAGCACGTTATCGCCGAGTGTAGGATGGCGCTTACCGTGATCCTTACCCGTACCGCCGAGCGTTACGCCCTGATACAGTGTACAGTTGTCGCCGATGATCGTCGTCTCGCCGATCACGACACCCATACCATGATCGATAAAGAGATTTTTGCCGATCGACGCACCGGGATGGATCTCGATTCCTGTGCGGCGGCGCGCATTCTGCGAGATAAATCTCGCGATAAATTTCATGTTGTGCCGGTAAAACCAGTTTGCTTTTCGGTAGGCTCTTACCGCCTTAAAACCGGAATACAGAAAGTAGACTTCCGCCCGGCTTCGAGCCGCCGGATCGCGTTCCATAACTGCATCCAGTTCTGCTTTCAGTTTGTCAAACATTCGGAAAATTTCATTCCTTTCTCTAAGGAAAATCAAAAAACAAAAGCCCCCGAATGCCGCAAGGCACTCGGGGGCGAATATGCTTTTCACGCAAAGATCCGCGGTTCCACTCCGGTTTGTAGCTCTTCCGGCTTAACGTGCCGCTGCCGTACACCGCTACCCCCTTACAGGCTCACGGCATCCGCTCACGAATGCACTTCATCCGGTCCCTTCCTGCGGCGGCTTTCAGCCGCTGACCACCGCTCTCTATCGGACGCACTCCGGATTACTCGTTCGGTCATTGCGTTTTCTCTATACGAGTATATTACCACACCTTTTCTCTGAACGCAAGATAAATTCCGTGTGAACTTATTATATGTCTATCTGTTTTTTCTGACACCTTGCGAACTCCAAAGTCAAAACATTTTACCGTATTTTATTTTGCAGCACCCGTTTTCTTCTCGGATCTGTAGTAGAACATTTCCACAACAACGGAAATACCGAAGCCGGCTGCGGCAAACATAAACGGGACCATAGGATCGATATCATACAAAAGTCCCGCCATAAGAGAGCCGATCATGCCGCCAACCGCGCGGATCGCCTGATAGAATCCCATAATCAGGCTGCGGTCGCCGCGGCCTGCATTCACGGCTACCATATCCTGTGTAAGCGGAATGGAAACAGAGTAAACCGCAAACTGAATAACGGAAATACCGAGGAAGCTCCAGATATCCGGTGCAAAGATGACCGCTACAATTGACAATGTACCAACTACAAGAATCGGGATCAGCGTCTTTTTCGTATCCGTCTTCTTCATCAGGTAGGTGCAGATCGTGGAGTTTGCAACGAGGGAAATGATGCCGACTGCAAACTTGATTGTGCCGTTATACGCAGAAGAAAGACCAAACTGATCTTTAATGTAATAGTTAAATACCTGCTCGAATGCGATGTAGCCGATATAGCTGAAGCAGCACACACTGAAAATCATGACCCATGCGCGATTCAGGAAGCTGCGTCCCGCAGCAAATGCCGCAAAGGGGTTGCACTCTTTAACAAACTGCTTCGAGTCGAGCTTTTTCTCCTCATCCGAAGCTTTATCCGGACCGCAAACCAGCATGAACAGAACACCGGAAATTGCAAGCAATGCGACCTGCGCGATAAACGCCGCCGCAGTGCTGATCTCACCGAGCATACCGCCGATGAAGTAACCGAATGCGCCTACCACACTCTGCATCGTAGCGTAGATCGTCAGATATTTGCCGCGCGCTTCATCCGGGCTCGTTGTTGTGATGTAGCCGAGAATCGAAGTAAACAGACCGCCGATGAAAACACCCGCCAGCATTCTCGCGAGGATAATGCCTGCCATGTCCACCGCAAAGCCAAACATCGCCTGTGACAGAGCATAGCCCATACAGGAAATGAACATGGACACACGGTACGCAACGTAGGAGTTGATCTTTCCCCAGAACGGAGAAAAGAGGAACATTGTCGCGTTCATGACCGCCAGAGCCAGACCGAACATGTAATCCGGCAGATTCAGATCATAAATAACCGTCGGCGTTACCGGATGTGCAAAGTTAGATGCCAAATAGATGAGAACGTTGACAAAGAAAAAACCAAGAACTCTTTTTTTGCTTGTCATTCAAAACTTCCTCCCAAACCGTGACCGCTTACAGCGGTCCGCTCATAAGATGCCACGTATAGAGCAAAAGGGACGCCGTTGTCCGCGTCCCTTTATTTCAGCTAAAATAAATTCCGCTTACCGAAAAATTACTTTGCGTTCTTTTCCGCTGCACGCTTCTGAAGCAGAGCGTCGATCTTGCTGTGCGGATCGAGCATTGCGCCGATAGAAGCGTCATGATTCAGAGCAGAAATGTAGTAAGCAATGTACTTGGAAACGTCGACCTCATGGAACCACGGACGGTTTCTGAGTTCCGGGCTGACATAGGTCAGGTTGCTGCCGAAGATACCGTCGATAAGGGTCTCTTCATAAGCCTTGTCAAACTTCTCAAGGCCGTTTGTGAAGATCGCATAGGTAGCATAAGCGAAGAAACGCTTTGCGTTGCGGCTCTTAACGTTCTGTGCAATATCGAGAACAGAATCGCCGGAAGAAATGATATCATCGGAAACGAAAACATCCTTGCCCTCAACCGGAACACCGAGGTACTCGTGTGCAACGATCGGGTTACGGCCGTCAACGATCTTGGAGTAATCGCGGCGCTTGTAGAACATACCGAGCTCTACGCCGAGAACTGCCGCATAGTACATGTTGCGGTTCAGTGCACCTTCGTCCGGGCTGATGACCATGAAGTCTTCCTTCGCTGTAGACATCTCCGGGAAGTCCTTGAACATCTTCTTCAGAACCTGATAGGTCGGCATAAGGTTATCAAAGCCCATCAGCGGGATAGCGTTTACAACACGCGGGTCGTGTGCATCGAATGTTACGATGTTGTCGACGCCCATGCTCTGCAGCTCCTGCAGCATGTATGCGCAGTCGAGAGACTCACGGTAGCTGCGGCGATGCTGTCTGCCGCCGTACAGCAGAGGCATAACAACATTGATGCGGTGTGCCTTGCCGCTTGCTGCCTGAATGAGGCGCTTAAGATCCTGATAATGGTCGTCCGGAGACATACGGTTCTCCTGACCGAAATATTTGTAGGTCACGCTGTAGTTGCCTACATCAACGATGAAGTACAGATCATAGCCACGAACTGTGGACTTGATGAGGCCCTTACCGTCGCCGGAAGAGAAACGCGGACAGCTGTTGTCGATGACGAATGTCTCAACGTCCATGCCTGCACGCTTTGCCCAACGAACAAGGTGTGCCTCAACCTTCTGCGTAAGTTCGGTTGCGCCAGCGAGAGAAACGATTCCCAGCGGTGCGACCTGATTTTCCTTGCTGAAATACATCTTCGGTTCCGTTACCATGATATTAGCTCCTTCAAACTGCATTCATTATCCGTTTGTCCGCTGTTTTCTGTTATGCAAAATATAGCGGTTTTTGTCGATATAAATATAACACAAAAGCTGAGGCATTTCCACCTTAAACTCACGTTTCTTAAATTTTCGTGAAATCCGATAACACAGCCGTACCGAACGGAGCAAGTTTAAGGGATTTTACCCTCTCACTTGTACCGTACAACTCATATTCTCCGCCAAGTTCCACAGTTTTTTCCTTATCCGTGTAGTTTTCGACGAAAATAATACGCTTTGTTTCGCTGCAGCGTGCATGTGCTGTAACGCCCTTCGGCAGTTCGGTATGCAGTGCACGTTCGATCTTAAGCTCTTCGATCTGTTCGCCGTAAAATACACGCAGGAAATCTTTTTCGGTACGTGCCGCAATGTAGTATGCCTTGCCGCTGCCAAAAGAATTCTTTGTAACAGCTGCACGCCCTGCATAGAAGTCTGACTCATACACACCGAGTACTTCCGCCGAAATGGGATGAACAAGCGCACAGATCTCCTTCGCTTCATAGGGCTCGCCGTTCATCAAGATGCCGTTTGTCATGCCGTCCGGTAATGCATCGGTCTCTTCGTTCCA
>JAZNMV010000277.1:0-7649 GCA_045579885.1 Acutalibacteraceae bacterium | reverse complement strand
ACTTGAACCGGAGCTGGTCATTCTTCCTCTGAAGCTGAAAGATGCGGCTGACAGTCTCGCTGAGCTTGGCATTCCTGCTATATGTGTTAACCCGGAGAGCGAGGCGCTCCTGAACGAGACCGTAGATATGATCGCAAAGCTTACCGGTACCGAAGACAAGGCTGAGGCGCTCAAGGATCACGGCAAAAAAGCTCTGGCAGAGCTTGAAGCGAAGCTTGCTGATGTCGAAAAGCCGGTCGTTTACCTCGCAGGCAATTCTGCTTACCTTTCTACCGCCGGTTCTAAGATGTATCAGAACACGATGATCGAGGCGGCCGGTGCGGTCAACGCTGCCGCAGAGGTCGAAGATACCTATTGGGCGGAAATCGATTATGAGCAGCTCATCGCATGGAATCCGGATTACATTATTGTTTCTCCGGCTGCTGACTATACCGCGGAAGATATTCTGAACGATGCTGCACTCGCCGAGCTTGAGGCTGTCAAGGAGGGCAAGGTTTACGCAATGCCTGCCGACTACGAGTCCTGGGATTCTCCGGTTCCTTCCGCATTCCTCGGCTCTATGTGGATTGCTTCTCAGATCCATTCCGATGTCTTTACGGCGGAAGATTATAATACTGCCCTTGTGAGCTATTACGAAACCTTCTACGGTTTCACTCCGGAGCAGTAATGAAAAAACATAGTATCAAAATCTTTGCGGCTTTGGCTGCGGCGGTCTTTATACTGTCGCTGTTCACCGGAAAATATCCCATCGTTCCTGCTGAACTGCCGGACCCCACATCCATGTCCTGCAAGGTGTTTTTTACTCTGCGGCTGCCGAGAACCGTTCTCGCACTTTTTGCCGGATGCGCTTTGGCTTTGTCGGGCTTTGTATTTCAAACTTTGTTTTCGAACCCGATCGCTGCGCCGGATATCATCGGAATTTCTTCCGGTGCCAGCGCAGGCGCTGCGGCAATGATACTCTTCTTCGGCAATAATATTGCTTTGACCGCCATGGGGGCCGCTGCCGGTGGATTTCTTGCAGTGGGTATCTGCATTGGTTTGGTAAAAGCTGCAGGAAGCGACCGCGCAAGCGCCTTTCTGCTGGCAGGAATCGCCGTGAACGCGCTTTCTCAGGCCGCGTTGATGGTTATGAAGCTGCTGGCAGACCCGGAACGGCAGTTGGCATCCATTGAATACTGGACTATGGGCAGCTTTTCGGCTGTCACAAAGGAAGAGGCCTGGCCTGTCATTCTGCTTGTACTCTGCGGTGCTATCCCGCTTGTGCTCCTTTCAAGAATTATCACGATTCTCTCCTTGCCGGAGGAGGAAGCCAAAATGCTGGGCGTCTCCCCTAAAAAGCTGCGCCCTGCTGTAATTCTTCTGGCCACGCTGGTGGTCACTTCCGTCACCGGCGTTACCGGTCTGATTTCTTTTATCGGGCTCTTAGGCCCCCATATCGCAAGACTTTTGAGAAAGCGTAACGACAGGGGCACTATGATCCTCTCCATGCTTTGCGGAGCCGTGTTGGTGCTCACTTCCGATTGCATTGCACGCAGCTTCGGCACTTCCGAGCTTCCCATCAGCATCGTGACCTCGCTTCTCGGTGCACCGTACCTGATTTTTCTGCTGATCAAGGGAGGTGCTGTTCGTGATTGAGCTCAAAAACTTTTCCTGCTTCTATGGAAAAAGAGAGGTCGTGAAAAGCTGCAGTCTCAGTATCCGTAACGGAGAGCTTACCGCATTGCTCGGGCCCAATGGCTGCGGAAAATCCACCCTGATCAAAGGTCTTTGCAAAAGCGTTGCTGTAAAAGGCGTTTGTCTTGTGGACGGGGAAAAGCTTTCGGACGACCCGAAGACCCTTGCGAAGCATCTGGCTTATATCCCGCAGCGAAGCGGTGTTAACATCACGCTTTCTGTTTTGGATGTTGTCCTTATGGGTGCAAATCACCGAAGCTCTGTCTTTGGCGATTACAACAGGCATCAGCGCACTGAGGCGGCCGATGTTCTCCAAAAATTTACAGATATCCCTCCGGATACGGATTTTCTGACCCTCAGTGAGGGACAGAAGCAGCTGGTCATCCTTGCCCGAGCATTTTTTCAGAGTGCCGACAATTTGCTGCTGGACGAACCGGAAAGCGCATTGGATTTTAACAATAAGCATATGATCCTGAGTAAGATCCAAGAATTGGCAGCTTCGGGCAAATGCATTCTCGTCACTCTGCATGACCCGTCTTTGGCGCTCAGGTACTGTGACCGACTCCTTTTCATGAAGAACGGCGAGATCGTTGGCGATGCATATACCGCAGGCGCAGACCCCGATAAACTGGAAGAGCTTTTTAGGAAGCTGTATCCCGATGTGCAGTTGGTCCATAGCAGCGGACGCTTGCTTTTGGACAGGCAGTGAGGTGCCCCATGACTCCATGGATTAAAATCTGTTTATGCGATGATGAAAAAAATAAATTCTTCGGTCCGGGGCCGTACAGTCTGTTATGCGGTATTGAGAAGCTCGGTTCCTTGAGAGCTGCCGCTCAGAATATGGGTATGGCCTATTCCAAGGCGCTGTCCATTCTCCGCAGAGCCGAAGAACAGCTGGGCTTTCCTCTTACCAGCCGCACGATCGGCGGTCCAGGCGGCGGGGGCTCTGTGCTTACCGATAACGCAAAGGAGTTGATGAAGAAGTATGCAGAATATGAAGCGGCCTGCCGTAAAGCTTGCGGCGAACTCTTTGAGGAGTATTTTCCGAAGCAGCGGTAAAAAACATCTCATCGTTACCGGTGCCAAAAAAATCGGCAAATCGACCCTTCTTCAAAGTGCTTTTCCGGATATTCCTTATTCGATCGTCAGCATGGCTGTTATGAGCGGAAAAATACATCCGGATGAAATCATTCTGAATGCCTGCGGTATGTCTGCCACAGTGGGCAGGTACCAAGCGGATCATATGGAACCGGTGCCGGCAGGATTTGAGGTTGGCATTAAAGCCATCGAAAAATATATAGAGGAGCAGGCATCTGCGGTTTTTGTGGATGAGATAGGCTTCCTCGAGAGCGCTTCGGCTGAATATCAGGCTGCGCTTATCCGGTTGTTTGACCACGTTCCGGTCATTGCTTCTGCGAGAAAACAATCCACAGAGCTGATCGATACGCTCAAGAAGCGGGACGATGTGCTGGTTGTTGACCTTGACCGGTGGTACGGCAGAGATGTGAAGCTCGGCTGTGTGGTTATGGCCTCCGGCTTTGCTACAAGATTCAAGTCCAATAAGCTTTTGGCAGAGCTGGACGGAAAGCCGCTGATTACCCATCTGCTGGATAAGCTGCAGGAAACGGACATTGCTGAAACCGTTGTGGTCACCCGTTATTCCGAAGTAGCAAAGCTTGCCGAAAAAAACGGCTTCAGGCATATTCTTCACAATGAACCGGCTCTCAGCGATACCATTCGCCTTGGTGTGGGTGCTATGGAAAACGTGGATGGCTATATGCTCTGTGTGGCCGATCAGCCCTATCTCAGCAGTGATACAATTTCCTCGCTGTCGGAAGTTTTCAAGTGCACACCTGAAAATATCATCCGCATAAAATGCGGTGATACGCCGGGAAATCCGGTAATTTTCCCTGCAAAATTTCGAGAGGAGCTTTTGTCTCTCACCGGAGAAAATGGCGGCAGAGCCGTTATTAAAGCACATCCGGAAAGTCTCCGTTATTTTTACATCGATGATCCTAAGGAACTGTTTGATATTGATACTGCAGAAGCGTTGAATACTTAACAAAAAAGAACTCCGGGGCTCAGCATGAGCTGAACCCCGGAGATTTTTATTGTCCCGATACTTCTTTAATGGCATCCACCATCTGCTGGTAACCGGTGCAGCGACACAGGTTGCCGGACATTCCGCGGCGGATCTCATCCTCTGTGGGCTTTGGATTGTTGTCCAGCAGGTTCTTTACGGACATGATCATGCCCGGGCTGCAGAAACCGCACTGGATAGCGCCGTGACGGATGAAAGCCTCCTGAATTTCATGCATCTGACCGTTTTTCTCAAGGCCCTCAATCGTGAGGATATCCTTACCATCGGCCAGCACTGCAAGGTAGAGGCAGGAGTTAACGCTGACGCCGTCCACAATGACGGTGCAGGCACCGCAGTCACCTTCGCCGCAGCCTTCCTTGGTGCCTGTGAGGTGAAGCTCATCACGCAGAAACCGGAGAAGAGTCATGTTATCGGCGATCTCGCGGGTGACGGTCTCGCCGTTAATTGTACATGTTATCTTTGTCATGATCATTCCTCCTCTGTCAGCTGAGAGATCAGACTCTCCAGCATATTGCAGGCTACGAGTCTACGGTATTCCGCAGTAGCCCAGCGGTCATCTATCGGCGAGATCTCTGTCATGAGGATCTCTTTGGCTTTCTCAAGTTTCTCTGTACTGATCTCTCCCAGCAGAGTTTCTGCTGTCTTGGGGCAGCATCTCGGTGTGGGCGCACAGGAACCTGCGGCAATGACCAATTCTTCGATACAGCCGTTTTCGGCCTTACAGGCCACGGCCATATTGACAGAAGAAACCGCCAAAGCGTTTCTCTTTCCAACCTTGATGAAGCTGTTCTTAAAGCCCTTCTTGGGGATCTTCACTGCCACAAGGATCTCATTCGCCGTCATGCAGGTCTTTTTGGGAGCCAAAAACATTTCGTTGAGGGGAATCTCCCTCTCGCCGTCGGCGCCAACCACAAGAGCTGTGGCCTCAAGAGCCAGCAGTGGAGGGACGCTGTCGGCTGCCGGAGAAGCGGCGCAGATATTACCGCCTACAGTTCCGCGGTTGCGAACCTGAGGACCGCCCACCTCAGCGGAAGCCTTTGTGAGTGCAGGGTAATACTTGTTCAGAATCTCATCTTTTTCAATTTCTGTAAAAGTGGTGAGAGCACCGACTTTCACGCAATCTGTCTCCTCGGTGACGCCGTAGAGCTCACGGCAGAGGCTCAGGTCAATGAGATGCTCCGGATGAAATCTGTCGGCGACAATCTCGACCATGCTGAATGTTCCACCGGCAATATAATAGCCGTTCGTTTCCTGCTGAGTCAGAATAGCCTCAGAAAGAGTTGCGGGTCTTAAAACCTTCATCTCATTTACCCTCCTTTTTGTAGTTTTTCAAAATCTCTGTTCTGTCGATCGGTAATGTGTGGATATGTGCGTTCGGCACCTTGTCCATTACGGCGTTGGCAATAGCCGCCGCAACAGCAACGGTCGGCGCCTCGGCAATACCCTTGACGCCGTAAGGGCCTGTCGGCTCATAGGCTTCAATATTTTCGCTGGTCATGTGCGGTGCATCCACGGCAGTTGGGATAACATAGCTTGCGAAGCTATCCTGCATGGAAACACCGTCTCTGTAGAAAATACCTTCGGAAATGGCGTAGCCTGTGCTCATGACGATTCCGCCGAACATCTGACCGGCTACGGAAACCGGGTTCAGAATTCTTCCGGCCTCGGTAACATTGTGCACTTCCTTAACATCAACAGCACCGCTGACCGGGTCGATCTTTACCTTAGCTCCCTGAACGATAAAGCCGTAAAGTGTGTGGACACCGAAAGAATCCAGCTCATTCTCCGGGAAGACCGCTTCACCGGTGGCGACGACTTCGCCTTTCTTTATCTTCTTTACTGCCTCGAGAATTGCGTTGCCGGCTATGTAGCTGGATCGGGATGCGGCCGTAGAGCTGCAATCCTCTGTAAGCTCTGTGTCTGCCATGATCATTTTGATCTTCTCCGGTTCCACATCGAGTGCTTCCGCAGCGATCATGATCAGAGCTGTCTCACTGCCTTGACCGATATCCACAAGACCGCAGCGGATCTCGTAGCCGTCCTCCTGCTTGATAACGGTGACGGCAGCCTTGTCGTTGACGCCTTTACCGAAACCGGAGCTGAGGAAGCCGGCGGCAATACCGTAGCCGTATTCGCCGGACTTGTCTGTAGTGGCTCTCTTATAGAAATCGGACTCGGCGAACTTGTCGATCGCTTCCAACAGACCTACGGAATGATCCATCTTCTGTCCGATAGCACCCAAATCGCCCTCGTGCAGGACATTTCTGCGGCGCATCTCCAGAGGATCGATGCCGAGGATCTTCGCGGCTTTGTTGATCAGGATCTCACTGCCGAAGCAGCCTTGAGGCGCGCCGAAGCCGCGCATCGCGGAGGCGGGAGTATTGTTTGTGTAGGAGAGATAACCGTCCACCTGTGTGTGCTCGATGAGATACGGGCCGGCAAAATGCTCGGAACCGAGGCTCAGAACAGAGGGACCGTAAGCGGCGTAGGCGCCGGTATCAAAATAAATTCGGCCCTTGAATGCAACGATTTTGCCGTCCTTGTTAAAGCCCATTTTTGCATAGGCTCTGGCAGCGTGGCGCTTAAAGGTAGCCTGAATATTCTCTTTTCTTGTGTAGGTCAAACGGCACGGTCTGCCGGTTTTGTAAGTGACCACGGCAGGAAAGATCTGAATGGTGTGGCCGTCCTTTCCGCCGAATCCTCCGCCGACTGCAGCCGCACGGGAAACGACTTTCTCCAACGGGAGATCCAGCACCTGACAGAGCGCGGTTCTGTCAAGAAAGGCGTTCTGTGTGGAGGAGTAGAGGCACAATCTGCCCTTCTCGTCCATGTATGTGTAGGCAGCTTCAGGCTCAAGGTAAGCGTGTTCCTGAGGCGGAACCTCAAAAGTGTCCTCAAGAACCAAGTCGCAGGTCTCAAAAGCGGCATCCGGGTCGCCCTTGCCGCGGTGGAACTCTCCACAGGTATTGCCCTGCTCATGAACGGGAGCTGCACCTTCCTGAAGCGCAGCTTCGGCATCCAGTACCGGCGGCAGCAGCTCGTAGGTGACCTTAACGGATTTCGCGGCAGCGAGAGCCTCTTCGTAGCTTTCAGCAGCTACAACGGCAATGGGTTCACCGTAAAATCTCACCTTTTCATCGGCAAAGGCAGGTTGGTCGTTAAAAATAAAGGGAATAACATTGCAGGCAAGATCCTTAGCCGTGAAGCAGTAAGCGTTCTCCGGCAATGCAGAGGTATCTATATTTATGATTTTGGCGTGGGCATGTTCAGACCTTACTAGGCAGGCGTGAAGCATATTGGGAGCGGCATAGTCGCCGGCATACATCGCTTTGCCTTTGGCCTTGTCCGGCGCGTCAACGCGCTTCATGCCGGTTCCGATAACTTTTGGCATATCCGATTCCTCGCTTTTTCCATATTTATTTAATTGTAACACAGAATAATTATTTATTCAATTCATTTGGACCCTGAAAAACATGAAAATGAGCCCCTGAACCTGTTACAGTTCAGAGGCTCGTTAATTCAATTAGTACAGCTTTGCGCCGGCCGGGATGTGGTTGTCTATCATGATCAGATGGGGCGTTTCTTCTGTATGAATTGCGGAGAGGAGCATTTCATTGGGTAGAAGCGGATAACGATCTCGATTTGTAGCACTTCGGCAAACAATGCAGTCTACTACTTGAAATTTTCATATGTTTATAGTATGATAAAATTATTAAAACTATTATAGAAGAGAGAATACAAAAAATGACTATACACATCAAACTTTCAGATATGAAATATATTGATAGCTGCGTAGAAATTTTGCAAAATTCAGATTTAGGAAAAGCATATTTTAGCGATCATGAAAAGGCAACAAATATGCTTGCATATGCAG
>JAZNMV010000276.1:0-1629 GCA_045579885.1 Acutalibacteraceae bacterium | reverse complement strand
ACCCGTCCATTCAGATGGTGTGCTGTATCTTAGTCGTTATCCCTGCGCTGTTCCTGTTTACTCTTTTTAATAAGGAACTTGTTGAAGGTATTGTGTTAGCGGAAATAAAATAACGAGAAAGGAATGGTGATTTATGAAACGACGTGTTTTGTTTATATTTATTTTGATCTTTTGGATGATCACGCTCTGCACCTTCCTTTCTATTCGCATCGAAGAATGGATGATGCCGATCATCAGTATGACAGCGACAAATCCAAAGGATGTAAATGATGAGATCCCTGCGGACTCACTGTTTTATGACGACATGGGTATGCACATTTACCGTACCTACAAGGGACAGGGCTGGGAGCCCGGTATACGTGTTTGGGAAGTATCTCCGTCCGACTATTTCGTCATTGACGGTAAGGTGCGTTTTGATCAGGGAAGCGGTGATTTTATTCAGTACGCTACCCGTACTCTGCGTGTGGGGGAAGAGGTAAGGCAGCCGGAAAGTGCATTCCTTACGGAGGATGATAACTGGATCGCCGTGTTTCCGGAGGGCATTCCGGAATATACGCTGAAAAATGACAAGATGTCCGTGGAGACAAAGACCGATACATCCATGATCGTCTGTGTGCCGGGCGCTGCTGCACCGTTCATGGAAGACCGTGCACGTTCTGCGGTAGCTGTAGAGAAAGCGGATGAAGAGTGGTATATGCCGCACACAAGCAGTTTCTACAGCCTCGGCGATCTGAAGCAGTTTATGAATAATATTCTGCTGCTCGGTGTTCTTGCAGCAATGATGATCTTCACAGTGATTATTTGGGCGTGGAGCTTCCGTTTGTCGCGTGATTATATGAAAACCAAGAAACTGCTCTTAATCAACGGTTCTGCTGCAGCCGGTCTTTTGGCACTGTCGCCGCTTCTTCTGCATTTTATTGATCTCCCGGCTTCCATGCTGCCGCAGTACCATATTACAGATCTCCCGCACTACGGCAGAGTTTTCGGTGAATTATTCGGAGAACTAAACCGACTTACAGCTTCGGGCAGTGAGATCGCAGCGGCGGCGATCAGGCAGGCAGAAACAAGTGTTGTTATGTTTTTTGTGATTTTGGCGCTCGGTGCCGTAGCCGGATTCGCAGTGATTGTAGTGGAAACAGTTCTTTCAAAAGAGCGGGCCGGAAGGCACTTCAAAAAATAAATTGGTATTATATGTTAAAACAAAAAGGCAGGTTTCAAATGAAACCTGCCTTTTTTGACTTTGAAGACGTCGTTATAGATCACTCAACAAATTTTACCGCTGTTCCGTACGCGATGACTTCTGCTGCACCCTGCATAACGGCTGCGGAAGCGTAGCGAATGTTGACAACGGCATCCGCACCGAGCTGTTCCGCTTCTTCGACCATGCGCTTTGTTGCGAGTGCACGGGCAGTATTCATCATTTCGTTGTATGCGGTCAGCTCACCGCCAACCAATGTCTTGAAGCTCTGCGCAATGTCATGGCCTACATGTCGGCTTTGAATGGTGCTGCCGCGTACAAGACCAAGCATTTCGAGTGTTTTTCCTGTAATGTAATCAGTATTGACTAAGATCATCTTCTTCACCTTCCTTAATTTCCTTTATTCTTTCTATGCATACATAAATCATGAC
>JAZNMV010000275.1:0-3255 GCA_045579885.1 Acutalibacteraceae bacterium | reverse complement strand
ATGTTTGGATATGTGCGTCCGTTTAAAGGCGAATTGCTCGTTAAGGAATATGACGCATATAAAGGTGTTTACTGCCAAGTATGTAAAGCACTTGGCGAGTATTACGGTCCGCTTGCTCGACTGACTCTGACGTATGACTGTACATTCTATGCGCTGCTTGCGCTGAATCATCGGGAAGCTTCCGTTCGTGCGCAGAAGAAGCGCTGTACGTGTAATCCGCTTAAAAAGTGCATGTATGTGTGTCCTGCAAATGATGATCTCTATGCAGAAAGCTGTTTTAAAAAAGCGGCAGCGCTTTGCGTGATTATGACAGCACATAAACTGCGCGACACGGTGGAGGACGAGGGCGGAATAAAAGGTTTTGGCGCGAAGCTCCTGTATCTGCTCAGTCGACGCGCATATAAAAAAGCTTCGGCAGATTTTCCGTTTATGGCAGAGGCCGCGCAAAAAATGATGGATGATCAGCGTGCTGCGGAACATGCGGAGAAAATCTCAATTGATGCCTGCAGTGCACCGACTGCGGAGTTTCTGGAAACGCTCTGCGCGGAGATCGGTGAGAGTGAAAGTGAAAAAACGGTTCTTCGTCAGCTTGGGTATTTTCTCGGCCGCTGGGTCTATATTATGGATGCGGCGGATGATCTTCGGGAGGACTTGAAGGAAAGAAAGTTTAATCCGTTTATCAATAAATTGGATCTTTCATCGTATGTCGGCGGAGAGTTACCGGAAGAAAAGCAGAAAGCGGCTGATCTCGAATGTAATGCGATATTAAACGGATCCATGTCGCGTTTGATCCCTGCAATGAATCTGCTGCCGGAAGGCCAGTTCTCGGGGATCATAAATAACATTCTGCAAAAAGGGCTTCCCGAAATGCAGCGTGAGATTCTGTTTTTGCATTTAAAAGAAAAAAGCCGAAAGGGAAGAAACCGTTCGGATTCAATATAGGGTTAAAATAGGAAAGGAATTAAGGGTATGACCGATCCGTATAAAGTGCTGGGAGTCTCTTCCTCGGCAACAGATGAAGAAGTAAAAGAAGCATACAGAGCAATGGCGAAAAAATACCATCCCGATCAGTACAGTGACAGTCCTTTGGCAGATCTCGCAAGCGAGAAGATGAAAGAGATCAACGAGGCATATGATACGATCGTAGCGCAGAGAAAAAATAGAAGTGCAGGAGGGTACTCTGCAGGCGGATATACCTATAGCGGCTATTCCGGCAGCAGGGGAACAAACAGCGCTTCCGGCTTTAATGATGTGCGCAGTTATATTATGAGCGGACGTATTGCTGATGCGGAACAGCTTCTGAACGGCGTTCCGGTAGAGAACAGAAATGCAGAATGGTATTTCCTTAAGGGTACGGTTCTGTTCCGTCGCGGCTGGCTTGAAGAAGCGAAGGAGCATTTTACACGTGCCTGCCAGATGGATCCGGGTAATCCGGAATATCAGGCTGCTCTTAATCAGGCTATGAATCAGCGCAGCGGCGCTTACGGCGGCTATAATCCGAACATGAATATGAACCGTGTAGGCGGCTGTAATACATGCGATGTCTGCAATACTTTGATTTGTGCAGACTGCTGCTGCGAGTGCATGGGCGGCGACTTGATCGGCTGCTGCTGATCGGAGGCGCGTTATGCGTGGGCAAACTTCACGAATCGCGTTATGTGGTGTGATCGCGGCACTTTCGGTTGTTGTTTTGTTTTTAACGGGAATTGTTCCGGCTGCGACAGTTGCATTTCCTGCAATTGCCGGATGCTTGCTGATCGCCGTTGTTGCGGAAATCAATGTGCGCTGGGGGCTCGGTGTGTATGCTGTAGTGGCGATTCTGTCGTTGCTCCTGGTTCCCGACCGTGAAGCAGCACTGCTGTACATTGTTTTCTTTGGCTATTATCCGTCATTGTACGGCGCACTTAGCCGTGTGCGGAACCGTGTGCTGCGTTGGCTGCTTAAGTTCTTGGTGTTTAATGCGGCGATCATCGCAGAAAGTTTTTTGGCGATTTTTCTGCTGCATATCCCGATGGAGGAAATGCTGCCGTTTGGCTGGATTTCGATCCCTGTTCTTTGGGTATTGTTTAATTTGGTCTTCGTTTTTTACGATCTTTCCATGAACGGATTGATCGTGCTGTATATCCGAAGATTTCATGCGGCAGTGCATAAATATTGGAAATGAAAAAACCGATGCTTTTTATAAGCATCGGTTTTTAGCATATTCGGTTATTACAGTTCCGCAACATCCTGTTTTGTACAGCCGGTGGGGCTGTAGCGAGCCTTGGCGTACAGTGCGTGAAGCTGATCGATCTGACCGTTTAATGCTGCGTTTTCTTCGGCTTCGGTCGGTGTCATCCACGCAGATGGACGGATTTTCGAGGCACGAAGAATCGTCTTTCTGTATTTACGGCGGATCGTAGCATTGGGAGAGCGGTCAAAAAGACCGGGTGCATCGCTTTTGGGCTTTTTCAAATGTACGGTCTCGAGATCGTCTTCCTGCAGGTTTTCAATCAAATCTCCTCGGTCATCGAAGGTCGACTTAAACCGACGCATCAGATAGAGTATGAAGTATACAAGACCGATAATTGCGATGATACCGATGGCGATCGCAACGAGAATTTCAAAAAACTGAACGATCGCTTCAAAAATCGGATGCCGCTGCTTTTCGGGATACAAATCCTGCAGATCGATCTCCGGTACTTCTCCGCCTTCGATCTCGGGTTGTTCCATTTCAATCTCAGGCTGAGAAACCTCTTCTTTTTCCGGCGGGCTATACCGTATGTTGATATCGGTTGAGAAGAGTGCCGGTAACAGAATTACGGCAAAAATCAAAAACAGAGAGGCAAGCACAGCGGAGGAGATACGAACAATACGGCGCGAAGGCATATTGCGCATATCGGTGTTGACCGTAACATAGCGGTCGATTCGCTCGATACCGTGGTGTGCAAAGCAAAGCAGAAAGTAGATCGCCATATAAATCAGAGACATCATCTGGAATGCGCTGCTCATTTTCGGATCGGTTACGGAAATTGCAGCCGGGATAAAAATGAGTGCGATACCGGCATAACCGGGAGTGTCCAGGAAGGATGGCGGACGGTCTTCTAACATGCGGTTATAAAAACGCAGGAAACATACCGCAAGTGCCGGAACGATCATAACCAGTTTTCCGTAAATCAGGAAGGTAAGGTAAATACACGCAGCGCTTGCGAGAATATACAGACCGATATTTTTCAGATAACGGCAGGCATACCAGCTGAGCGCAACCGGAATGAT
>JAZNMV010000274.1:0-2670 GCA_045579885.1 Acutalibacteraceae bacterium | reverse complement strand
ACAGAGCATTTCGATAAATGCATCCGAAGGCATGGTTGCAGACAGTACGCGGTACCGGGCAATCTCCTCACGCACACGCATATAGCGCGGATCTTCCGAGCGCAGCAGCGTAACGTAAAGCGTTTCATCACCGCGCTGTGCACGAAGCTGTGCCATATCATCCGCCGTAAATCCGTACACCGGGCTCATCAGAACAGAAAGCAGCGGGATATCCTGATTCGGATTATCAATAACACTCAAAAAAGCTAAAATGGACGCCACTTCGCTTGCCGCAAAGAAGCCGCCGCTGACAGCTGCCCAAGCCGGTATACCGAGCGCACGCAGATTCTCCGCATAAACGGGCGCATGTCGGTTTGCACTGCGCAGCAAAATACAGAAATCTTTGTATGTTGCCGGTCGTTCTCCGTTTCGGTCGCTTACCGTAAAGCCGCTTCCGATCATCTCGCGGATCATTTTTGCGATGCGCTGCGGCTCTAAGACATTCGCACCCTCGTTGTCGATATCTTCGATAAACTCCACAACGGTCTCACAGCCGGTCTTCTCCTCATATGCTGCGCCGGCCTGCAATTTTTCGTCGCCTGTATAATCTATGCCGCCGGATGCACGCGACATGAGCTGTGAGAAAACAAAATTTACACTTTCCGTAACTTCCTTACGGGAACGAAAATTTCTGTCCAGTACGATCGTCGCCGGATATATATCTTTCTTCCGGTCATACCGTTCAAATTCATCTTTGTAACGGATAAAAATATCCGGCATAGCCTGACGGAAACTGTAGATGCTCTGTTTCACATCACCGACCATAAATCGGTTGGTATTATCCTTCGAAACGGCACGGAAAAGAAAATCCTGGGCATCGTTTGTGTCCTGATATTCATCCGTCATAACTTCATCAAAGCGCGCCGCAACCGCTTTTGCTGTTTCCGTACAAACAAAGCCATCCGGTGTCTCCTCCAAAAAAAGCTCCAGCGCGTAATGCTCCAGGTCGCTGAAATCCACCAGATTCTTTTCACGTTTCTTTTCGCCGTATACTTCATCAAATCGAAGTACAGCTGCACACAGCGTTTCTGCAAGCGGACGGATCGCTGCAAGCTCCGCTCTGCACTCTTCCTCGGAAGAGCAGAATAATTTTTGGAGATTTGTCAGTTCCTTTTTCAGAACCTCACGCATCTCTTTTACGCGGTCCTTTCGCGGGTCTGCACCGCGGTAACTGCCAAGCCGGGCAAATTTCAAATCGGCAAAACCTCTGTATGCCTCATCCCATACAGCAGACTCCAGGCAAGCTTCGAGCACACGGATAACACGCATATCGTCCTGCAGCGCAGTACCGTATGCCTTTAACAGATCTCCGTCATCTTCAATAAGCTCATACGCATCATTCGCCAGACGCATCGCAAAATCAAGCACCTGATGTGCATGATCGTACGTTGTCTTGCCCCAAACGGTTTGAGCGATCGAAGTACCCCCGTCAAACAGCTCTGTCATTTCGCGCAGCCATTTATTCGGAAACGGATGACTGCGTGTATAAGTGTAAAGCTTCATGATCGCATCGATCAGACGCGCATCGTTTTTATCTCCGCTGACCGCATCGGAAAGTTTCTGAAAATCTTCCTGTTCGTAGGATTCAGCCAGGACCTGCCGTACCGCAGCGTCCATAAGCTCTTCCTCCTGCTTATCAGATACAACGGAAAAGTCCGGCGCAACGCCGAGCATATAAAAAAACTCACGCACGATCGTAGAGCAAAAACTGTCCACCGTGCATATCTGCGCCTGCTGCAGTAAGAGCTGCTGGCGACGCAGACGATCATTCATCGGCTCTTCGCGGATCATATCGGAAAGACGGCGCTCAATACGCTCTCGCATTTCCGCAGCCGCAGCTTTTGTAAAGGTAACAACGAGCAGACGGTCCGCGTCCGTCGGATTTTCACTGTCTGTCAAACGCTCGATCACGCGCTCAACGAGAACCGCCGTCTTACCCGAACCGGCTGCCGCCGAAACGAGTACTGTTCCCTGCCGTGCACGAATCGCATCCAGCTGTGCTTCAGTCCATCTTGCTGCCATCTGCTTCACCTCCCGTTTCCTTTTCCATGATCTCCAAAATCCCCTGATTACCCATGCGCACGCTCTCAGCCGTTTCATCCGCAAGCTCCGAACCGCACACGGCGGTATACGGGCACCACGCACACGCATTCATATTTTTCATCAGCGGCTTTGCGGATACATCTCCTTTATAGAGCGTTTCCGCCATTGTGGCGATAAGCCGCTTTACATATTTCATAACGAGCTCCATCGCTTTGGGTTTTAACAGAGCACTGCTTTGGCGAAGCTCTCCGCCTTTCTTCATCGTGACCGGAATAAACTTACCCTCGATTCCGGCCTCCATCGCGCGGATGATCTCAATATCCTCAAGAACCGCACCGTTCATGCGCAGCTTCTTATCCATGCTTTCTAGCAATTCTTCGGCGGTTTCCGTCTTATCGGAATTGACTTGCGTTAAAAACGAAGGCATATACAGAACGCCCGCAGGCTGTAGCTTCGTGTTTTCCGAAAGCGCCGTAAGATAAATGAGCATCTGAAGACTTAAGCCAAACAAAACATCTGTCAGCTTAAAGTCTCTGTGACCCGTTTTATAGTCGACTACACGGGCATACGTGCCGCGCTCACTCTCGT
>JAZNMV010000273.1:0-17734 GCA_045579885.1 Acutalibacteraceae bacterium | reverse complement strand
AGATGAGCGGCACAAGCATCATTCTCTGATTTCCCCAATAAATTACGCGGACAGTGTAAAAGCTGTCCGCGTGTTGTTTTTTGCAGAAACTCTATATGTTCGATTTACAACTGTATTCCGAGGTGCTATACTGAATTTGAAAAATAAATGATCTATCGAGGGGGTACTGACATGAGTGTCATCGATTCGCGCTGCGGCCTGCACTGTACAGGCTGCGAATACAAAGAAAGCAGCGGCTGCAAGGGATGTATTGAAACAAACGGCCATCCGTTCCACGGCGAATGTCCGGTCGCGATCTGCTGTCAGGAAAAAGGCTTTACCCACTGCGGTGAATGTCCCGATATCCCGTGTGAACTGCTCACGCAGTATTCCTGCGACCCCGTCCACGGCGATACACCGCAGGGCGCACGCATTGAACAGTGCAAAAAATGGAAAGCTGAGAATTTATAATGAACACTGAAAAAATAAATGCGCTCCGTATGGAACGCCAGCATCTCATAAATAAAGCCAACGAAGAGGAATACACAGCACTGTACCGCGACCTGCAGCCGGGTCAGAACGTATACTGGAATGGATTCGGTCAGCCGCCGACCCTTTCCTTTCGTGCGGCTTTCGATGATATCGAATTTAACCGCACACGGCAGAAAGAACGCAGGCTCATCAAAGGTCGGTTTGCCGGCGGTAATTTAGGCTGGATCGTCCCCGAAGACCTCGAACTTTTCATTGCGCTTTACCGCAAACCGCTGAAAGAAGCGAACGACACACAGCACTTGCTTTTAAGCCTCATCAAAAGCTCCGGCCCGCTCAATATTCAGCAGATGAAAGAAGAGACCGGCCTGCTTGTAAAAGAGATCACACCGGCGCTTCACCGTTTGCAGGAAGCATTTCTCATTTATGAAGATCAGTATGACGGCGAGTGGGATCGCGGCTGGTATGCTTTCGGCGAGGCATTTCCGGATATGGATCCCGACCGGTACACGCGTCAGGATGCTCTAAAAATCATCCTGCAAAGATTTTCCTATCGCTTCGTGCACTTCACTTCCGCTATGGCGAAAGCCTTCTATAAGCTCCCGGAAAAAGAAATCAAAACAGCAGCCGCTGTGCTCGAAACTGAAGGTATATTCGTCTCCGTTGACGGTGGCTATATGCTGAAAAGCGATGCACTACTTCTGGAAAATTACACTTCTGCACCGATGCACTTCGTTTACGCACTTCACCGGAACGATCCGCTTTACAAGGCAAACGAACCGGAGCTCAAAGCTTGGGCGAAAAGCCTTACAGAAGATCTTCCTTATGATGCAGAACCGCTTCAATATCTGCTGATCGACGGCGAATTTCACGGTGCATCGGTCGGCCATTTCAGAAACGGCCCGTATGACCTGAACGATATCATCTGCGACCTGCCCGATACGATTGGCAGAAAACAAGAGATCATCGATGCCGTTATTGCAGTGAACTACGGCAAAATACCGCTGCGATTCATGGGAACAACACTCTAAAAACCAAAAACGGTACGAACCGATTTTTCGGAACGTACCGTTTTGTTATTTTGCAATATTCTGAAAAGGCTTGTGCCTGTGCTTCATGCTTTCCTTTTCGTTAAAGTCGGTGACCGTATCACGCAGACGGCGGATCGCATCGTCCACATCCATTTTCAGCTCATTTGCCGAAACACGGCGTGCACCGTGACCCATAACGATCATCTGCTCCGCCATGTCGGATGTCGCAACACGCACGCGGTGTTTTTTGCCGATCTCATATGTTGCGCGTTCGATATACGTATCAGCCGTTTCCGCCTGCTTCGTGAACACAACGGAAATATTGTGATACTGCAGAACATCCTCCACATCGCGCGGTACGCGGTATGCATCGAAAACAAGAATACAGATACAGCGGCTCACACTCTGATAATGACAGATGCGGTCCATCAGGATCTGACGTGCCGTATCGATATCACGCTCAGCGATATCTTTCAGATCGTCCCACGCATACATGATGTTATAGCCGTCGATCAAAAGATACTCCGGATCGTTGTTGCGTTCGGGAACCGGCCAGTAGGACTTTTGGTTGATCTCTTCACCGCTGATCGTCCCCGTAGGGCGGATATCTCTTCTTTTCACAGGTCCGTATGTACGCTCGAAAATCGCCTGCAATTCCTTATCGAACGCTGCGGACTGATATACGGCACGGCGGCTCATAACCGGCTCCGGCTCGGGTTCGGGCTCTTCCTCTTCAAAGCGCAGACCGCTCTCCACATGCATGTGCGACTCCGCTTCGTACCATTTGATGATAACACCGGCGCCATGCGAACAGAATACGGAATCTCCAGTGTTTTCCAGATCGCGTTCTGCATCGTACCCGATCGCCGCAATGACCTCTTCGGCATTGTGGCACGGCAGATACCCTTTCGGCATACACACAAGGCTGCCCTCGCCGCGTGTATAGGCGGTAATTTCAAGCGGATAGCCGCGCATTTCCGATACAGGTGCGTAGCCGGTGATCACAGCGGACGCGCCGTCCGTTTCGGGCGGCTCAAAGGTTGCAGACATTCTCTGCAAATCCGAAATCGCACGGCCCACATGCTGCGACGGAACTTCCAAACGGAAATCGTACCATGGCTCAAGCAGCTTGCTCTTTGTGCGGAGCAATCCGTGGCGCACAGCACGGTATGTTGCCTGTCTAAAATCGCCGCCCTCGGTGTGCTTTAAGTGCGCACGTCCGGCAACAAGCGATATTTTCATATCCGTGATCGGGGAACCGGTCAAAACACCGGGGTATGTTCTTTCTTCGAGGTGCGTCATGATCAATCGCTGCCAGTTTCGATCGAGCACATCCTCACTGAGGAGTGAACCGAACTGCATACCGCTGCCGGGCTCACCCGGCTCAAGCAGCAGATGCACTTCCGCATAATGGCGCAGCGGCTCAAAATGGCCCATGCCCTCTACCGGCAGTTCGATCGTCTCTCTGTACACGATATTGCCCGTACCGAATGAAATCTGCATTCCAAATCGATCTGCGATCGCACGCTGCAGAACTTCAAGCTGTACCTCACCCATGAGCTGCACATGGATCTCTCTCAAATGCTCATTCCACATGACATGCAGCTGCGGGTCTTCTTCTTCCAAAAGGCGCAGTCTCTGTACAGCCGTGTGCGGTTCGATCCCCGCAGGCAGCAGTACCTGATATGTTAAAAAGCTGTCCAAAACGGGCGCAGGCGTATCTTCCTCAATACCTAGGCCCTGTCCCGGATATGTATGCGTAAGTCCTGTTACAGCACAAACACTGCCGGCTTCTGCGACATCCGAAAGCTTAAACTTGCTGCCGGAATATACACGGAGCTGGTCCGCTTTTTCAGACCAGGCTTTTTCTCCCTCGCCGCCGTGCAGCAGCGTCTTTACCGGCAACCTGCCGCCGGTAATCTTCATATATGTGAGGCGCGCTCCCTGTGCATCGTGCGCGATTTTATAAACCTTCGCTCCGAATTCTGCGGGATATTCCGGTACACTTGCGTACCGCTCGATTCCCTCCAAAAAGGCTTTCACGCCTTCGGTTTTCAAAGCCGAGCCGAAATAGCACGGGAATACACGCCGCTGCGCGATAAGCGAACGGATCTCTTCCTCGCTCACCTCTCCGCTATCGAAATATTTCTCCAAAAGAACTTCGTCACAAACCGCAATATTTTCAAGAAAATCTTCGCTTTCTGTGGAAAAGTCCACACAAGCGGTATTCAGCTGCGACTGCAAGGTCTGCATCAATGCGTCTCTGTCCGCACCGTTCAGATCCATCTTATTGATGAACAGGAAAGTCGGCACACTGTACCGTTCCAAAAGCCGCCACAACGTGCGGGTATGGCTCTGTACACCGTCCGTACCGCTGATAACGAGCACGGCACAGTCGAGCACCTGCAGTGTGCGTTCCATTTCGCTCGAAAAATCCACATGACCGGGTGTGTCAAGCAGCGTCACTTCCAAGGTATTTAGCGGCAGAACTGCCTGCTTTGAGAAGATCGTAATGCCGCGCTCGCGTTCCTGCACATCCGTATCCAAAAATGCATTCTGATGGTCAACACGGCCAAGCTTGCGGATCTGTCCGCCAACAAAAAGCATCGCTTCGGAAAGCGTGGTTTTTCCGGCATCGACATGGGCCATCAGACCTATACAAATATTCTTTTTTGTCTTCTGTTCGCCCATAAAAAAAGGATCCCCCTGCTGCGCATAATATATTTATTATATCACACAAGAGATGATTAGTCGATAAAAAGAAGCAAATTCAGGGAAAATATAATTTCCGGAAAGCTTACCCCAAGTGTGTTTCGCACTCGTTGACAAGCTCCGTCCCGCCCTTATATAATAAATATTGAAAACATCGTTCGACAACAGACCAAGCTGAACAAATATTACATATATTGAACACGCAGGCGGAGAATCGCTCTGCCGGAAAGGAAAAAATATGACTATTCGGGAAGTAATCCGTATTATGGAAAAACACCACACACGCTTTGACAGCAGCGCCCCCACCTGTGATGGCATCATCGCGGGAGACCCGGAAAAAGAATGTACCGGTATTGTTGTGACCTGCTGCCCCACAGCAGAAGTGATCACAAAAGCCGCTGAAATGGGGTGCAATTTTATTCTTTGCCATGAACCTACTTTTTTCGACGGCTGGGACAAAACGGATTGGCTCCGTGACAACCGTGTTTTTGAAGCAAAGCTCGACCTGATAAACAAAACCGGTGTCACCATCTACAGAAATCACGATCACCTGCACTCCGATGTACCGGATGGCATTTTCAGCGGTGTAACAAGACGGCTCGGCTGGGAAGACTACGCCATTAAAAAGCCCATGGAGTTTATGCCGGGCTGCTGCTTCGAGCTTCCTCCGACTACCGTGGGTAAAATCGCTGCACACCTTGCCGAAGTTCTGCACATCGACGGTATCCGTATGATCGGTGATCCGGATATGGAAGTTACCCGAGTAGGATTCACGTTCCATTATTTCGGCAGCGATATGGACAAAACCTGTATTCAATTCATCGAAGAAACCGATATGCAGGTTATTATCCCCGGTGAAATCGTGGAATGGACCATCGGTGAATACGTTCAGGATGCGGTGGCTCTGGGCATGAAGAGAGCACTTTTGAATGTCGGTCATTTCAACTGGGAAGAACCCGGTATGGAAGCCGTGGCTGAGTGGCTGTCTGAAGATCTCTGTCATGCGGTTCCGGTCGCATTTGTGCAATCCGGCAACCAGTACAAGTGGTTCTCCCGCAAGTGAGGCCTGCTTCTCAGGAACACACCGAAAATCGACGAAAAGCGACTTAAATATCTTGAAACCATACCTGCTTCTGTGCTATAATTATTTTTGTATTGGGTATACTGGAATCAGGTGTGTGATTACGAATTACTGATTCCGGGCGTTTCAGGAAGGGGCATGGGCATGAAAAAAATCGGTTTTGACAGCCAGAAATATATTCGTTTACAATCTGAAAAGATCCGCGAACGAATTGACCAGTTCGGCGGCAAACTCTATCTTGAGTTTGGCGGTAAGCTGTTCGACGACTATCACGCTTCCCGTGTTCTTCCGGGCTTTGAGCCGGATAATAAGATCAAGATGCTCATGGAGCTCAAGGATCAGGCGGAAATCGTTATTGCGATCAACGCAAATGACATCGAAAAGAACAAGCGCCGCGGCGATCTCGGCATCACATATGATACCGAAGTCACCCGTCTCATTGACGTCTTCCGTGAATTCGGCCTCTATGTCGGCAGCATCGCACTCACCCAGTATGCGGAACAGCCCTCCGCCGAAGTTTTCGAAAAGCGCATGAAAACACTTGGAATTTCGGTTTACCGTTTGCCCCGTATTCCGAATTATCCGTATGATGTAACAAGAATCGTCAGCGACGAAGGTTACGGCAAAAGCGATTACATCGAGACGACCCGTTCCCTTGTTGTTGTTACCGGCCCGGGCGGCGGCAGCGGTAAAATGGCAACCTGTCTCTCCCAGCTTTATCATGAGCATAAGCGCGGCATTAAGGCAGGTTATGCAAAGTTTGAGACCTTCCCTATCTGGAATCTCCCCCTCAAGCACCCCGTAAATCTTGCATATGAAGCTGCAACAGCCGATCTCAATGACGTAAATCTCATTGACCCGTTCCACCTTGAAGCATACGGTGAAACCACCGTTAACTATAACCGCGATGTTGAAAGCTTCCCGATCCTCCGCGCGATTTTCGAAAAGATCTACGGAGAATGCCCGTATAAGAGCCCCACGGATATGGGCGTAAATATGGTCGGTCTTTCCATTATTGATGATGAGGCCTGCTGCGAAGCTTCCAAGCAGGAGATCATCCGCCGCTACTACAAGACGGCTTGTCTCGTACGTCAGGGACTTTCCGGAGAGGAAGAACTGCATAAGATCGAAGTGCTTATGCGCACACTCAATATTGAGACAACCTTCCGTCCGGTCGTACCTGCAGCTTTGGCCCGTGCCGAAGCAACCGGTCTTCCGGCTGCAGCAATCGAACTGCCCGACGGTACAGTCGTTACCGGACGCACCTCCACACTGCTCGGCGCTTCTTCTGCGGTGCTCTTAAACGCACTGAAAGTGCTCGCCGATATTCCGCATGAGATCCGTCTGATTTCTCCGGAGGTCATCCGTCCCATTCAGACACTGAAAACCGATTACATGCAGAGCCGCAACCCGCGCCTGCATACGGACGAAATGCTCGTCGCACTTGCAATCAGTGCTGCTACCGATGAAAATGCGATGAAAGCGATGCAGAAGCTCGATGTACTCAGCACCTGCGATGTACACTCCACGGTTATCCTTTCCGGCGTTGATGATAATGTATTCAAGCGTTTGAATATGAATATCACCTGCGAACCGTTCTACGAGAATAACAACAATCTTTATCATAAGTAAAAATTTAGCCTGTGTGCTTTTTGGCACACAGGCTTTTTTTATGCTATGGAAACTTCTCTCATTACCTCTGTCATAAAGTGAAAAACGATGCAAAAACCCCTCTGCAGTTTCCTGCAGAGGGGTTCCTTAGTCAGGGAAGATTCAATTAGAATCTGTCGCGCTTAATGTAGGTGGTGTGGAGCAGCTCGTGTGCCTTATGGCAACCCGGCTAGCCGCCCAGCCACTCGTAGCACTCATGAACGACCGGATTCAGATGGCTCTTACGGAGTGTCTTAGCCTCGTCCTCATCGTACAGTGCCTTTGCGCGGAGAGCCTTAATGTCGTTGTATGCACGAACATTAGCAGACTGGATCGGCTGACCGCCGCCGTTTACGCAGCCGCCCGGGCAGCACATAACTTCGACGATGTGGTAATCAGCTTCGCCGCTCTCGATCTTCTTGAGGAGCTCGTTAGCGTTGTCGAGGCCGCTGACAACAGCAACCTTAACGTCCATACCTGCGATCTTGTAAACAGCTTCCTTGAAGCCCTTTGTGCCGCGGATCTCGTGGTACTCAACGTTAGCGTGGTCTGTGCCCTCGAGGACATCAGCTGCTGTACGGAGAGCTGCTTCGAGAACGCCGCCGGTTGCACCGAAGATTGTGGATGCGCCTGTGGAAACGCCCATAGCCGGATCGAAATCTTCGTCGGGGAGTCTTGCAAAGTTCATCTGTGCCAGCTTGATCATACGAGCAAGCTCACGTGTGGAGATGGAGATATCAACGTCCGGAACACCTGCAGCTGCTTCGTCGTTACGCATGATCTCGAACTTCTTCGCAACACACGGCATGACGGAAACGGAAACGATGTTCTTCGGGTCGATGCCTTCCTTCTCTGCATACCAGGTCTTGATGAGCGCGCCGGTCATCTGCTGGGGAGACTTGCAGGAAGAGAGGTTCTCTGTGAGGGACGGATAGTAGTGTTCGCAGAACTTAACCCAGCCCGGAGAGCAGGATGTGATGATCGGCAGCTTGCCGCCGTTCTGTACACGGTCGATGAACTCCGTAGCTTCTTCCATGATGGTCATGTCAGCACCGAAGTCTGTATCGAATACCTTATCGAAGCCAAGGCGGCGCAGAGCTGCAACCATCTTGCCTTCTACGTTTGTGCCGATCGGCATGCCGAACTCTTCACCGAGAGCTGCACGGACTGCCGGAGCGGTCTGAACGATAACGACCTTCTCCGGATCGTTGATCGCGTCGATAACTGCCTGAGTATTGTCAACCTCTGTGAGGGCGCCTGTCGGGCAAGCATTGATGCACTGGCCGCAGGATACGCAAGCTACGTTGCTGAGCGGCAGCTCAAATGCGCAGCCGATCTCAGTGTCGAAACCACGGTTGTTAGCGCCGATAACAGCAACATGCTGCTGCTGGCAAGCTGCTACGCAGCGACGGCAAAGAACGCACTTTGCGTTGTCGCGAACGAGGTGCAGAGAGGAATAATCCTTATTGCCTGCCGGAACAGCACCTTCGAAACGGTTGTCAAAGTCAACACCCAGCTCGTTGCAGAGAGTCTGCAGTTCGCAGTTGCCGCTTCTCTTACATGTGAGGCACTTCTTATCGTGAACGGAAAGCAGCATTTCCAGAGTCATCTTTCTGGACTGAACTACCTTCGGTGTGTTTGTGAAGACTTCCATACCTTCGTTTACAGGATATACGCAAGCAGCTACGAGAGATCTTGCGCCCTTAACCTCGACCATGCACATACGGCATGCGCCGATCTGGTTGATGTCCTTCAGATAGCAAAGAGTAGGAATGTCGATTCCGGCTTCTCTTGCAGCCTCGAGGATGGTGCTGCCTGCAGCAACCTGGTAGGACATGCCGTTGATCTTAATATTTACCATATCCATGTCTACACACTCCTTCCTTATTTCTTTACAATAGCGTTGAACTTACACTTTTCCATGCAGACGCCGCACTTGATACACTTGTTAGTATCGATAACATGCGGCTGCTTAACAGCGCCGGAAATAGCGTTGACCGGGCAGTTACGTGCGCAGAGTGTGCAGCCCTTACACTTGTCTTCGATAACGACATAGTTTGTGAGAGCCTTACATGCGCCTGCCGGGCAGCGATGCTCGGTAACGTGTGCAATGTATTCGTCACGGAAGAACTTCAGTGTGGAGAGAACCGGGTTCGGAGCTGTCTGGCCCAGACCGCACAGGGAGTTTTCCTTAATGTAATAGCAGAGTTCTTCGAGCTTATCGATGTCTTCGAGTGTGCCCTTGCCGCTTGTGATCTTATCGAGGATCTCGAGCAGTCTCTTTGTACCGACACGGCACGGTGTGCACTTACCGCAGGATTCATCAACGGTGAACTCGAGGAAGAACTTAGCGATGTCAACCATACAGGTTGTCTCGTCCATAACGATAAGCCCGCCGGAACCCATCATGGAGCCGATAGCCAGCAGGCTGTCGTAGTCGATCGGAGTGTGGACCAGGGAAGCCGGGATACAGCCGCCGGACGGGCCGCCTGTCTGAGCTGCCTTGAAGTAGTGGTCACCCGGGATGCCGCCGCCGATTTCTTCAACGACTGTACGGAGGGTTGTACCCATCGGAACTTCAACGAGACCTGTGTTGTTGATCTTACCGCCCAGAGCAAATACCTTTGTACCTGCGCTCTTCTCTGTACCGATGGAGCGGAACCACTCTGCACCGTGCAGGAAGATCTGCGGGATATTTGCGTATGTTTCTACGTTATTCAGAACGGTCGGCTTCTGGAACAGACCCTTAACTGCCGGGAACGGCGGACGGCATCTCGGCTCGCCGCGCTTGCCTTCGATGGATGTCATCAGAGCAGTTTCTTCGCCGCAAACGAATGCGCCGGCGCCCAGACGGAGCTCGAGGTCGAAGTCAAAACCGGAATCAAAGATGTTCTTGCCAAGCAGGCCGTATTCTCTTGCCTGGTTGATAGCGATCTGCAGACGCTTAACAGCGATCGGGTACTCTGCACGGATGTAGATGTAACCCTGGGAAGCACCGATAGCATAACCTGCGATGGTCATAGCTTCGATAACGCTGTGCGGGTCGCCTTCGAGGATGGAACGGTCCATAAATGCACCCGGGTCACCTTCGTCAGCGTTGCAGCATACATACTTCTGGTCAGCAGCGTTAGCAGCAGCGAACTTCCACTTCATACCTGTCGGGAAGCCTGCACCGCCACGGCCGCGGAGACCGGAATCGAGCATGGTCTGGATGACCTGCTCCGGAGAGATCTTTTCGGTCAGGATCTTACCGATTGCCTGATAACCGTCGAGAGCGATGTACTCGTCGATGATCTCCGGGTTGATAACACCGCAGTTACGCAGTGCGATACGCATCTGCTTCTCATAGAAAGCAGTTTCGTTGAGGGACTTTGTTGTGTTATCGTCAACAACTGTCTCTTTGTAGAGGAGACGCTTAACGATACGGCCCTTGAGCAGGTGCTCTTCAACGATTTCCGGAACGTCTTCCGGCTTAACCATGCTGTAGAAAGCACCTTCCGGATAAACGATCATGATCGGACCGAGTGCGCAGAGACCGAAGCAGCCGGTTCTTACGACGTTAACTTCCTTTTCAAGGCCCTTGGCGTTGATTTCCTCATGCAGCTTCTCAATGATAGCTTCACTGTTAGAGGATGTGCAGCCTGTGCCGCCGCAGACCAGAACGTTGGAACGAAACATAGTTTTACCTCCTTATTTCTGATTTGCACCGATTGTGTACTCTGTAACAACATTGCCGTTGACCAGGTGGTCGTTGACAACGCGCAGAGCCTTCTCAGCTGTCATCTTTACGTAAGTTGTCTTTGTGCCGTCAGCATCGACGACTTCTACGACCGGCTCGTACTGGCAGATGCCAATGCAGCCTGTCTGTGTAACCATAACGGTGCCGAGCTCGCGCTTTGCGACCTCGTCAACAATTGCGGTGAGAACGGGTCTTGCGCCCGCAGCAATACCGCAGGTAGCCATACCAACCAGAACGCGGGTGTTGACTTCACCGCTGTCACGGAGGTTAACTGCTGCCTTTGCTTTATCTCTGATTGCCTGAAGTTCAGCTAAAGATTTCATGATAGTAGCCTGTTCCTTTCTGCGCTGTGCGCATTTCTTTCTTTGGCCCGTGGGCCGCGCATATACGGTCAGGAAAACTTAAAACTCAAGTTCGTTTTCCATCTCTGCAATATACTCCTTGATCCATTCCGAAACATCCGGCTCACTGAACGGAACATCGCCCAGCTGTGCACGGAACTCGCGGGTGTCGAGCGTGAGGATCTTTTCCTCTCCTGCCGCATTCACCTTTTCGCGAATGTACAGAAAATCGATCTCGGGATTGCATGTGATCAAAAGATGCATTACGGCGCCGATCTCTCCGAGGGGGATCATATCGACATGGTTCGTCATGAACGTAGCCGTCAGCGATGTGCCGACTCCGAGTGTGGAATCGATCGTGAAGCTGCCGCCCGTCATTTCCGCTTCCATCTTAAACAGCGGTACGCCGAGGCCGACCTTTCGGGTCGTTCTTGTTGTGAAAAACGGGTCGATCACACTTTTTACCTGTTCTTCACTCATACCGCAGCCGTTATCCGTTACAGTGATGCTAAGTGTATTAGCAGGCATCGATTCATCCACTCGGATCGTCGTTAAAGACGCTCCGGCGCGAATCGAGTTCTGCGCAATGTCCATCACATTCAACGAAAGCTCGCGCATCTCTTATTCGTACTTAGCCAGAATAGTATCTACATCTTCCGGAGCGAGACGGCCGTAAACATCCTCATTAACTGTGAGGACCGGAGCCAGACCGCAAGCACCGATGCAGCGGCATGCTGTCAGAGAGAACTTGCCGTCAGCTGTGCACTCTTCAGCCTGAATGCCGAGCTTAGCGATAAGTCTGTCCAGAACCTTGTCTGCACCCTTAACATAGCAAGCTGTACCAAGGCAGATAGAGATATGATACTTGCCCTTCGGAGTCAGCGAGAACTGAGAGTAGAATGTGGAAACACCGTAAACCTCTTCCAGAGAAACATCCAGACCTCTTGCGATTTCCTTCTGTACCTCGATCGGCAGATAGCCGTAGATATCCTGAGCTTCCTGCAGAGCGGGCATAACTGCGCCCTTCTGGCCCTTCAGACGCTCAATTACGTCGAGGAGCTTCTGGTGCTGCTCGGGAGTATCGGTAAACGGTAATGTACTGATACGCTTTTGCATTTTATTTCCTCCCTGATAAAAAATTATTATATTTGGAGTGCGTATAACTGCACATAGTTATACATCATTGAAAATTATATCAAAACAGCCATCCGGAATAATTCTTTTAGAGAATTAAGCGCGAAAGTTTCCGCTGAGCCTGTCAAAAAATTCACGATTTTTTTGTTGTTACTTTACAAAAATCCTCTTTTTTCTCCGTCAAAAAATGACACAAATTTAGTATACTTTAATCATTCCGGTCAATTTCGATTTGTTGCGGTCACCAAAAGCCAAACCTTCCCCGCAGTCCTAATAAAATAAGCCGGCTCCGGTGCAGACCAACCGTGTTCCCCGGCGATAACAAAATCGGCAGACACCCGAAACTTAGGTATCTGCCGATTTAATTTTTATTACTCTACAAACCGCCCTGCTCCGCATCCACGGAACAGGTCAAGAAGCGCTTTTGCAGAAAGCTCGGGCAATTCGACCGTGCCCATTTCCTCGCGCATCAAATGAAGATAGTGCGCATCCGAATCCTGCAGAATAAGCATATTCTCGAGCTCCGGATACAGTATAAGCTGCTTCTCACGGTCAGCGCTTCCCGAAAGCTCCGCCGCAGTGAACTCCGCTTCCGGCGGGATAGCACCGAGGGACGCCGTTATACTGTATGCGTCCTTATCCACATGTGCCGGAAACGCCACACCGTTATACTGTTTTACGAGTGCCTGTATCTCATTCACACTGATCTCACTTGCCGTGATCAGAAGATGATCGATTTTACCTGTGATCTCGTCATTTTCATCCATAATGAGCTGATCGCCGAAAATTTCCGGTCGGTTCGGAATATGCATCGTGTGTTCTTCAACATATGCATCAAATGCCAAAGCATCTTCAGCCGTTTCAAACAAGCATACTACGTGCGCTTCTTCCGAAGTACAGAGCTCCATGCCGGGAATAACAAGTACACCGGCTTCTTCGCCCACACGCATGGCAGCAGGCGCATTTTTACAGGTATTGTGATCGGTGATCGCAAGGATCTGACAGCCGAGCAGCGCCGCCATATTCACCATATTGTTCGGTGTCATGTCGTTGTCGCCGCAAGGGGAAAGGCAGGAATGCATATGCAGATCATATCGGTACTGTTCCATCTTCATATCTCCGCCTTTCCGAAAAATTCAAAATAAATCACACTTACTGCAGAGCCTGTGCGATCTGCAGTGCAGTTTCATATGCCGGTACTTCTGTGCTGTACACCGCGATCTCCTGCTGATTTGCACGCATGAGCGCCTCTGCATCAAGAACCGCACTCTCCACAAGTACGATTGCAGAAACATCTGCCAGCGCCGCAACGGCAATTGCATTGATATTGCCCATAACCGTCAGCCAAACATCGTCTGCTTTTGCACGGCCCATGACCCAGCTCAAAAGGTCGCCGCAGTAGCAGCCCTCTGCTGTGCGGTCACTGCCATCACATTCTGTCAGCAATTTCCAGCCGAGCTTTTCGGCCAAATTATTGATCTGCATAGTATTCATTGCTCCTAAAGAAATCTAATTATTCTGCATCCTTCGGCAAAATACCGCCGTCGAGATTTGAAATGGAATCCGCAAACTGCTGAATGTGTTTGCGCAGCACGAAAATACAGTCCGCCTTCTGACTGTTGCCGCGTACCACATCTTCCGCAAAAGCACGGCAGGTCGGTGCTCCGCAGGCGCCGCAGTCGAGACCGGGCAGAGAAGCCTCCACCTCATCGATCTCCATCATCATTTCCATTGCGCGGCTCAGATCATCCGACAGGGTTAAGACATTCGAGAATTCCAATTCGCCTTCCCAGTTCATGTGTTCCGGGATCTTCTCGCTGTTTTCCAGATGATTCTGCGAAACCGGAAGATATCTGCGCAAACGCTGCAGACGTGCAACAGCCACATACGGGTTCTCCACGCAGAGTACACCGCCAACGCAGCCGCCCGTGCAGGCATTCAGTTCGATGAAATCCAGTTCTCCGATGCGCTCATCCTCAATTTCTTCGAGCACACGGATAACATTTTCGATACCGTCCGCCGCGAGATAACGCTCTTTAAGAAGCGCCGAAGACTCACCGCCGGAGGTAGCCCAGCTTACACCGATAATGCCGGAATTGGACAGCGGTTCAAGCTCATCCGGATGCAGCTTATCCATCTTATTGGAAAGCTGCGGGAAGATCTCGCTGATTGCGATGGCACCGTCCACCTTGGACTTTTCTATACCGATCGGCATACGGATATCGGTCACCTTCGCCGGACACGGCGTGATAAAGAAGCAGCCGATCTCCTCTTCGGGCAAACCGGTTTTCTTTACCGCTTCCTGCTTTGCGATCGTTGCAGCCGTTTCCATCGGAGACAGCAGCGGCAGCACGTGGTCGCACAGGTCCGGGAAACGGACACGGATCAGACGCACGATAGCCGGGCATGCCGAACTGATAACGGGGCGCTTCAGCTTACCGGCATCCATCAAACGGCGCGTTGCCTCACTGACAAGTTCTGCTGCACCGGAAACCTCAACAACATCGTCAAAGCCCAGTTTTTTAAGGCCGGTCAGGACATAGTCCTGATCATCCAGATTATTAAACTGCCCGTACAGCGACGGTGCGGGCAATGCTATTTTATATGTAAAACGGTCAAGCATGGATAAATGGTCGTGCTTCGCACGCTTTGCGTGGTGCGGACACACACGGATGCACTCACCGCAGTCAATACAGCGTTCACTTGTAATGACCGCCTTACCGTTGCGCACACGGATCGCCTCCGTGGGGCAGCGTTTGATGCAGTTGGTGCAGCCAACGCATTTACTTTCATCCAGCGTCACGGAATGGAAAAACTTCCCCATCTCCTACGCCTCCTCCATTCATTCTGATACTGAGCACACTTACGCCTTGGTGCTCTGCGCGTAAATGATCATCTTCAGCTTTGTGCCTTCACCCACAACGGAGTCGATGGTCATTTCATCGGAGTACTTCTTCATGTTCGGCAAACCCATACCGGCGCCGAAACCGAGAGAGCGAACATTATCGGGCGCAGTGGACCAGCCTTCCTGCATTGCCTTGTTTACATCGGCAATACCGGGGCCGTTATCAACGAGCAGGATCTCAACCTTACCGGGATCCACTTCTACAAATGCCTCACCGCCGCCGGCATGGATAACCATGTTGATTTCGCCTTCGTACATAGCAATCGCTACGCGGCGGATCGCCGTCGGATTATAACCAAGCTTTTTCAGCTTATGCTTAACATCACCGGAAGCTTCGCCCGCACGGGTAAAATCATCTCCGGGAACTATATAGTGAAGTTTCAGCATACTCATAATACGTCGCAACCTCCTCCGAGACCGTTCTGGAATAAGAGACCGCATGCGGTAAACATTCTGTACGGTGTTGCAAGAACCGTAATATCTTTCATCTCTGCAAGATTCAGTACCAAATCATCCGGGCGCTTGCCGCGAACAAAAATAACGCAGTGCATATCCATCATTTCCGCAGTACGAACGACCTGCGGATTCATCAAACCGGTCAGCAATACAGACTGATCCTTAACAAACGCAAGAACATCACTCATCATGTCGCTGCCGCAGGCTGTTTTAACCTCTTCATCAAGATTGCCTTCGACCAAAACCTCTGCCTTTAGAATTTCGATGATATCCTGGACCTTCATGAACTAACTACCACCCTTTCGACATGTACGCCGGAAGCCTTTTACACTGCCCGATCTCCATTCACGGCAGATCAGACCCACTTCAACGCATACATGCTGATATTACTTTTGATTATACACAATAGAAACTAAAAAATCAATGCAGACATATATTTTTTTGCTATATTGAATAATTTTCATTATATTTTTGTTATATAAGCGGTTTTTTTAAGCCGATTTTTTCATATTCCCTTTTTTTCGTTCTGTTTTTCTGTAAAAAACACTTGTATTCCGTAAAAAAACAAAAACTTCTTGACTTTTCTCGGATAACGTGTATATAATCATAGTTACTTCACCGAGAAAGAATATTAGGTGAACGTTTTCACAAGAAAGGAAGATCGTTTATGAATCGTGTGTACAATTTCTCTGCCGGCCCCTCCATGCTGCCGGAAAGTGTTCTCAACAAAGCTGCAGCCGAAATGCTGAATTACGAGAACAGCGGCCAATCCGTTATGGAGATGTCACATCGATCTAAGGTCTACGATGCGATCATCAAGGGCGCTGAACAGCTTCTTCGTGAAGTGATGCAGATTCCCGATAATTATAAAGTTTTGTTCCTGCAGGGCGGTGCTTCTTCTCAGTTCGCTATGGTTCCGCTGAACCTGATGACAAAGAACCGCAAGGCCGACTATGTACTTTCCGGTCAGTTCTCGACCAAAGCCTATCAGGAAGCCAAGCGCTACGGCGACTGCAAGGTCATTGCTTCTTCTAAAGAAGATACATTCAGCCATATCCCGGCGCTCGATAAAAACGAGTTCCGTCCGGATGCCGACTATTTCCATATCTGCATGAACAACACCATCTATGGCACCGTATACCACGAACTGCCGGATACAGGTGATGTTCCGCTCGTCGCTGATATCTCCTCCTGCATTCTCAGCCGTCCGATCGATGTTTCCAAGTTCGGTGTTCTGTATGCAGGCGCACAGAAGAATGTCGCACCCGCAGGTCTCACGATCGTCATCATCCGTGAAGATCTGATCGGCGAACCGCTTGAGGGTACGCCCACCATGTTTATGTACAAAACACATGCAGAAAGCGAAAGCATGTACAATACACCGCCATGCTACTCCATTTATATGTGTAAGCTCGTTCTCGAGTGGATCAAAAACGAAATCGGCGGTCTCGAAAACATGGAGAAGCTGAATGTGGAAAAAGCACAGCTGCTCTACGATTTCCTCGATAATTCCAAGCTCTTCAAGGGCTGCGCGGAAAAAGACAGCCGCTCCATCATGAACGTTACTTTTGTCACCGGCGATGCTGACCTCGACGCGAAGTTTGTTAAGGAAGCAACCGCTGCCGGTTTTGTCAATCTGAAGGGCCACCGCAGTGTAGGCGGTATGCGCGCTTCCATCTATAACGCCATGCCGAGAGAGGGCATCGAAAAACTTGTCGCCTTCATGCAGAAGTTTGAGGCAGAAAACGCCTGATCCGTTTATAACAACACAACCGAGGTAATTACCATGCATAAGATTCTCTGTTTAAATAAAATCAGCCCTATCGGCACCGACCGTCTGGGTGCAAATTACGAATTCTCCACCGAAATGCAGAACCCGGAAGGTATTCTCGTCCGCTCCGCCGCTATGCATGACATGGAACTGCCGGCTGAGCTGCTCGCCGTTGCACGAGCAGGTGCCGGTGTAAACAATATTCCGATCCCGAAATGCTCCGAAAACGGTATTGTCGTTTTCAATACACCGGGCGCAAACGCAAATGCCGTTAAAGAGCTCGTGCTCGCAGCGCTCTTTATGACTTCCCGTAAGATCATCCCGGCAATCGATTGGGCGAAAACCTTAAAGGGTAACGGCAAGGAAGTTTCCAAAATGGTCGAAAAGGGCAAGGGTGCTTTTGCCGGACCGGAAATCATGGGCAAAAAGCTCGGCGTTATCGGTCT
>JAZNMV010000272.1:0-2609 GCA_045579885.1 Acutalibacteraceae bacterium | reverse complement strand
CAAGGAATGCGATATTTACGCTATGGGCGGTGGCACCTATGCCCGCCAGATGTTCGGCAACGGCGTTGCATTCGGCGCGGGCTTCCACGATGAGGAATCCAACGCACACAACTGCAACGAATCCCTTGATCTCGAAAACTTCAAGCTTCATGCACAGATCTGCCTTGAAGCTATGTACCGCCTGTTCACAGCGGATTGATTTACACTATGACAAATTACACGCACATCACACCGAAAGAGCTTTTTTCTCTTCCCGAAACGCTCTCTTATATTGATGCCGGCAATGACTATCTCGGTGCTCTCGGCTATACAGAGCACGGCCGTGCACATGCAAAGCGCTGCGGTGAACATGCCGGAAATATTCTGCGTGCACTCGGTAAAGAAGAACGCCTTTGCGAGCTCGCACAGATGGCAGGCTATCTGCACGATATCGGCAACATTGTAAACCGCGTGGACCACGCACACAGCGGCGGTATTATGGCTTTTACGTTTTTAAACAAGCTCAATATGCCGCCCGAGGAGATCGCGCTTATCTGTTCCGCGATCGGCTACCACGATGAAAAGACCGCATTCCCCGTAAATCCGGTATCTGCGGCACTCATTCTTGCCGATAAGAGCGATGTCCGCCGCACACGCGTAAGAAAAGACGCGATCATCGCAACAGATATCCACGACCGCGTAAACTTCGCTGCGGAAAGCTCCGATCTGCACATCAACGCAGACAAACGTACCTGTGTGCTCGATGTTACGATCAATACGGAGATCTGTCCCGTAATGGAATACTTCGAGATTTTCCTTGAACGTATGGTACTGTGCCGCAAGGCTGCAGAACATCTCGGTCTGACCTTCGAGCTGATCATCAACGATACAAAACTGTTATAATCTTCGAGAACTTTGATCAGCCGGTCAAAGTTCTCTTCATAATGAGGTGATTTTATGCATTCGATCATTCCAAATCCTAACGGTACTGTTGCTCTGCACAGCAATCGAATTTCTTTGCCGGAAGTCTTTTCCGTACAGTTCGGTTTGTTTGATCCGTGGTGCGTTGAGGCATTTCTCGAGCGTACCGGCAGTACAGTTTCGGAAGGCAAACCGTGGATCACACTGAAAAGCGATCCCGCCCTCAAGGAAGAAGCATACCGCATCCATATTTCCGGTACGGGCCTTGTGATCTACGCAAAAACCGAACGTGGTGTCGTATGGGCACTCACTACCGTATACCACTTACTCAGTGAAGAACGCACACTGCCGGTCGGCACGATCGAAGACGCACCGAAGTATGGCTGGCGTGCACAAAGTCTCGACTGTGCCCGTCACTTCTTCACGACCGATACCGTTAAAAAAGTCATTGAGCAATTGGCACTCGTCAAGATGAATGTTCTCCACTGGCATTTGACCGATGACCAGGCATGGCGCATCGAATCGACAGCATTCCCAAAGCTGCATGAAACAAGTGAAAAGTTCTACACTTGGGATGAGATCCGCGACATTGTGAAATACGCCCGTATACGCGGCGTCGATATTCTGCCCGAGTTCGATCTGCCCGGCCATACGACCGGTATCCTCGCAGCATACCCCGAATACAGCTGCTTTGGTGAGACTGTAAGCCTTGCCACAGCAGGCGGCATTTACCCGATTATTCTCTGTGCCGGTAAAGAGATCACTTTTGAGCTTGTGGAAAAACTCATTGATGAGATCTGCCCGCTCTTCCCCTATGAGCTCGTACATATCGGCGGCGATGAAGCACCGAAATCCGAGTGGAACAAGTGCCCTGACTGCAAAAAGCGCATGGAAGAAGAAGGCATTGCAAATACGGAAGATCTGCAGGGATATTTCACTGCCCGTGTTACGAAAATGCTTGAAAAACACGGCAAAAAGCCGGTCTGCTGGAACGACTCCCTGAAATCATCCTTCCTGCCGGAAGAAACACTTATTCAGTACTGGACACCGCAGCATGTACAGCAGATGCTCCCGTACTTCGAAAAAGGCGGTAAGTTCATTTATTCCGATATGTTCGATCTGTACTTTGACTATCCGCACAGCATGATCCCGTTAAAGCGTGTGTATAACGTAAAGCCGATGATTGGTAAAATCTCGTGCGGTGCTGCCGAAAACATAGTCGGTATCGAATCCTGTCTGTGGGCGGAACATATCATAACCGAAGATAAGCTCTTCTCAAGAATTTTCCCCCGTGCATACGCCACCGCGGAAGCTGCTTGGTCTGAAAATCTCAGCTACAAAGATTTCAAATGCAGACTGCGTGCACTCATTAAAAAAGCTTCCGCTTCCGGAGTTTTCTGTACCCCCGAAGAGCACTGGGATCCGAAAGGCAAGGTTCGCCGCGATGAAGCTCTTGCCTATATAAAGAATATGTTCAGTGCGATTCCGCAAAACGCAAAAGACACCGTTGCCGAAGTAGACGGCGATGCATCCGGTTTCTTAAAGCTCTTTATGACAAAATTCTTTAAGCCGACCGATATCCCGCACCTCATTAAAATCTTCAAAAAATAAAAAATCCCCGACAGATCATTTTTAAACCTTGATCTGTCGGGGATAATTTTTTAGATTACTTTGTACCGAAGATACGGTCGCCTGCATCCCCCAGACCG
>JAZNMV010000271.1:0-2431 GCA_045579885.1 Acutalibacteraceae bacterium | reverse complement strand
CACCGCCCTCAAGCGCAGCAAGCTTCTTCTCTACGGCATCGAGCGTAGGATTGCCCAGACGGGTGTAGAAGAAACCGTCTGCCTTCAGGTCAAAAAGATCGCCCATTTCCTGGGAGCTTTCATATGTGTAAGTCGTGCTCTGCACAATAGGCAGAACGCGCGGCTCACCGTTGCCCGGTGTATATCCGGCATGAATACAAGTTGTATCGGGTTTGTACTGTTTCATTTTATATTCCTCCATTCCACGCCCACACGTGAAATAATTTCCTTAAATCAAAGCTTTGAGCCAGTTTGCAACCGCATCGGCAGAAAAAACAGCGAGCATCACAAGAACGAGAAACGCTATGACCGAAACCGTCTCGATAACGAGGCGCTTACTCTTCGGTACAGGATCTTCCTCAGGCTCTTCGGGGTCTTCTATCTCCTTCGCCATGAGCTCATTTGCACGTTCCAGATCACCGTACTCAACGAAAATATTCTTATCCGTCGGCATAAACTCAGGATCAAATGTGCTGACCGAAAAACCGTTTTTTATCGGTTCAATACGGCAGCGGATCGCCTGCACGTCGAAAAGCTCCTCAAGCTCCACGGCTTCAGCCTCGCTGACCTTCATAAAGAAAACCTCGTCCGAATCTTTGATCGGACGCAGCGCACGGCTGCGTTTGCAATTCGGGCAGGTACGGGTCGAGTCCGCGCAAACTGTTTGACATTTCGTGCAGTAGAGCATGTTTTTCCTCCGTTCAGGCAGAAAGTTACTGATATAAAGACAGTATAGCACAGCAACTCGCTGAATTCAACCAAAAATCTCACCTGAATACCGGCTGCAGCTGTTTACCTTTGAATGCCGCCTCCACGGTTTCCGGCACAAATTCAAAACGGGCTACAAGAGAAGTCGGCTTTTTCTCCGGATCATCCTGCCGAAGCGGAACAAAATAGATATGCTTTGTATTCATAAGAGTTCCAATATTCTTAAATGAGGCACCGAGTGCATCGTTCGTTGCGAGCGCCAATACGATCGGCATGGAAACTCTCAATGCGGATTTCACCGCCATTGTAACAGCCGAATCCGTCACCGCATTTGCAAGCTTTGCTGCTGTATTGCCTGTACACGGCATAACGACTACGCCGTCCGCCAGGTGTTTCGGGCCGATCGGTTCCGCACCGGGAATCGTATGAATGATCTTCCTCCCGCAAATCTCCTCAATACGTTCATGAAAACTTTCCGCCGTTCCGAAACGGGTGTCCGTATTATATGCCGTTTCACTCATCACGGGAAGCAGCACGTATCGCTCCCGCAGCCGTTTCATCTCCGTTATCGCATTTTCAAACGTGCAGAATGAACCGCACATAGCAAAAACAAGGGTTTGCATAACACACCACTACTCCTCAAGCATATTATATATAGCTTCTTTGATATACTCTGCCGCACTCTTCGGGGCTGTAAGCCCCGGCAGGGACGGCGCATCGATCACTCGAATACCGCGCTTTTCCGCGGTATTCCGGTCTATGCCGCCCGGTGCGGACGCGAGTTCAATAATCAGTGTATCCGAATCCTGCCGGTTCAAAATCTGCGCATTTATAACTTCTGTCGGCACTGTGTTGAAAATAATATCGTATTTTTTCGTAACCTCCCGATACTCAAGCGGCATAACACCCATGGCACGCATCAGCATAAGGTCTTCCTTTTTCCTTGCAGCTGCACTGACTTTTGCGCCCATGCCATGAAGCAGCATGGAAAGATTCTTTCCGATACGCCCGAACCCTGTAACAAGGCATTCGGCACCGTTAAGCGTACCCGGATATTCTCTGATCGCAATACCGATTGCCCCTTCTGCCGTCGGAATCGCATTGCCGACCGCTAACTCTTCTCTTCGGTAATAATCATCGGCTCCAACCTCCTGCCATATTTTTGAAGAGGCCGCAAGCTTTTGCAGCATACCGCCGTAAACGGTTTTGTTTATCATTTTTCGCGCGAAAGAATCATCCAAAGCGATCTCATTCCCACTGTACGGCGCATTGAGCGTTTTCCCGTCCCGCGTTACAGGCAGCGGCAAAACAATGACTGTACTTCGTTCAATGAGCTCCGGTAAAGATACCGCCGCAGCGCCGCAGCACGGCTGCAGCTTCTCAAGCCCCGTTACATAAACCGAATATCCGTCCTTTGCAATTCCGGTTGCCAAATATCGCATTCTTTCGTCTCCACCGATCACACCGAATGTATTCAGGAGGGCCATTCCTCTCACACCTTTCGCAAACAGTTTCGTTAGTTTATTTTATGGGCTTTAAAATCATTTGTGCTGTCGGAAATACTTTTTTGTTTTTTCAAATTTGGTATTTATTTTTCGTTCAAAATGCATTATAATTTAATTAATAATGTGCATCATGCAAATACTACGCAAATTGTTTTATAGATTGGCATTTACGCCTATTT
>JAZNMV010000270.1:0-6542 GCA_045579885.1 Acutalibacteraceae bacterium | reverse complement strand
CTTGGTTATTGTTATAATCGCGACCGGTGCACATGTTACTTGGTATGCGCTCTTGTTCCCATTTGTTTTGCTGCAGCTTTACGTATTCTGCATTGGTGTTGGGTTATTTTTAGCGCAGGCGAGTGTTTTCTTTAAGGACACACAGTTTATTTATCAGGCGGTCATAACAGGCTGGATGTATCTCTCTGCTATTTTCTATCCGCTTGATGCGGTTCCTGAAAAACTTGCCTGGTGTATCACACATCTTAATCCTATGTACTTCTACATTGGGCAGTTCCGTGATTTGGTTTACTACGGCAGAATGCCCGAACTCTGGGTTATCGCAGCCGGCTGCACTGTAGCTGTCGCTGTATTGCTGTTCGGTATGTGGAGATTTATGCGCTCCAAAGATCGTTTCATCCTGTTCATTTAAGGAGGATGTCTTATGTCTGAAAAGAGAGTTATGATTGATGTTAACCATGTAACTGTACGTTTTAACATGGCAAGCCAGAAAATTGATAATCTTAAAGAATATTTTATTCGTATGGTCAAAAAAGAACTGATGTTCAAGGAGTTTTTTGCTGTAAAGGATGTCAGTTTTCAGGTACGGCAGGGTGAAGCATGGGCACTCATCGGTGCGAACGGTTCCGGTAAATCAACATTGCTGAAAAATATAAGCGGTATTATGCGTCCGTACAAGGGTAAGATCACATTGCACGGCAGCATTGCGCCACTCATCGAGCTCGGTGCCGGCTTTGACGCACAGTGTACAGCGCGAGAGAACATTTATTTAAACGGATGTGTTCTTGGCCACTCCAAAAAATACATGGATGAGCGTTTTGACGAAATCGTAGATTTCGCCGAAATCCACGATTTTCTCGATACACCGATCAAGAACTATTCTTCCGGTATGAAAGCGCGTCTCGGTTTTTCTGTTGCGACGATGGTTAAACCGGAGATCCTTATCGTCGACGAAGTTCTGGCAGTCGGCGACTATAAGTTCCAGCAGAAGTGTATGAAACGTATGCGCGAGCTTCTGGACGGCGGTACAACGCTGCTGTTTGTTTCGCACAGCATCGATCAGGTCAGAAAGCTTTGTGATCATGCCGTATGGCTTGACCACGGCGAAGCCCGCATGATCGGTGATGCGAATGAAGTCTGCGACGCATATATGGCAGAAATGAAGAAATAATGATTAGCGGCTGCAGGTGATACAGCCGCTGAATTTCCTATAGCAGTGAGTGTTGATCTATGTTACCTAAGTTGTTTATCGTTATCCCGTGCTATAACGAAGAAGAGGTCCTTCCGATTACGGCACCGATGTTTTTGAATAAGATCCGTCAGCTGTCGGAGCGCGGAAAGATCAGCGACAAGAGTCGTGTTCTGTTCGTGAACGATGGAAGCCGCGACAGAACATGGGAGATCATCTGTGATCTTGCAAAGCAGGACGAGCATTATATCGGCATTAGCCAGAGCCGCAACCGCGGTCATCAGAACGCTGTGCTTGCCGGTCTTATGGAAGCCAAGCCGTACTGCGATATCACCATTTCCATAGACTGTGACGGCCAGGACGACATCAATGCGATGGACGAGATGGTGGAGCACTATCTTAACGGTTCAGAGGTCGTATACGGTGTGCGCAGCAAGCGTGAGACCGATACCTTTTTCAAGCGCTTTACGGCGGAAGGCTTTTATAAGATCATGAACGCGATGGGGGCGGAGGTCGTTTTCAACCATGCGGATTACCGCCTCATCAGCAGCCGTGTGCTCGACGAATTCGAGAATTTTCAGGAAGTCAACCTGTTCCTGCGCGGCATGATCCCGCTTGTTGGCTTCAAAAGCTCTACGGTTTATTACGAGAGAAACGAAAGACTTGCGGGTGCGAGCCATTATCCGCTTAGGAAAATGCTGGCACTCGCTTTTGACGGTATCACGAGTCTTTCCGTAAAGCCGATCAACGTGATTGCGACGATCGGTGTTTTGTTCGGTTTGCTTGGTTTTGTAGGGCTCATTTGGGCTGTTATTACTGCGCTTTTCGGCAACAGTGTTGCAGGTTGGGCATCCACGATCAGCATCGTATGTTTCCTTGGCGGCATCCAGCTGTTTTCACTCGGTGTGATCGGCCAGTATATCGGTAAGATCTACATGGAAACGAAGCGCCGTCCGCGCTATATCATCAGCGAACGTACGTGGGTCTCGAATGAGAGGGTATCGCGCGCGAAGGAGCTCGGAGAGTAAGAAATATGGATCTCGTAAATACAGTAAAAGCGCTTTTGGCGAAGTACAAAGACATTGTTTTATACGGTATTTTCGGTGTGCTTACAACGCTTGTGAATATCGTTTCCTATTGGATCATGGCGCATCCGCTTCACATGGGCACCATGATCAGTACTGTGCTGGCATGGGTGTTTTCGGTACTCTTTGCTTATTTCACGAACCGCAGGTGGGTATTTCACAGCAAAGCGGTCGGAACAAAGGCTATCGTGAAAGAGATCGTTTCCTTCTTTGCCTGCCGCATCGCAACGGGTGTTGTGGACTGGGGATGTATGTTCCTGTTTGTTGAGGTACTGTATTTCAACGATGTTGTCATCAAGGTGCTTGCGAATATTCTTGTGATCATTTTGAACTATGTCGCAAGCAAGCTTATTATCTTTAAGCAGAAATAAACCTGAAATGAAGAGCGTGTGCAGACAAGCGGTTGTTTTGCACATGGCTTCTTTACATATATTTCTTTTGCGAAATTTGTCGAAGTGTGAATGTGAGAAGACTTACATTTATTACATATATTAAGGAAGTGTGCAATATGAAAGCAATCATTTTTAATTCCGGTTACGGAAACAGAATGGGTGAGTTCACAAAGAACAACCATAAATCCATGGCTCCGCTGAAAAACGGTGAGACGATTTTCCACAGACAGATCCGTCTGCTGTCCGAAGAGGGCGTAAAGGATTTCATTATTACGACCGGCCCGTTTGAAGATCAGCTCAAGGGCGTGGCGGCAGAGTTCCCTGAACTCAATTTCACCTTTGTCCGCAATGATATTTATCTCAGAACGAATTACATCTACTCGATGTACCTTGCCCGTAAATACATAGACGATGATATGATCTTCCTGCACGGCGATCTCGTTTTTAACCGTAAGCTTGTACACGATGTGCTGAACTGCGGTGAGGAGAATACGGCGACCGTCAACTTTAAGAAAGCGCTTCCCGAGAAGGATTTCAAGGGCAGAGTACACGACGGTAAGGTTCTGGAAGTTTCTGTTCAGATCTTCGATGAAGACTGCTATGCATTCCAGCCGTTCTATAAGCTGAGTCGTGCAACTGCTTCTGCTTGGGTCGGTAAGGTTGTTGAGTTCATTCACGACGGTCAGGATAAGTGCTATGCCGAAAATGCACTGAACGAGATTTTCCCGGCGCTGAATGTCCGTGCATACGACTATGAAGGTTATTACGTCGATGAGATCGATAATCTCGAGGATCATGCCCGCGTAACCGAAGAGATCCTTGCTTTTGACGAGGCTGACAGCAAGATTTTTGGCTGATCGTAAACAGTATATAAGGAGAGAGATCTATGTCTTCTAATAATCTGCTCTACGGCTATAATAAAAAAGAATATACAAAGTTCAAGGAATTTGCGTGGAAAATGCTCCTGAGCTTCGGTCTGACTTACCTGTTTTTCTATAACGGCCGCCAGAATATTAATTTGGTTATGACACAGATGGCGGAAGGTCTTGGTTCCACTACGGCGGCGATGGGTGTTGTGTCCTCCGCGTTGTTTTGGTGCTATGCGTTCGGTCAGCTCGTAAACGGCCGACTCGGCGCATTCTTTGGCTATAAGCGCTACATGATGTTCGGCGTTGCGGCTTCCGCTGTGCTGAATGTGATCATTTCCTTCCAGCATTCCATTCCGATGATCGCTGTGCTTTGGGGCCTCAACGGCTTCTGTCAGTCCATGGTGTGGTCCAATGGTCTTGGCGTTCTGAACAAGTGGTGGCCGAAGAAGGAACGCGGCTTTGCTTCCGGTCTGGCTACGGCATTCTCCGGTATTGCACAGGTTGTGACCTATCTGACTGTTCTGCTGTGCATGGAACTCAATCCCGAATGGGGCTGGCGCGCAGGCTTCCGTTTCCCGATGATCCCGATGGTGCTTATGCTCATCGCATTTGCGGTGCTCTTTAAGGAGAAGCCGGAGGATATCGGCCTCAAGGCATTTGAGGAAGAAGATCAGGCTGCTGCAGCTCGTGATGCTGCTCTCGCAGAAGAGATCGAAAAGAAAGGCTTCCTCTATCCGTACAAGGTTCTGTTCAGCGAGCCCAAGGTTATCGTTTTCTGCCTGATCTCTGCAATTGCCGGTGTTGGCAGATACGGCCTTCTGACATGGGTTCCGACTTATTTCATGGAGTCCATGGGTCTGTCCATTAAGGCCGGTATTTTCAGTTCTATTCTCCTGCCGTTTGGCCAGGCTTGTGCAATGTTTGTATTCCCGCTCATTACGGACAAGGTCTTTAAGGGCAAGAGAGAGCCGATGCTGGCACTCGCTTCCATCGTTACATTCTGCGGTATGATCTGCTTCCCGCTCATTAAGACACAGACTCCGGCTTCCATCATGCTGTTCGTCGTTGGTGTTTCCGGCATGGTTACAGGTGTTATCTGGGCGGTAGCCGGTGATATGGGCGGCAGAGCGTTCTCCTCCACAGTTGTTGGCGTTCTTGACTGGGCCGTTTACATGGGCGCTGCAATTCAGGCTTCTGTATTTGGCTTTGTTAAGGATACTTTCGGCTGGCCGGCGATCTTTATCACGATCGGCTGCCTGTATATTATCATGCTTGTTTTGACACTGCTTGCAAGAAAGATGAAAATGAAAAAGCTTTGATCGGCTTTAAGAGGGGTGCTTCGGCATCCCTCTTTTACTTTGCTGTCTGCACCGGGAAGAAGCTTCGGCTGTTTCACAGCGCTCTTTTATGAAAAAGATTGTCGATTTATCGATTGTATATTTCGTAAAAATATGCTATCATTCTTATAATTAGGTGGATTATGCCCGGATTATGTTGTTTTGAAGAATACGATGATCGAAACGTATGTCGGGCTGCAAACAAAACAAAATGTGAGGGATGTCCTTATGATGATGTATATTGATCCCGGTACGGGCAGCATGCTGTTTACGGTGCTGCTCGGTCTGGTCGGTGCGGCGGTTTATTCCATCCGTATGCTTCTCATTAAATTCCGCTTTAAATTGAGCGGCGGCAAAACAGAGATCAATACGAAGAAAATACCGATCGCGATCTTCTCCGATGATAAGCGCTACTGGTCTATCTTCGAGCCAATCTGCCGTGAGCTCGATAAGCGCGGTGTGGATGTAGTCTACATGACCGCATCGGAAGATGACCCGGCACTTAAGAATACATACGAGCATGTACAGGCAGAGTTTATCGGTTCCGGCAACAAGGCCTTTACAAAGCTCAACTTCCTGAACGCGACGATCCTGTTTTCCACGACCCCCGGTCTCGACGTATACCAGTGGAAGCGTTCGAAGAATGTTGATTACTATATCCACATTTTCCACACCGCCGGTGAAGTCACACGTTACCGCCTGTTCGGCATTGACTATTACGACGCTTTGATGATCGCCGGTGCGCATCAGGAACGCGACATCCGCGATATTGAAAAGTTCCGTGGTATCCCGCCGAAGGAGATCGTCACGGTGGGTATCCCGTTTATGGACGAAATGGCGGCCCGTCTCAAGGCAGTCGGCCCCGCACCGGAGCATCCGCGTACCGTACTTCTGGCACCGACCTGGGGCCAGAGTGCGATTTTCGCAAAGCACGGCGGCGGTATCATCGATACACTCCTCAAAACCGGCTACCACGTGATCATCCGTCCGCATCCGCAGTCCTTCACTTCCGAAAAAGAACTGATGGATAAGCTCATGGCGGAGTATCCTGAGTCCGAACAGCTGGAGTGGAACCGCGACACGGATAACTTCGAAGTTTTGCGCCGCAGTGATATCCTTATTTCCGATTTCTCCGGTGTTGTCTTTGATTTCTCCCTGATCTACGACAAGCCCGTTATCTATACCGACCCGAATTTTGACCTCGCACCGTACGATGCGTTTTTCCTCGACCATCCGTTGTGGACGTTCTCCGCGCTGCCGCGTATCGGCATTGAGTTAAACGATGAGAATATCAACGATCTTAAGGGTCTCATCGATACCTGCATTGAAGACAGCCGCTATCAAAAGGGCAGAGACGAAGTGCGCAGCGAAACATGGGCGTATTTCGGTGAAGGTGCCGTTCGTGCGGCAGATTACCTGATGCAGAAGTATGCAGAGCTCACGGAAAAAGAGGCAGAGAGTAAATGACATTATTTGAAATGCTCGGCACTGTTCTGCTTGGTCCTTTGAAGCTCGTCTTCGAGATGATCTTTTCCGCAGCGTTGAGTGTGGTAGGCAATCCCGGCCTTGCGATCATTGTATTGAGCCTGTGCATGAACACGCTCCTTATGCCGCTTTATAAAAGAGCGGATGCGATCCAGATCGAGGCGAGAGATCTGGATGCGAAAATG
>JAZNMV010000269.1:0-7778 GCA_045579885.1 Acutalibacteraceae bacterium | reverse complement strand
CAAAACACTACGGTTTTACTTGAAACCATGGCCGGAAAAGGCACTGAAGTCGGATCTCACTTCGAAGAACTCAGAGAAATTCTCGACCGCGTTTCTCTTACCGATCACATGGGTGTGTGCCTTGATACCTGCCATGTATTTGACAGTGGTTATGATATCGTAACTGATCTCGATGGTGTACTGACGCAATTTGATAAAACAATTGGTCTAGACCGTCTTAAAGCAATTCACATTAACGACAGCCTCTACGGTCTGTCATCGCACAAAGACCGCCACGCTAAAATCGGTGAAGGAAAAATCGGCATTGAAGCCTTCACTCGCATTATCAATCACCCTGCCCTGCGTTTGCTACCGTTCTATCTTGAAACACCGAATGAACTGCCGGGTTATCAGTCCGAGATCGAATTGCTGCGCGGCCTCTATGTGGACTGAAGCTTACAAGAACGCATCTGCTTCAGCGCCGTTCTGTTTTTCTCCGCATTCTTCGGTCTCGTTAACCCTACAGATGAACTTGGTTAACAAAAAAGAACCGTTCAAGACAATTTCGTCTTGAACGGTTCACTTTTTTCAGCTATCTCTTACGCCTTCGGGCCAAGCTGCAGCTCATCTGCATGCTCCTTCATTGCTTCGATGCACACTGCAGCAACATCACGAACTTCCATGTTCAGCATTGCACAGCCTTTTTTAATGAGTTCTCTGTCGCATTTAGCTGCGAACTTCTTATCTTTGAACTTCTTCATAAAGCTGGAAATCTCCATATCGGTAATACCTGCCGGTCGCATTCTCGCCGCAGCCTGAATGATACCGGTAAGCTCATCCACAGTAAACAGAGATTTTTCCATATTTGTGATCGGCTCAACATCGTTGATAATGCCATAACCATGAGCAAGGATCGTGCGGATTTCAGTCTCTTCCAAACCGGCTGCACGCAGCGGCTCTTCCGTATACTGCAGATGTTCTTCCGGATGCTGTTCGTAGTCATAATCATGCAAATAACCGATCGCCATCCAGTGCGCTGCATCTTCACCGAAATGTTTTGCCATACCACCCATCGCAGCCATAACATTCTTTGCATGCAGGAACAGATGCTCCTGTGTAGTCGTTGTATCAAGCAGAGCCTTTGCTCTTTCCATTGTAAGCATTTTAACGTCCTCCTTATGCTTTGTTCATACAGTATAACACAAACAAAACCCGATTTCCACCATGTTTTACTCTATTCCGAAATCCTGAAGTGTCGGCTGTTTATCCGCAAGCCTATAGATGCGACCGTCACGGCTTCGATCAAGAAAACGGTTATCATACAGTTCACGGCGCAGTGTAGCTGGGTCTGAAAAAGTATGCCACTCAAGTAAAATCTCGTTGATTTCTTTTTCTGAATACTCTCTGTTTGCTTCAAATTTTTCTGCGAGATAGAAAAGAATGTACATCTTCTTTTTCCGCTTGGACGGAAACTTAGTCACTCTATTCTCCTCGTCTAAAAAGTTTTGAAGTATATCTGTTGATTTCATAAATTTATCCCCCGTTTATGCCTGCTAATTTCATTATCGAAGCCCGATTTTTTCAAGCACTTCGTTAGTCTTAATGCCGCTATCGCTATACACAAGTTCATTCATCGCAAAAGGCAGCTGTTCACAAGTCCCAAGCTTGATCAGTTGGTAATTCACTCTTAATCTTTCCGTGTTTCTGATGATAGACTCTCTGATTGACGCTTTCTTTATATTGGCAGCACCCGTAATTATCTCTTCAAGTGTCCCAAAATCATTTAGCAGCACAGCTGCAGTCTTCAAACCGACTTTATCCGCTCCTTTTATGTTATCGGCGGAATCTCCTGTAAGCGCTTTGAAATCGGCATACTGTGCAGGTGTTACAGAAAATTTCTCCACGACATAATCGGGCGTCCAAATAACCGTTTTTTCTCCACGGTAACGCAGTACAGATACATGCTCCGATATAAGCTGAAAGAAATCACTGTCAAAGGAGGATATGATTACTTCATTTTCTCTTCCGTAAGCCAATGCATAACCGGCGATCCAATCATCTGTTTCACAGTTAGCGGTCTCAGCATACTTGATACCAAGGACATCTAATGCTGCGTATATATCAGGAAGCTGAGAAAAGGGATTTTCCTCATCCGCAACTTCGCTGTAATCGACTCTGTTCGCTTTATAGTTCGTGTTCAGTTCTGCGCGCGCATTCTCATGTTCACCGTCAAACAGTACAACAACATGAGTCGGCTCAGCTTTGCGGATGATCTTCAACAGTGCACCGACAAAACCTAATGTTCCCTGAATCGCTTTTCCATTTTCATTTACAATTCTTGCCGGCATGCCAAAAAACATTTGAAACAGAAGATTGCTGCCGTCTACAATTAATATTCGATCCATAATGAAATCCTTTCTCAAAGACGAATTCCTAATTCGCAGCAATCCGCTCAACCACACAACTTTGTTTTTAGACTCAAAATGCACTTTTATAGAGATATCATATACCCATTCAGCATACAGTGTCAATGCAGTTTCTTATTCAACGATCAATACTACTTGCTGAACAACATAAAAGCGCCTGCCATCTATACAGACAGCAGGCGCAGATTTATTTAATCATACATTAGATCAGAACAGCCAAGCTCTTCCGCCCTCTTCGTCATCTTCATCCTGCTTTGCAGCAAAATTGAACTTAAACGGCGGTTTGTATTCCTTGAGGAGCGGGATCAGCTCTTCGTGCATATTCACGGCTGTGAAGCACTCATCGTCAAAGACCATGGTTGTCAGCTTGCCGTCTTCACACTTATCCCACTGCGGAAGCTCTCCGCCATTCGGGTTACCCGTGCGTGCAAAGTTTACAAATGCACCGGACATGAGCTTGTCGAGTTTTTCATAGTTTGTCTGGTGGCAAATCGGAAGCAGTTCAGCATTGTGGAAGAAATATGCGATATCAGAGCAGTGCCATGCTGCACGACCGCCATCGAGATCAAAGATCTTAGCAAAGATATAGTTATAAACCGGAGCGGAAGCTTCCTTTGCCTTCTTATTTACGTAGTCCACGGTCGGAGTAAGGAATGTGCCCTCAAAGTCTGTGGAATAAACGACATTCGTGTTCGGATAAGCCTTGCGGAACGCCTTGAGGATCTTCTCGCCGCCTTCTTCGCCGAAGTAATCCAGAACGATCTTCTCGCGCTGTTCTTCTGTAAGCTCTTCTCTTTCGCCGTAATCGCCCGGCATACCGAATTCAGCAATAACAGTACCAACCATAGTCGGAACAGTCAGAGAATGAGCTGTAAAATCTTCTGCAAGCGGATCGCAGAGGTAGTAATCGTTCGGCTTCGGAGCCCAGGATACAGAAAGGCCTTCCTTCTGGAACTTAGCAGTAGCCTTATTGACAGCCCAGATAAACTGCGGAACCGGAACTCTCTCCAGCTTCTCAACATCCTTCTCTTCGAGATTAAGAACCTTCAACAGTTCAATAACAAAATCCTTGTGTTCGCAAGCCTTGCCGCCGAAACCGCCGCCGCCCATAACGCCGGACATAACAATTGCCTTGTGGAACAGGCCGTCTGCTTCCGGGATCTGACCGAGAACGGTTACCTTTCCTCCGCCGCCGGACTGACCGAAAATAGTAACGTTGTCCGGATCGCCGCCGAAGCAGGCAATGTTATCGCGTACCCAGCGCAGTGCTTCTACGAGGTCAGCCATACCGACATTCACAGAGTTCTTATATTTTTCACCGAATGCAGAAAGATCAAGGTAACCAAATGCATTCAGACGGTGGTTAACGGTAACCACTACAACATCGTCAAGTTTTGCAAGATTGAAACCGTCGTAAGCTACCTGCTCGATGGAAGAACCGGCAGAGTATCCGCCACCGTGCATCCAGAACATAACAGGCTTCTTAGCTTCCGGGTCGCACTTGGAAGTCCAGACATTCAGATACTGGCAGTGTTCGGAAGACGGCCAGAAGCGGTGCGGGATCGCAACCTCACCGGTCGGACGCGGCTCATTCAGAACCGGGCAGATCATGCCGTAGCTGCCTGCATCTTTAACGCCTTCCCATGCTTCGATCGGTACCGGCATTTGGAAACGCTTTGCCTTTGCATAACGAATGCCGTAAAAATGATCTACACCGTCATAATGAAAACCACGGATTTTTCCCTTCGGAGTTTCAACGACGGGTGCTGTTTTAGACATTCTGAATTCTTTTGCCATAATACTTTTCCTCCCGTTTTATGTACTTTCACACAAAATTCCATATAGAGTTTTCTGTTTATAATTATTTTATCATAAAAATTTTTCCAACGCAAGAAAAATGTCAAGCGCTTCATAAACACAAAAATATAAGCACGCTGCAAAATACAGCGTGCTTATAAATCAGAATGTATAGGTTTCCGGTTCACCGGCGAACGAAGCAAATACTGCGGTTGCATTCTTCATATAAAGAACCTGTGTATTTTCGTCCTGCTCATCGTAACGGTCGCGAAGATTCGGGTACGCATCCAGCATAGCCTTCTTAGCTTCTACGCAGTCATCATTTACCAGCTCACAGGAAACACGCAGCCAAACGCCGTCCTTAAATGCACAGATCTCTGCTTTTGCATTCTCTGCCAGCTGCTTGGAAACCGGCTTGCCTTTTCCGGTCTGAATGTACAGCTTGCCATCGTAAATGTTGGCTGTTCCAAACGGACGCACACGCGGCTGATCGCCTTCAACGGTTGCAAGATAATACGCACCGGCTTCTTTCAAAAATTCGCATACTCTTTTCATTACAATACCTCCAAAAAATATATTGATCGATCTGCTTACGCAGAAATTTCCTTTAGAACTGATACAGCATAACCATAACCGGTATAGTCAGAATACAGAATATCGTAGTAACCACATTGATGGAACTTGCATATTCCGGATCTTTGTCGAATACCTGCGCAAACTGAACCAATGTAGATGCAGATGGAGTCGTCGGAGCAAGCAGCGTGATCAAAAGGATACTTGTACCGTTTGGAACAAGCTGTGCAATACCCGTAAATTTCAACAGCGGAATAACCAAAAGCGGGACCAGAAGTAAACGCAGAACCGCAACAAGCCAAACACGCTTACGGGTAAAAATTTTTCGTACATCCATACCGCCGATCAGCATACCGGTCACCATCATGGATGCCGGTCCGATCATACTGCCGACGGAGTCCATCGTATCCTTAATGAGTGCCGGCAAGCGAATACCGGAAACAAGAAGGATAATACCGATAAAGATTGATATCATATTGATGCTGAGAAGCACTTTCTTAATATCAAAACCTTTTTCTTCACATACGATCGACTTACCGTGGCTCCAAAGCAAAAACATCTGAACAACACTGAAACCGCTTGTGTATATAACCCATTCGGGGCCCAAAATTGACGAAACAAGCGGGATGATCAGGTTGCCTGCATTCGAGTACATAACCGATACCTGCTCGAGTGCATTGAGATGCAGCACACGCTTTAACACAACGTTTAAAAGCAGCAGCATAATGTGGATCACGATCGCAGCACCGGCAGCCAAAAACAATCCGTTTCTAACATCTGCGGTAAACTCAACCTGAAAAGCCGAGATCGAAACACACGGCATGATCATGTACATTGTAATTCGCGAAAGACTCTTGCTGTCCTTCGATTCTAAAAGCTTACATTTCACAAGAACAAATCCGAGCGCCATGATGAGCGCAAGAGAAATGATCTTGTTAACTAATATTGGAATCATATTACAGCCTCCCCACTGCTTGATATTTTACTCTAAAAGAAGTGGGATGTAAAGTAACCGACAGTATAATGCCATAACTATTTTACACTCTGTCCTTCTTCACACAAATCGTGATTTCCGTTTTTCCGTTCACCGGTATCTCAATCGGCTGCCAGATGAATCCGCCAACCTGATTAAATCCGCTTTCGGAAAGATCACAGCGAAGCGCAGACGCCTCAACAGTAACATCGCCGATAGTTACGGTATTCTCGTTTACAATCGGTGCCACAGTTCGAATAATCGGCAATACATACTTTGCTTCTTTTTCCGTTTGAATTTGAATCTTAACAGTCTCACCGAAGCTATAGCATATTTTCCAATCTTTACCAACAGCACACAATTCATACGGCGCAGTCTGCTTGAGTATTACAGACTGATCGAGCAGACTGTCGCTGTCATCAAATACAAGGCGCGGTGTCATGCACGGAGTCTGATCACTGTTTCTGAGATACTGCATATTAAGCGGCTCCGAAGGGTCATATACACGCATGGTCGAAGCACATATCGGTGTTTTACCGTGCATTAAGAGTGTCAAAGATCCGCCGCCGTTTTCCGAATTATGCAGATACTGCGCATCTGAAGCGGAAACCGTTGCACGCCATCCGTTTCGGGAAATCAGCGCAAGATAGCCATTCTGGTAAAGCTTGATACCGTCTTCTGTTTCACAGGGTATCGGCTTTCGCTCATCCGTTGCCGGCTCAGCTAAAACAAACGCCGCTAATGCCTTTGCATGGCAGAAACTGTGGTGCAGGCAGGTCGGTTCTCCGGCCTCTTTTGCCATAGGAACACCCAAAAGACCGTCGTGTGTGCAGCGTTCATAAAGAGAAAGCACACGGTCAGCACACTCCATGAACATAGGATCATCCGTCACAAACGCTAAACCTTCGAGCGCACCGTCCGAAGTACGGCTTCCCCACCATGTCCACTTGTTATGTCTGCTGCCCCAGGAGTTATCGATTCCGCCGTCCGGAAGCAAAAACGCCATATGATCACGGAAACGCTCGCGGTAAAATTCTTTCTGTTCTCCTGTAAGTTCTGCATAGTGGAGCAAAAGCGGAAGCGATTCTTCTATGTTGTAACCCATATCGATATACGCACAGCCTTTTTCCGTTTTGCCTTCTATCGGATGCCCTTCACCGAAAAGCAAACCGTCACGGTCAAACTGCCTGCGGCAAATCGCTTCTCTGTCATACGCAAATCTCAGATATTTGCTGTCCCCTGTAATTTTCCATGCCATCGCCTGTTCGCAGGCTGCACCCGCATAGTAATTCACAACCGGTTCCAAATTCGGAAAAGCGTTGTAAATATAGTCTGACAACTGTACAAATATCTGCATCCACTTGTCATACATGCTTTTTTCAAATCGATCACCAAAATGCAGCAAAGCATCGCCAATAGAAAGAGCCGCAAAAGCACTGATGCATTTCCATTCATTTCCTGCATCGTTTCGCCAACTGCCATCGGGACGGGAGAGATTGAACTGCGTCCAATCGATCATCTTGTCCGCTGCTTCAAGATAACGGTATTCTCCGGTTCTCTCATATAAAAGCGCGAGCGGAAATGCAAGGTCAGCAATGCGGCCATGAACGACATGGCAGGCCGGACAAAGCAAAGCACCGTCTAAATACGGAGACTCCGATGATACCTGATATGTAAGGAGTGTATCACACCATGTTTTCAAAAGCTTAAAAGCTCTTTCCTGCATAAATATTCCCCCGTAATACTTTATTATTTTCATATTAGCACACACAAACGAGTATTTCCAGCTAAGTTTATTCTTTTTTCGAAAATTACTTTGTAAATTCGCCTCTTTTCTCTTTTATAAATCGTGGTATAATATATTTAAAGTATTGAAGGAGGTCGAAGCATGAAAGAACGCACCTATTTTGCCATAGACTTAAAAAGCTTTTATGCTTCGGTCGAATGCAGAGAACGCGAGCTTGACCCGATGAATACCAATTTAGTTGTTGCGGATGAAAGCCGTACGGATAAAACGATCTGTCTTGCGG
>JAZNMV010000268.1:0-4827 GCA_045579885.1 Acutalibacteraceae bacterium | reverse complement strand
AGACCGCTTGGCCTCCGACTTGAGAAAGGTGTGGATACCGCACACGTGCGTACCGTTAAGGGCAGCACCGCGATCACGCACGTTGAACTCATAAACGGCGAGCGCGTGATGGGCGATTACGAAGAAGGTGTGCTCGAAAATTTCACACTGACTGATGAAGATGTTGAATATCTCGGCTCGCACGAGCTTGTTGTTTCCGCCCTATGGGGAAACTGCCAACAGTATTTTTCGGCTATACGCGAAAAAGGCGCAAAGATCGCATACGATGCGGCGACCCGCCCCGACGATGATGCCGCAAAAGAAGCTATTCCGTTCGTAAATTACCTTTTCTTCTCCGCAGAAGAGGACACCCCCGCTCTGCGTACACAGATGCAGGCGCTTTTCAGTGAAGGCCCTGAGCTTGTTGTTGCAACGCTCGGCGAACACGGCAGCCTCGCTTACGACGGAAAAGATTTTATTTCTCACGGTATCACCCCCTGTCCTGTCGTTGATACAATGGGTGCAGGCGACAGCTACGTTGCAGGCTTTTTGTTCGGCCTGCTTCACCGCGAGCCGATCTCCGCGTGTATGCAGCGCGGTGCGGATTCCTCCGCCGTAACGATCGGATATTTCGGGGCTTGGTAAAAGAAAGGAAAATATATCATGCTGAAATTTAACGCACAGGAAAAGATAGACAGCGTACGCGGCGCCTTGCAGCTGCGCTCCAAAATAGAAGCGGTTGCGGACGAGATTTTATCTGCCGGATTCGATACACTTTACTTCATCGGCATCGGCGGCACATGGGCTTCCGCTTTACAGGTGGAGTGCTACATGAAAAGCCAAAGCGCTCTGCCCGTTGCCGTTGAAAACGCTGCGGAGTATAACACCACGGGCAACCGCCGCCTGACAAGCCGTTCGGTCGTGGTCTTCTCTTCCGTGAGCGGCAGCACACAGGAGATCGTTGAGGCTGTTGAAAAAGTGAAATCTGTCGGCGCACGTGTTTTCGGTTTCATTGACAAACTCGGTGCACCGCTCATCGAAAAGTGCGACTGGTGCATTTCCTACCCCGGCAATGAGCAGCTTAAGTTCTTTATGCTTGCAAATTATCTCATGTACAAAAACGGTGAGTTTCCGGAATACGAGCGCTACAACCGCGAAATGGAAACCTATCTCCCCGAAGCACTCGCTCAGGTAGAATGCGATGCAGACGCGTTTGCAGAAAAATACGCACACGAAAAATACCTGCAGCACAAGGAAAACCCAGATATGCCGCACTATTTCGTCGGTGCCGGTACACAGTGGGGCGCTACCTATTCCCACGCGATGTGCTACTGGGAAGAGCAGCTTTGGCTGCGCACAAAATCCATTACAGCCGGTGAATTTTTTCACGGTATGTTCGAAATTGTTGAAGCCGAAACGCCGGTCACGCTGTTCATCGGCGAAGATGCGCAGCGTCCGTTATGTGAGCGAGTGAAGAATTTCCTGCCGAAGGTCTGCCGCAATTTTCTTGTGATCGACTCCAAGGACTATGCACTCCCCGGTATCAGCGAGGAGTTCCGCGCATCCGTAGCACATCTTGTTCTGCGTGCCGTGAATAACCGCATAGATGTGCACCTCGAAAAGGAGCTCTGCCACCCGATGGATATCCGCCGCTATTACAGACAGTTCGAATATTAAGAGCCGAAGGGCGCGGTGCAAATTGCACCGCGCCCTTCTTGTGGTTTATCCATTGAGGAAGCCAAGTCTTATTCCTTCATTCTGCGTTCCATGTGTTCATACGCTTCATGCACGATTTCTTCTACGGTTTGAGGATGGAGATGTGCAGACTCCGTATCTTTGAAGCGTTCTCTCGAAAAACATTCCGCAAGCATATCTTCAAGCATTACTGTGATTTCCGAGTTAAAATTCGCGGCGGTAATCTGCTCGCGTACCTTGCAGAAGGCTTCGAAGTTCTCGTCTGTCATGTAGCAGCTGGAGCCAAAAAGCGGATCGGACTCCGAGAGCAGATCTTCGTGCAGCGGAAGTGAGAAACCCGCCTGAATCAAAATCCCCCGGCTGTACAGGAATCCCTCGCGCTGCATATTTTTACTCATAAGCAGGTCGATCACCTTAAAAGCTTCCTCCGGCCTCTTTGTGGTGCGGCTTACCGCAGCAAATGTATCAATATGTGCTGTAATACCACCTTTTATATTATAAAGCGGCAGAAAAGTCATCGGCTTATTATACGTATTCACAGAAAGACTCTCACCGCCGGCATACACTTCTTTCGCCGTTTCAACTTTCTCAAATGCATCTTTGTGCTCGAGTGCCATGATCTCGTTTACAAGTGCCAAGAGCTCTTCTTCCGTAAAGCGGAGCGATTCATTTTCGTAATCTGCAAGGTCGCCTAAAATGCGATGTATATAGTCCGCATAGGGATCCCAATAGACTGTCCGTGTGCCATCGATCACATAACTTCCTTCTGTTCCGCAGTTTGCAAGGTCTAAAGAATACGGCAGAAGCTCCGGATTTGTGAGCATATCGTTCCATGTATACTTTTTATCCGGAACGTGCTCCCATTCGGTCTTCGGGTAGCAGAGAAGCGGTAATGTATAATGCAGCGGAATGATCTGCTGGCCTTCCCGGTTTCTTCCGGCTTCGAGCACGGACTGCGTCAGCTTGTCCCACTCTGCAAGCTCCGTGTTATTTTCGATCAAGTCATCAAGGGGCAGAAAAAGCCCGTTCTCCATGGCTTTTTCCGGATATTTAAACAAACAGTCCGTACCCTCATAATCGTTCTCCATAAGTCCGCCCTTTGTGATCGTCCAGTAGGGTGTGTAACGCATAATAAACACATCGGGGCCTTCGCCCGCCATGATCTCCGTTCTCAGGCGCGCCAATACGGTTTTTCGCTCCACAGTATTCGGAATACCCTTTGAATCGTCATACGGCGGGATGACCTCTACGACAACATCACCGACACCGGCTTTTTCTTTCAGCCGATTCATAAAATCAGCCAGCATCATGGAGTCCGGCGCATTCGTTCCCATATCGACACAGATCCTGAGCGGATCTTTACTTTCCGTATCGCCTACAACCTTCATCACATCGGATGCTCTGTACCCTCTGCAGCCTGTCAGAAAAAGCAGTACAAACGTGAGCAGGAGCGCTAAAATCTTCTTAAACATACATAATCTCCTCTCTGTCTATCTACAATAAACCTCACTTATAGTTTACCAACAATAAACACATTTGTCAACTGTTTAAAAAGATTTTTATATCATTTCAAAAAATAATGAGCGGATACCGAACCGGTATCCGCTCAAAAGCTTTAGTATTCTCTAATTCTCCGTACCATTTCCTCGTACGCTTCATGCACGACCTCTTCCACAGTCGTATTTTCATATTCCAGATAATCCGAGGACATACACCTGCCCATCATATCCGAAAGCTGCGATGTACCCTCCGACTCAAAGTTCGCGCAGGTGATCTGCTCGCGTACCTTGCAGAATGCCTCATAGTTTTCTTCCGTCAAGTAGCTATTTCCCCAAAGCGGGTCAGACTGCTGAAACAGCTCCTCATGCAGTGGGATACTATCATAGAAAATGATCATGTCCTGATAAATATTGCTCCGCTGTTGAACCTCCTTGCTCATGAGCAGGTCGATGACCTTAAACGCCTCCTCCGGCTTCTCCGTGTTACGGTTTACAGCTGCATATTTTTCGATATGCGCTGTGATGCCGCCATCTATGCTATAGAGCGGCAGGAAGGTCATGGGCACATTCCATGTCATGTCCGACAGCTCCTCGCTTACATTCAACTCATGCGCATCGGGAACTTCTTCATAATAATCTATCTTTTCGAGTGCTTTGATGTCGTTGATGCATTTCAGCAGCTCTTCTTCGGTAAAGCCCAGTTCCTCGTTTTCAAAGTCCGCAAACTCACCCATAATGGATTCTAAATAGTGTGAGAAAGGCAAAAACTCCGTTTTCGTTTCCGAACCGGAAATTGACTTATAGGTAACGGTCTGCAATTGGCCGCAGTTTGCCAGATCGAGCGAATACGGCAGAAATGCCGGATTTGTGAGCATATCGTTCCATGTATATGCTTTATCCGGAATATGCTCCCACCCAGCCTTCGGGTAACACAGAAGCGGGAATGTGTAGGAAAGCGGAATGATCTGCTGTCCTTCCCAGTTTCTTCCGGCTTCGAGCACGGGCTGTGTCAGCTTGTCCCACTCTGTAAGCACAGTGTTATTTTCCATGTACTCGTCGAGCGGCAGGAAATAACCGTACTCCATTGCCTTCTGCGGATATTCGAACAGACAACCGGTTTTGTCAATTTCCGCACCCATCATGCCATAATAGACCATATACGTCATGAGAAACACATCGGGTCCCCCACCGTTCATCATTTCCGACTCTATACGTTCTATCACTGCGGTACGCTCTTTGGCTCGCGCTTCTTCATCTTCTATATCACCTTCAAAAACGTACGGTGACGGGATGACCTCGATCACAACATCCTCGAGACCGACGGTATTTTTCAGACGAGCCAGCAAATCTTTCCATACTTTGTATTCATTTGCGGGATCTGAAGAGCTGTAATTCATCAGATCTATGCAGATGCGAAGCGGATCTTCACTTTCCGTATTGCCAAACAGCATGGCTTCACCCGAGCCCTCCGGTTTCTCCGTGTCCGTCGGCAGTGAACTGTCCATCTCTAATTCTTCCCGCAGCCATTCTTCCGTCTCTACGGTGCTGCTCCCACAGGCTGTGAGGAAAAGCATACCGAGCACTAAAACACACGCCAAAACTTTCTTTATCATAACAGCTCTCCTTTCTTGTTTATTCTAAATAAACCTATAAT
>JAZNMV010000267.1:0-20292 GCA_045579885.1 Acutalibacteraceae bacterium | reverse complement strand
GTGATGATTCCGGTAACGGCGATAACTCCGGTAACGGTGATAACTCCGGCGACGGTGACAATTCCGGCGATGGTGACAATTCCGGCAACGGCGATAACTCCGGCAACGGCGATAACTCCGGCAACGGCGATAACTCCGGTGACGGCGATAACTCCGGTGACGGTGATGATTCCGGTAACGACGATAATTCCGGCAACGGTGATAATTCCGGCAACGGTGATAACTCCGATGACGGCGATAACTCCGGCAACGGTGATAACTCTGGTAACGGTGATAACTCCAATGACGGCAGCAATTCCGGTGAAGCTGACGGCGGTGCAGTAAGCGATGGCGCACAGGAAGAAATCCCGGATGAGGAACCCCCTAAGGCTCCGTCTCCGTCACCCCCGGCAACGAATAATAATTCTTCAACAGTTCCGGGTACCGGTGACAGCAGTAATGTAAACCTTTGGGTTCATATGATGCTGTTCGGTATGGTCAGCGTTCTCTCTCTGATCATTGGTACGAAGAAATACAGAAATCGTGCATAACGGTAAAACATGATTTAAGCGGTAAGACTCATAGCGGTCTTGCCGCTTTTGTCATGTCGGAACTATGTTATATTTTTAAATACAGACGTTATTCGTTCGTCGTTTTTTTATCGAATTTACGCTAATACCTCTTGCGAAAAAACTGAAAAAACGCTATAATATAGAAAATCGGTAATCTGGCATTTTGCGTGGCGCGAAAGGCTTTGTTTTTCTGCGTTCAGGCACTGTCTGCCAAATAAAAAATGGAACCGAAAGGAGTACCACTTATGAATTATTCTAAAGAAGTGGAAATGATGTGCACTGTAGCCAAGGGTCCGAAGCACGGTCCGGCTCCGATCCCGGAAGAGGGCAAGTGGGTACAGGCAAAGGAAATCAAGGATATTTCTGCTTACACACACGGCGTGGGCTGGTGTGCACCGCAGCAGGGCGCTTGCAAGCTGTCCCTCAACGTTGAGGACGGCATCATCGAGGAAGCTCTTGTTGAGACAATCGGCTGCTCTGGTATGACACACTCCGCTGCTATGGCTGCTGAGATCCTCCCGGGCAAGACTCTGCTCGAGGCTCTGAACACTGACCTCGTTTGCGACGCAATCAACACCGCTATGCGCGAGCTGTTCCTCCAGATCGTTTACGGCCGTTCCCAGTCTGCTTTCTCCGAAGGCGGCCTCGTTATCGGCGCAGGTATGGAAGACCTCGGTAAGGGTGAGCGTTCCATGGTCGGTACTATGTACGGTACAAAGGCAAAGGGCGTTCGTTACCTCGAAATGACAGAGGGCTACTGCACAAGAATGGCTCTCGACGAGGACGACCAGGTTATCGGCTATGAGTTCGTATCCCTCGGCAAGATGACAGACTTCATCAAGAAGGGCATGGAGCCGAACGAAGCATACGAGAAGTCCAAGGGTACATACGGCAGATTTGCTGATGCCGCTAAGTACATTGACCCGCGTAAGGAATAAGGAGGGAACGAGCATGGCAAAGTTTGAAGGTTACGAGAGACGCGAGGCGAAGATCCTCGCTGTTCTGAAGGAATATGGTATTTCTTCCATCGATGAGTGCCAGGAGATCTGCGCTGCTAAGGGCATCGATCCGTACACCATCGTTCAGGAAACACAGCCGATCTGCTTTGAGAACGCAAAGTGGGCTTACGTTGTAGGCTGCGCTATCGCTATCAAGATGGGCTGCACAAAGGCTGCTGACGCTGCTGCTGCTATCGGCATCGGCCTCCAGTCCTTCTGCATTCCGGGTTCCGTTGCTGAAAACCGTAAGGTTGGTCTCGGCCACGGCAACCTCGGCAAGATGCTCCTCTCCGAAGAGACAGAGTGCTTTGCATTCCTTGCAGGCCACGAGTCCTTCGCAGCTGCTGAAGGCGCTATCAAGATCGCCCTCAACGCTAATAAGGTTAGAACAAAGCCCCTGCGCGTTATCCTGAACGGTCTCGGCAAGGACGCTGCTCAGATCATCTCCAGAATCAACGGCTTCACATACGTTGAGACAGAGTTCGATCCGTACACCGAAGAAGTTAAGGTCGTATTCGAGAAGCCGTACTCCAACGGCGCTCGTGCAGACGTTAAGTGCTACGGTGCAGACAACGTTCCGGAAGGCGTTGCAATCATGCGCCTCGAGAACGTCGGTGTTTCCATCACCGGTAACTCCACCAACCCGACCCGTTTCCAGCATCCGGTTGCTGGCACCTACAAGAAGTGGTGCAATGAGAACGGCGTAAGCTACTTCTCCGTTGCTTCCGGCGGCGGCACAGGCCGTACTCTGCATCCGGATAACATGGCTGCTGGTCCTGCTTCCTACGGCATGACCGATACCATGGGCCGTATGCACTCCGACGCACAGTTCGCAGGTTCCTCCTCCGTTCCGGCTCACGTTGAAATGATGGGTCTGATCGGTGCAGGTAACAACCCGATGGTTGGTATGACCGTTGCTTGCGCAGTTGCTATCGAAGAGGCTTCCAAGTAATTTAACTTAAAAGCTATTGGCTGCATTCACTCCGTTCTGGGGTGGATGCAGCTTTTCTTTTTTGCAAAAAACTTGCTCTTTTTTGAGTGGGGTGATATACTGATTATATATATGTAACTATGATTGGGAGGTTGTTCGCTTTGAGATTTCGAAGAATAGCTTCTGTTCTGCTTGTCCTGTGTCTCGTGTTCAATTCCGTTATTCCCGGCGTATCGGCGGCTGAAACCAAAGATAAAGTCGAGATCGTGGACAGCGGTGACTGCAGTGCCTTGGGAAAAGAAAACAACGTCATGTGGACGTTGGATAGCAGCGGCGTACTGACGATTTCCGGTACAGGTGAAATGAAGGACTACATTCACGGCTGGAGAAAATACAGAGATGATATCAGCAAGGTCATAATCGAAGACGGCGTTACGAGTATAGGCAAAAATGCATTTTTTCAGTGTGAATACCTGGAAAGCGTAAAACTTCCGAAGAGCATAGAAAGTATAGGCAGCTATGCGTTTTCTCTTTGTCTCAATCTGAAAAAACTTGAGATACCGGAAGGTGTCACCCGTATAGAAAATAATACATTTGCAGCCTGCAAACAGCTGAAGTCTGTTAATGTACCGAAGACGGTGAAGAATATCGGTGATCATGCATTTTTGGAGTGTGCTGCTCTCTATTCTATTCGCATCTCGGATAACTTCGAAAAGATCGGAACCGGTGCTTTCGAAAGATCGGGACTGCGATATGTCTTTTTTGATGGCGAAGCGCCTGAAATTGATGAAACTGCATTTCGCTCTGTGAATTCCGTTATGTTGTACGATTCGACGCTTCAATCTTGGACGGATGAGAATAAACAGAATTATAGCGGTACTCTTTCTTGGGAGGAGATCAAGCCGCTCGAAATCACTTCTGCACCTAAAAACGGTTATGCGAAATTAAACGGGACGGTATCTGTAACTATGCAGGCCTCCGGTAACGCTGTGTCCTATGAATGGTATTACAAGGATGTGGGCTTCCCGAAGTTTAAGAGGTCGAAGCTGTGCTTCGGTAATACGTATCAGGTACAACTGAATAAGTATCGAAACAGGAGACAGATTTGCTGCATAGTTCGCGATGTGCACGGCAATGAGATCCAAACGGAGAAAGTTTTGCTGCGCACAGCAGCTACAATTACGCAGCATCCAAAAGATGTGAAGGTCAAAAATGGAAAAACGGCTAAGGTTACGCTGAAAGCGGTTGGTGACGAACTTGCGTATGCATGGTATCATAGGAAGCCCGGTGCTTCGACCTTTACAAAAGCAAGCTCGTTCACAAATGCAGTATATTCCGAAACAATGACAAAAGAACTGAACGGAACACAGGTTTATTGTGTTGTCACAGATAAGTACGGTAAAACGGATATCTCCAAAACGGTAACACTCAAAATGAAATAAACGAAAGGCCATGGGTAACCATGGCTTTTTGTCTATGACTGGATTTTTAATTTTAATTCCGTTATAATGAAGATGTAAATCGCTTTTTGGGGAGTGCCTTATGATGTTTAAAGATAAAGTAATCGTTGTTACAGGCGGTGCACACGGCATCGGAAAATGTATTGCGGAGGAATTTACAAAGGCGGGTGCAAAGGTCTGTATCATCGATCTTTTGGAGAATCCGTATTTTCAGGGCGACCTTGCAGATAAAGCTGCACTGGAACGGTTTGCGGGCAAGGTTATTTCCGATTTCGGTCGTGTCGACTGTATTATTCACAATGCCGCGCCGCTTAGCCGCGGTATCGAGACTGCAAGTTATGAGGATTTTGAGTATGCACAGCGTGTCGGTGTGACTGCACCGTTTTATCTCACGAAGCTCTTTCTGCCGTATCTCGGTGAGGGGGCAAGTATCGTAAATATATCCTCTTCCAGAGATCGTATGAGCCAGCCGCAAACGGAAACGTATACAGCTGCGAAGGGCGGTATCTCTGCACTGACTCATGCACTCGCGGTCAGCCTTGCGGGGAAGGCTCGCGTCAACTCTATATCACCCGGCTGGATCGATACCGATTTCACGGAGTACACGGGACCCGATGCCGTACAGCAGCCTGCGGGCCGTGTGGGTAATCCTCTCGATATCGCACATATGGTGCTGTTCCTCTGCTCCGAAAAAGCCGGCTTCATCACGGGCGAGAACATCTGCATAGACGGCGGCATGACGAAGCTGATGATCTACCATAACGATTACGGCTGGGCGCTGAAAGAATGATTCAAGGTGGAAGTTATGTCAACTAAAAAGGTAATCGGCTTCTTTAAGCCGGAGGAAGAAAACGGATATCTGAGCAACTGGTTCCCAACCTGGTTCGACTATGCCGGTGAAACGTATTCAAGCGGCGAGCAGTTCATGATGGCACAGAAAGCCATTTTATTCGGCGATTATGAGATTTTAAACGAGATCCTTCTGGAGCGTGACCCGGAAGTCATCAAGGAACTCGGCCGCGAAGTGCAGAATTACGACGAAGCCGTGTGGGCCAAGCTGCGCGGTCCGATGATGCGAAGAGGTTTGCGTGCGAAATTTCAGCAGAATCCCGAATGGTGCGAAAAGCTGCTTGAAACGGGAGATGCCGTTCTTGCAGAATGCTCTCCGTTTGATACGGTGTGGGGTATAGGCTTCGGTGTGGATGCGCCCGAGGTACAGAAACCCGAAATATGGCGCGGGCAGAATCTGCTCGGTGAAACGCTCATGCAGGTCAGAGAGGATCTGCGTATGTGGAAAAAAGCCGCAAACGGGGATATACACTATGAGGATGCCATAGATGCCGAAGCGTGCGGTGTATGGCAAAAGCCGATACCGGAGATCTTAAAAATGCCCGAGTACCGGGAAGCGTTGGACATTTACTTTGAGATCACGCTGTACCGTCTGCACGGCGACCGATTCTTTATCGATAACTGTACGGCATCACCCGAAGAACTGGAGTTTATCATTGCGGGAGAGTCCGGAGGCGGTCTGCCCGGTGCATGGTTCTTTGAAATGAAGCAGGATATGTACGATATCATGCGCTTCGGATGCTGAGGAGGGAAAGTTGTGAATACATTTCAGAAACTGGATAAGCTGACTGCGCTTGCAAAAGCGGATGAGCAGCTGCGGCGTGCGCTTATTCATACGCGCGAAGAGAAAGACCCTATGCTTTCCTTCTGCCGCTTAGCACAGGAAGCCGGTGTAGAGCTGTATCTCGGTGAGTTGTTTGCCGTGGGGCAGGAATATTCCGATAACCAGTGCAAAAGCACAAACGGCGGCAATCCCACGCCGTACGATGCGTTCGATGATGCATACGAAAACTTCCTTGTGGGAATAGAATAAAAAAGGGCTTTCGCACCGGATCACCGGTTTCGAAAGCCTTTTTTGATTATGTAAGTTTATTCGTTCTCTTTAGCCGAAGCCTGCATCGTCTGCAGCTTCTTGAAGCGGAACTTCGCGATGACGAATTGGATTATAAAGGTCAACCCCGCAGCGTATACACAAATGCCGCAGCTGTAGAGGAAGGTCTCAATGCAGCCGGAAATAACGAGCCAAACAATGGTCAGCAATGTATTAAGTGTAAAGCTGAATGTGTTCAGGCCCATAGCGTACGGCGACCAGATCTGAGCGAGATTCAGGATCACAATGGAAGCAATGAAGCTCAGCCGCATTGCACCCTTATCGCGGAAAACACGCGGAATAACCATAATGAGGAACGCCGCAGCGAATGCAACGCCGAAGCTTGCAACGACAATGTAATCCTGCCATACCGGCGGTTCATAGAACTTCGGGTGCAGCTTAGCGTTTCTGAAATACTGGAAGTGAATGGAGAGCATCAAAGGAAGCATGATGCCGCCGACAACGCCGCAGAGGATGAAGATCCATCTCCAAATATCTTTGAACGGGTGGAACATATCTTCCTTCAAATGCGGTTTGCCGTCTTCTTTGTCAAGTTTACAGGTGTTATAGAAAGCATCCCAAAAGGTGATCTTCTGTGAGAGATCATATTCAGCGTTCTTCATCTTCCTCTATGACCTCCTCGTCATCGATTTCTTCAGGCTCACTGCGGCTGATGTGCAGTCGGGCCAGACGCTGGTCTTCAACCTCCAGCACGGTAATGGTCAGGTTCTTCACCTGTACGCACGGCGTCTCGTCTTCCTTCGGGATGCGTCCCAAGAGATCGGTCACGAGACCGGCGATCGTATCGTAGTCGCCTTCGGGCAGCTCCACGCCGGTGAGATCGGAGATCTCATCGATGGAAGCGGTACCTTCAACGGTGAATTCGTTTTCGCTGACCTGCAGGATCTCTTCTTCCTCGTTGTCGTATTCGTCCTGAATATTGCCGAGGATGGATTCGATGAGGTCTTCGAGTGTGATGAGACCGGCTGTTCCGCCGTATTCATCAACGATCACAGCGATCTGCAGCTTGCGTTCCTTAAGTTCCTTAAAGAGCTGGCTGCATTTTTTTGTTTCGGGGATAAAGTATGCCGGGCGGAGCATATCGCTGAGCTTAATGAAATCCGGCACGGGCTTGCCTATGTACGGCAGAAAATCCTTTACGTAGCAAATACCGACGATGGTGTCGATGTCTTCACGGTATACGGGCAGACGGGAGAAGCCCTCGTCCGCAGCGATCGCAGCGACTTCTTCGATCGTAGCATTTTCTTCGATCGCACAGATGTCGGTGCGGTGCGTCATGATCTCGGTGACAGTTGTGTCGTTGAAATCGAGAATATTCGTGATCATATCGCGTTCGTTTTCTTCGATAACACCGAGCTCTTCGCCTTCATCTACAATATGCAGGATCTCTTCTTCGGTCACGGTCTCATCAAGTGCTTCGGGGTCGTTGCCGAAAAGGCGCATGAAGCCGTCGGAAATCAGGTCGCACAGCTTCATAAACGGACGCATGAGTGCGCTCAGTGTGCGGATCATACCGACGAGCTTGTAGCTGTAGTGCATGCTGTTAACAGCCTTGTGTGCAACAAATTTCTTCGGGATGAAGTCGCTCAGAACGAGGAACAGTGCCGAGCAAAGGAGCACACAAATTGCAGCGGAAATAATTACAGCTACAGTGGGCAGAAGATCAAATCCGAGGAAGGTCGGTGTCAGGTGCGGCGTAAAGCCGAGCACAGCGGTGCCTACGGCGAAAAATGCCATAAGCATCATACCGAACTGCAGGGGAGATGCAAAGCTTTCGTTTTCGTCTAAATAGTGCAGGAATTTTTTCGCACGCCGGCCGCCGTTTTCGGCATCCTTCTTAACGCGCGCTTCGTTGGCGCTGTTTACGGCAGATTCGCACATGGCAAACAGTGCGCCGAACACGAAAAATACAAGGAGCAGCAGGATCGCTGCGGTCAGCGGGAATGCGGTCTGCATCGCAGTACCGTACGGGTCATCGTTCATAATGTTATAAAGCATCCTTTCAATTTTCATAAAACTATGGATAGATAAATAAATTTTACCGCAAAAGCAGAATTCTGTCAACTCCGCACACGAGGAAAACAAAAAACTAAGGAAAACATGGTTGTTTTGTTAAGGTTTTTCAAAAAAAACAAACTTTTTACCTTTACAGATTGACAAAAAAATGTTAAAATCATCGTGTACGACAAGATAATCTGACCGGGTTTGAGCGATGTAAATTGCTTAAAGGCGGTGAGGTGTTATTGTCGTGGGTCTATTTCATTGACAATCCTTAAAGGAGGAAGTTATTAAATGGCAAGAATCATGAAAACCATGGATGGTAACAATGCTGCTGCTCACGTTTCTTACGCGTTCACAGACGTTGCTGCTATCTACCCGATCACGCCGTCTTCCGTTATGGCTGATGAAACTGACAAGTACGCTGCTGCTGGCAGAAAGAACGTATTTGGCCGTGAAGTCCGCGTAACAGAGATGCAGTCCGAGGCCGGTGCAGCTGGTGCTGTTCACGGTTCCCTCGCAGCCGGCGCACTCACAACCACTTATACTGCTTCTCAGGGTCTTCTCCTGATGATCCCGAACATGTACAAGATGGCTGGCGAGCTGCTCCCGAGCGTTATCCACGTATCCGCACGTTGCGTTGCTTCCCATGCGCTGAACATTTTCGGCGACCACTCCGACGTCTACGCTTGCCGTCAGACCGGTTATGCAATGCTGTGCGCTAACAGCCCGCAGGAAGTTATGGACCTCGGCGCTGTTGCTCACCTCTCCGCTATCAAGGGCAAGGTTCCGTTCCTCCACTTCTTCGACGGCTTCCGTACCTCTCACGAGATTCAGAAGATCGAGACTTGGGATTACGACGACCTCGCAGAAATGCTCGACTGGGATGCAGTTGACGCATTCAGAAGAAACGCTCTGAACCCGGAACATCCGGTTCTCCGCGGCCAGGCTCAGAACGGCGACATCTTCTTCCAGGCTCGTGAAGCTTGCAACAAGTACTACGACGCTATCCCGGAGATCGCTGTTGAGTACATGAACAAGGTAAACGCTAAGATCGGCACAAACTACAAGCCGTTTAACTACTACGGTGCTCCGGATGCTGACAAGGTCATCATCGCTATGGGTTCCGCTTGCGAGACCATTGAAGAAGTTATCGATTATCTCGTAGCTGCAGGCGAGAAGGTCGGTCTTGTTAAGGTTCGCCTGTACAGACCGTTCGTTGCTAAGTACCTCCTCGACGTTCTTCCGGAAACAGTTAAGACTATCTCTGTTCTCGACAGAACAAAGGAGCCGGGCTCCATCGGCGAGCCGCTGTACCTCGACGTCCTCGCTGCTATCAACGGCACACAGTTCGGCTGCGCTAAGGTCCTCTCCGGCCGTTACGGTCTCGGTTCCAAGGATACAAAGCCGTCCGACATCATCGCTGTTTACCGCAACATGGAAAAGGGCGACGACGCTAAGAAGAAGTTCACAATCGGCATCGTTGACGACGTTACACATCTGTCCCTCGAGCCCACAGAGTTCCCGGATACAGCTCCGGCAGGCACAAAGTCCTGTAAGTTCTGGGGTCTCGGTTCCGACGGTACCGTTGGTGCTAACAAGAACTCCATCAAGATCATCGGTGACCATACCGACATGTACGCACAGGGTTACTTCGACTACGACTCCAAGAAGTCCGGCGGTCTGACCATGTCCCACCTGCGTTTCGGTACTGCTCCGATCAAGTCCACATACTACATTTCTCAGGCTGACTTCGTAGCTTGCCACAACCCGGCATACATTGAGATCTATGACATGGTTCAGGACCTCAAGAAGGGCGGCAGCTTCCTGCTGAACACACACTGGACCGCTGAAGAGCTCAATGAGAAGCTCCCGGGCAAGGTTAAGAAGTTCATCGCAGAGAACGAAATCAACCTCTACACAATCGACGGCTTCAAGATCGGTAAGGAAATCGGCCTCGGCACCAGAATCAATACCGTTCTCCAGTCTGCATTCTTCTCCATTGCTCAGATCATCCCGTCCGAGGACGCTCTGAAGTACATGAAGGAAGCAGCAACAAAGTCCTACTCCAAGAAGGGCGAAGCTATCGTTAAGATGAACCACGACGCAATCGATCGCGGCGCTACAGGCTATGTCAAGGTAGAAGTACCGGCAGAGTGGAAGAACGCTGTTGACGATTCCGCTAAGCGTGTTGCTACAGGCGACCGTGCAGATCTCGTAGAGTATGTTAACGAGGTTGTTATCCCGGTTAACACCTTCCACGGTAAGGATCTCCCGGTTTCCACATTTGAAAAGTATGCTGACGGTACATCTCCGCAGGGTACATCCGCTTACGAGAAGCGCGGCGTTGCTGTTGACGTTCCGAAGTGGATCCCGGAGAACTGCATCCAGTGTAACTTCTGCTCCTATGTTTGCCCGCACGCTGTTATCCGTCCGGTCCCGATGACCGCTGAGGAACTCGCAGCTGCTCCGGCAGGCACACCGAGCAAGGCTATGACCGGTATGCCGGGCATGAACTTTGTCATGACAATTTCTCCGCTGGACTGCACAGGCTGCGGTTCCTGCGTAAACGTTTGCCCGGGCATGAAGGGCAACAAGGCTCTGGCTATGTCTCCGATCGACGAAGAGAGAGAGAAGCAGGAGCTGTTCGCTTACGGCCTCACAGTTGCTGAGAAGCCGGAAGTCCTTGAGAAGTTCAAGGAAACAACCGTTAAGGGCTCCCAGTTCAAGCAGCCCCTCCTCGAGTTCTCCGGCGCATGCGGCGGCTGCGGCGAAACTCCGTACGCTAAGCTGGCTACTCAGCTGTTCGGCGACAAGATGTTCATCGCTAACGCAACAGGCTGTTCCTCCATCTGGGGCGGTTCCGCACCGGCAACTCCGTACACCGTTAACAAGAACGGCCACGGTCCGGCATGGGCAAACTCCCTGTTCGAGGATAACGCTGAGTTCGGTCTCGGTATGACACTTGCTCAGAACGCTGTTCGTGAGAGACTTAAGGGCTACATCGTAGAGATGGCTGAGAAGGTTGATTGCGAAGAGTTCAAGGGCATCTGCCAGAACTACATCGACACAATGACAGACTCCAAGGCTAACGACGCTCCGGCAAAGGCTCTCATCGCTGCTCTCGAGAAGGTTGCAGAGGGTGATTGCGAAGTTGCAGCTCTGGCTAAGAAGACTCTGGCTGATAAGGACTACCTCGCTAAGAAGTCCATGTGGATCCTCGGCGGCGACGGTTGGGCATACGATATCGGCTTCGGCGGTGTTGACCATGCAATCGCTTCCGGCGAGAACATCAACATCCTCGTATTCGATACCGAGGTTTACTCCAACACAGGCGGTCAGGCTTCCAAGTCCACACCGGTTGGTTCTGTTGCTCAGTTCGCAGCAGCCGGTAAGGCAGTTAAGAAGAAGGACCTCGCTGCTATCGCAATGAGCTACGGCTACGTATACGTTGCTCAGGTTGCTATGGGCGCTGACATGAACCAGTGCATCAAGGCATTCGCAGAGGCAGAGAGCTACAATGGTCCGTCCATCATCATCGCTTACGCTCCGTGTATCAACCACGGCATCAAGGGCGGCATGGGCGTTTCCATGACAGAGGAGAAGAAGGCAGTTGCAGCCGGCTACTGGCATAACTTCCGCTTCGACCCGCGCCGTGCTGACAACGGTCAGAACCCGTTCCAGCTCGACTCCAAGGCTCCGTCCGCTTCCTACCGCGACTTCATCATGGGCGAAGTTCGTTACAACAGCCTCACCCGTGCATTCCCGGAGAGAGCAGAAGTCCTCTTCGCTAAGGCAGAGAAGTACGCAGAAGAGAAGTACGCAAAGCTTGCTAAGATGGCTGAGTAATTCTGCTTCGAAGCTGAATATCTCTAAATAACCTGAACCCCGCTTACAGAAATGTAAGCGGGGTTTTTGCGTAGGCAGGCAGTATAGTCGGGGGTATCATCCGCCCGCTGTGAAAGCATGCAATATTTTTATATAGAATACAAAATCGGCCCCTGTTGGGAATCTAACAGGGGCCGATTGGTATTCAGTTTACTTTACGGCTGATTTAAAACCGTTGCGCCGACATCGGGAACATCGGTCATAATAGCATCGGCGCCGATGCTCTGGAGATGTGCCATTTCTTCGGCGTCGTTAATGGTCCAGTACTGCACGGCAATACCGTTTTTGTGTGCGTAATTTACCATGCGTGTTGTGGCGAAATTGATATGATACTGCTCTGTCGGAATCTGCAGAGCAACAAAGTGGAACTTCCCTTCCTTGATCGGGGAGTTCAGAAGCGAGTAGAGATAGAACTCAACGACCTCGTTTACACCGGCGCTGCGCGGCAGGTCGGGATAGGTGGTATCGAGATAAGCGGTAACTTCGTTATGGAAGGTGCCAACAGCCGTGCGCTCGAGTGCGTCAAACTGCTTTAAGGTGTTATAGAGCTTGTCCGCAGCCTCCAGCCCCTTATCGCCGCTGTTCTTGATCTCAATGATATACCGGTAATCGCCGCTCTGCTCGAGGTATGTGAGTGCTTCTTCGAGCGATACGATGCGAAGATCTTCGGGAACATCTTCGCCGCGGAGACCGGCGAACGGTGTCTCGCCGCTGTCGGAGACGAATTTTTCACCCATGTTCAGATTTTTTAGCTCTTCGAGTGTGCGGTTTCCGACCTTTACGTTTTCTTCTCCAAAATACTCAACAGCATCGCTTGTGCGGTCAAGTGTGCCGTCGTGCAGCAGAACCGGAATGCCGTCTGCGGTCAGGTGAATATCAAACTCGAAAATGTCGAGCGCATATGCATCGTTATTCACGCAGTTTTTCAGTGCCATCATTGTATTCTCCGGTGCAATACCGCCGCCGGCTCTGTGGCCGGAAAGCATGGTCTCACCGAGATCGGTGATGAGCGGATTTTGAGCACCTGCTGTGCTGAGCGGCTTCTGAAGCGTATCGCGTGTGATCTCAAAGAACAGATAACCGCCGAGCAATGCGAGCACTAAAATGACGATGAGAACGATCTTGAGCGTCCTTTTTACCCAGAATTTCATCGGGCAGCCTTTTTTAAACCACGGGAATGTGAGCGGCCATACGCAGGCTGCAAACATAACAACGAGGAAATAACGCAGTGCTGTGGAAACGGCATGTCCGCCGCAAACGGCGATGCAAACCGGTTTCAGCGCAGCCTTCAGTGCAAGCACGAGACCGAGACCGATTGCTGTTTTGAGAAGCTGTGCCCACCATTCGGCTTTTACATCGAAACGAATGTATTTCCGCTCCAAGAAATAGGAGAGAAGCATACCGAGACTGCAGCCGAGCACGAGATATCCGTTCTTAATGCCGGATTCCAGATTATGCGGGTCGATATCTGCGGGCCATGTGTTAAACTCAACGAAGAGTACGTAGAGGAAAGAGCAAAGAGCGAGTACACCGAGTACTGCGTACATATAAACAGGCTTTTCTTCGCTTTTTTTGAAAAGCGGATAAAATGCAAAGACGAGTACGGTGCCGATTACAAGAGAAACAGCAACATCAAGCGGTGTATGTACACCGAGATACATGCGTGAGAGACCTGTAAGAAGGATGAGTGTGATGCAAACGATACGGAGTGCCGTGCTTTTAAAGCTGCGTGCCGGGCAGCCGAGTACAGAGACCGCGTTCTGCGTGTGGCCGCTCGGGAACGAGTAGCCGGTCGCTTCTTCACGTGCGGCTTCCACAATGGTGAACTCGGGGTCCTTGACCCACGGGCGCGGGATACGGCACAGAAGCTTTAAAAACTGGTTAAGAAGTGTGCCGAAAAAGCCGACAGTCATCAAGAAGTAGCCTTTTGATTTGCTGACACACCAGAAAATGATGATCGCAATGGCGAGAAACAGGGTCTCACTGCCGAAATGCGTGATAAGGGAAAAGAACGTATCCAAAACCGGATTGCGTATCTCCTCAAGGAAATACAGGAATTCCATATAAAGGCCTCCGTGATATATATATGTATAGAAATATTTTATCATACGGGCGTGCAAATAGCAAATACAAAGAGCGAAATTGCGGTTGCTTTTTATAGTGAAAACCGATAGAATAAAGGTAATAAAGCAGGTTGTTACAGACGGCTGCAATGGGAGGAAGACAGTATGGCTGTTATCGAAAAATGGGGCATGTTTGAAGTTTCTGCAAACGGCAGAACGGACGGAAACCCCTTTACAGACTATGCGGTAAAAGGTGTTTTCAAAGGTAAGAGTGAAACGGTCACGGTCGACGGTTTCTACGACGGAGACGGCGTTTATAAAGTGCGCTTCATGCCTTCCTTTGAGGGAGAGTATACATACACCGTTACAGGTGAATGTTTGGAAGAGACAGTAAGCGGCACGTTTACAGCGATTGCGCCGACCGGTAACAACCACGGTCCGATGCGTACGGCGAAGGGATTCCACTTAGTTTACGAAGACGGCACACCGTACTACAGCATGGGCACTACCTGCTATGCATGGGTACACCAGCCGGATAAGACCGTAGAGAAGACACTCCTCGAGCTCGACAAGGGCTATTTTAACAAGATGCGTTTCTGCGTATTCCCGAAGCATTATATCCACAATTTCAGAGATCCCGTGACATTCCCGTACGAGGGTACACCGGTCGATAATTCCGGCCTCAGCGAGGAGACCTTCGCTTATACGGTCGGGTTCGAAGGCAACAACTGGGATTTCACACGCTTTAATCCGGCACATTTCCGCCGTATCGAGCACTGCATTGAAGAGCTTTTGAAGCGCAATATCGAGGCAGATATCATCATCATGCATCCGTATGACCGCTGGGGCTTCTCTGATATGGGCAAAGAGGCGGATGACCTCTACATAAACTATATCGTTGCGCGTTTCTCCGCGTACCGTAATGTATGGTGGAGCCTTGCGAATGAGTACGACCTCATGCGTGCGAAAACACTGCAGGATTGGGAACGCTTTGCAAGAATCATTTGCGAAAAAGACCCGTACAATCATCTGTGCTCCGTGCACAACTGCATGGCGTTCTACGATTTCAACCGTCCGTGGGTCACACACTGCAGCATGCAGAGACAGGATCTGTATCGCCACGTAGAGTATACGGACGAATATATCAGAAAGTATAATAAGCCCGTCGTGTGGGATGAGATCGCGTATGAGGGCAATATCGACCAGGGTTGGGGCAATATTTCCGGTCAGGAAATGACACGCCGCTTCTGGGAAGCAGCGCTGCGCGGCGGTCATGCCGGTCACGGCGAAACATACGTGCATCCCGAGGATATCCTGTGGTGGAGCCACGGCGGCGAGCTGCACGGCGAAAGCCCGGCGCGCATCCGCTTCCTGCATGAGATCCTCACAGAAGTACCGGGCATCGGCTTGAAAGGCAAAGAAGGCAGCTTCGATGAAGTTGTCGGTCTTGCAGACGGTATCGTTGCGTTCGGACCGGATGCGTATGAGATTCACTACTACGGCTTCGGCAGACCGAGCTTCCGCGATTTCCACAAGGACCCGAACGCGAGGTATCAGGTCGATGTTATCGACACATGGGAAATGACCGTGACGGATGCCGGTGTGCACAGCGGAAAATTCCGCATCGCTCTGCCGGGCAAGGAATATATGGCGGTGCGCATTCGCCGTATTGGATAATGAAAGGAAAAACCTATGGAAATCAAAAGATTTGAAAATGAGGAAGCGATTGCACTGGCTACCGCGGACCTCTTCTGCGAACACCTTAAAAATAAGCCGGAGAGCGTGCTGTGTGTTGCAGCCGGTCACTCCTCCATCGGCCCGCTGAAAATTCTCGTCGAGCGCTATGAGCGCGGTGAAGTCAATTTCTCCAAGGCGAAGTTCATCGCGATGGACGAGTGGCTCCACATGAACGAGACCGTTCCGGGCAGCTGCGGCGATTTTCTCCACAAGAATTTTCTCGACCGTGTAAACTTTAAGAAAGAAAACATCCGCCTCATCGACGGCTGTGCGGAAGATATGGACGCCGAGTGCGCTGCGCTCAAAGCGGACATCGAAAAAGCCGGTGGCTTTGACCTCATTCTGCTCGGCATGGGCATGAACGGTCACCTTGCACTGAACGAGCCGGGCACGCCGTTCGATTCCACGGTACACACCACACAGCTGGACCCCATCACCAAGGAAGTCGGCAAAAAGTATTTTGAAGATACCCCGCAGCTTACAGGCGGTGTGACCATCGGTCTCGGCGATATGGCAGAGGGTAAGGATGTGCTGCTCATCGTCTTCGGTGAGAAGAAGCGCGAGATCATTCAGAAGCTGTTAGAGAGCGAGCCGACAACAGATCTTCCGGCTTCGTTCCTGAAAACCGTACCGCAGGCCAGAGTATGGCATGACCTTGCATAAGTTATGTAAACCAAAAAGGAGTACCCCATGGAAAACAAGATCACCATAAAGGAAGAGCGCGTAACCGCCGCAGAATACATCGATTTTTTGAAACGTACGGATCTCGGCTCGCAGTATCCGAAGGAGCGCTTTGAGAGCCGCATTGAAAAGCTCGTTAAGAACGTTTCGATCAGCCTTACCGCACGAAACGAGGAAGGGCTCCTTGTCGGTGCACTCTTCGGCGTAACAGATTTCGCCTACTGGCTCTACGTTACAGACCTCGGTGTCGATCGCGCTTATGAACGGCAGGGCATCGGCAGCCGTTTGATGAAGACGGCACACGAAGCAGCCGGCGGAGAAAAGGATATTGCCGTATATCTCATCGCAAACGAAAATGCTGTAGAGTTCTATGAGAAGCTCGGCATGGAGAAAGCAAACGATGTTATGCAGTACAACCATATTGAATGGACCGGCTTCACGGTCGAATAAGGCAGGCTTGTTACCATGAAAGAATTCAAAAGAATGCTCTACGGCGGCGACTACAACCCGAATCAGTGGCCGCGCGAAGTGTGGGACGAGGACATGCGCATTTTCCGCCAGGCGGATATCAACAGCGCGACGGTCAACGTGTTCTCCTGGGCAAAGATCCAGCCGAGTGAAGAGGAATATGATTTCACCGAGCTCGATGCGATCATGGAGATGCTTCAAAAAGAAAATTACGATATCGTACTGGCTACTTCCACAGCGGCGCTGCCTGCATGGATGGTAAAGCGCTATCCGGAGGTCGCCCGTGTCGATTACCGCGGCCTGCGCCATAAGTTCGGCCAGCGTCACAATGCCTGCCCGAACAGCCCGGTGTTCCAGAATTTTGCACGCCGCATGGCAGGTAAGCTCGCCGAGCGCTACGGAGATAATCCGAACCTCTCCTGCTGGCATATCAGCAACGAGTACGGCGGCGAGTGCTTCTGCGAAAACTGCGAGAAGGCTTTCCGCGTGTGGGTAAAGAAAAAATACGGCACGATCGACGCGGTCAATAAAGCATGGAACATGCATTTCTGGGGTCACACCCTGTACGATTTCGACGAGATCGTAGTACCGAATGATCTGAGTGACGGTATCGGTACCGAGAAGACCGCTTTCGCAGGTATTTCCATTGATTACCGCAGATTTATGTCGGACAGCATGCTCGAGAATTTCAAGATGGAGCGCGACGCCGTCCGTGTATACGATAAGGAAACACCCATCACAACGAACATGATGGGTACATATAAGGGTCTTGATTACTTCAAGTGGGCAAAGGAGATGGATATCGTTTCCTGGGATAACTACCCGGCATACGATACACCGTGGAGCGTTACCGCTATGCGCCACGACCTCATGCGCGGCCTGAAAGATCAGCCCTTCATGCTCATGGAGCAGACCCCGAGCCAGCAGAACTGGCAGCGTTACAATTCTCTGAAGCGCCCCGGCCAGATGCGTGCACAGAGCTGGCAGACCGTTGCACACGGTGCGGATACCATCCAGTTCTTCCAGCTGCGCCGTTCTGTCGGTGCCTGCGAGAAGTTCCACGGCGCGGTCATTGAGCACAGCGGCACGGAGAACACCCGCGTGTTCCGTGAGGTAGCAGAGCTCGGCCATGAGCTTCGCGCTCTTGGCGATACTTTGATCGGTGCAGGGAATCCGGCTGAAGTCGGTATTATTTTCGATTGGGACAACTACTGGGCGCTTGATTATACCGTAGGCCCGAGCGCTGACCTGCATTATGTAAACCAGATCGAGCAGTATTATGCTTATTTCTACGAGCACAACATTCCTGTGGATATGATCCCGGTCGATGCGGACTTCTCGAAGTACAAGGCAGTCGTAGCACCTGTTCTTTACATGGTGAAGGAAGGTATGCAGGAAGCACTTGAAAATTATGTAAACCAAGGCGGTGTATTACTTACCGGCTTTATGAGCGGCCTCGTTGATCAGTCCGATAACGTACACCTTGGCGGTTATCCCGGTCCGCTCAGAAAGCTTTGCGGCATCTGGGCAGAAGAGATCGATGCGCTTGCACCGGAGCAGACAAATACGCTCCTCTTTGCAGACGGCTCCGTTTCGAAGTGCAGCCTGCTGTGCGATATCATCCACCTTGAGGGTGCAGAATGCGTTGCCGCTTACGGTGAAGATTTCTATGCCGATACACCGGCTGTTACGAAGAATACATTCGGCGAAGGCACCGTCTACTATGTCGGCACACAGCCCGATCAGACCGGTCTTGCCTATATTCTCGATAAGCTCTGCGGTGAAGCCGAAATCCTGCCGCTCATTGAGGAGAAGACCGCGCTTGAAATCGCCTGCCGCGAGAAGGCTGGCAAGCGTTACTGGTTTGTTCTGAATCTCACGGGTAAGCCGCAGCCGATGATCAAAGCATTTGCAGGCAAGAAGGATATCCTCAAGGGCAGAACGCTCGCAGAAGGCGAGATGCTCGAGAACTGGGATACCCTGCTTTATGTCGAATAAATAAAATAGTCTAAATAGAAACTCCGCTCATTCCCGAAAGGGAGAGCGGAGTTTTTTAATTACATATTAATCTTTCCAAACATAACCGTCATTGCGGATGTGCCAAACATCACCTTCGAATTCGGCGATGCCTTCGAACATGCTGGGGGTTGTATAAGCCTGAATGTTATAGAGGTCGGCTTCTTCGCCGAGCAGCAGACGGACATCGCTTGTAAATCTGCCTTCCTTCATGCTGTATGCATGCTCGCGGTAGTAGAGCTTTCTCAGGTGCAGCTTTACGGCATCCTCGCGCGGGAGTTCGTAATCTTCGCTGTTTTCGGTAAAGAGCAGGTAGCCCCACATCTCCGGCATATGGATGTCGATGACGCCGGTCGGTGCCCATACCCAGTTGTGTTCGGGCAGCGGCAGACCGGTCTTTTCGTCTGTGACTTTTTCGTAGCAGCCGTTTTCCGTATTCACCTCGTACTCGACACGGGAGAAGTTAAGGCGCCAAATCTCGCCTGTGTCCGGCGCGAAATGCGTCGGGTAACACTCGTCTTCGCCGCATTCGCGGAGAGAGAACCACGGGATTTTAAGCTCTACGGTCCAGCTCTTGTTTTCGGCGGTCGGGTCGTTCAGTACACCGTCGATCTTAACGGCACTTTCTAAGCCCTGAATATCCCAACCGATGATGCGGCGCACGCAATCGCGCTGCGGCTTCTCCATGAGAAGATCCCACACGGCGTTTGCTGCGTTCATTTCGAGCTCAAAGTAGCGGTGGGAGGAATCCTGCGGAGCAAGGAATACCTCGAAATCGTTATCGATGTAGATGAGCTCATCGCGGTTCATGACCGTTGCCCAAATAGTATCGTCGAGCAGTTCCGCTGCAATGTACAGTGCCTCTTCGTCCCAAAGCAGCTTTACGCGCGTGTATTTCCACGGGCGGGGCAGCGTATCGCCCTCGATATCGTGAAAATCATCGATCCACTCGCCGGTCTTCCAGAAATCCTTTGTGATATCGCCTGTGAGTTTGCCGGGTTTGCCGACCGCACGGTGGCAGTGGTAAACGGGCGGGTTACAGGGGATGATCGGCTCCTTTACTCTGTGGTTACACTTCACGGGGTCTACCTCCGTTATCGAGTACGGGCTGTACCTCTACGACCTGCGGCTCCATACCGTCCTTAATATGTGTGTATGTAAAATCGACGTGGTTGCAGGATGCACCGACTTCGCCCTTTGCGTTCATGCAGACGATTGCGATATTGTCGCAGTAATAGCCTGTGTTCTGAATGATCTTCGTGGAATCGGCAATCGCCTTTTCAACCGCCTCCTGCGGAGAGAGACCGGCTTCCATGAGGGAAACAACGCGGAAACAGCAGCAGGTACGCATGATATCTTCGCCGAGACCGGTCGCAACCGCAGCGCCGACGCCGCTCTGTGCATAGAAACCGCTGCCGATGATGGGGGAGTCGCCGACTCTGCCCGGGGTCTTCATGCTTGCCCCGCTTGTGGAAGTTGCGCAGACGATGGTGCCGTTTTCATCGAGTGCGATGAGGCCGATGGTATCGTGGCCTTTGATC
>JAZNMV010000266.1:0-2913 GCA_045579885.1 Acutalibacteraceae bacterium | reverse complement strand
CTGTGTTCTGAATGATCTTCGTGGAATCGGCAATCGCCTTTTCAACCGCCTCCTGCGGAGAGAGACCGGCTTCCATGAGAGAAACAACACGGAAGCAGCAGCAAGTACGCATGATATCTTCGCCAAGACCGGTCGCAACCGCAGCGCCTACGCCGCTCTGTGCATAGAAACCGCTGCCGATGATGGGGGAGTCGCCGACTCTGCCCGGGGTCTTCATGCTTGCGCCGCTTGTGGAAGTTGCGCAGACGATGGTGCCGTTTTCATCGAGTGCGATGAGGCCGATGGTATCGTGGCCTTTGATCTCCTCGTTGATCTTTGCGATATTCTCTTCATAGAGCTTTCTTGCTGCCGGGAGGATCATGCGGTCTTCGTCGGCACGCTCAATGCCCATTTTATCCGCAAATTCTTCTGCGCCTTTGCCGACCAGAATGTTATGTTTGCTCTTTTCCATAACAGCACGTGCAATAGTGACCGGATGCTCGAAGCCCTTAACGGCTGCGACCGCACCGACACGAAGCGTGTCGCCGTTCATGAAAGCGGCGTCGAGTTCAAGCTCGCCGTTTGCGTTCAGCCAGCCGCCGCGTGCAACGGAATCGACGGTCGGGTCGCTCTCAACAAGACGGATACCGGCTTCGGCAGCGTCAACAGCTGTACCGCCGTTCTCTAAAATTTCCGCAGCCTTTTTTACGGCCTGCAGGGAAAACGGCCAGGTAGAAATGGTGCTCCACATATATAGTACCTCCTGAAAGTTGAGTTAAATTCTAAATCCATTATAGAGGATGCAACGAAAGAAAACAATAGCTGAAAGTAAAAAAGCGGCGCACTCCGGAGAGTACGCCGCTGGTTTATTTTTAGCCGTTCAGGCACAGATCGATGAGGTCGTTTACATTTGCGGTTGCAAGGCAGGTAACGGTATCGCTTGCGCCGTAATAGATCTTAACTTCGCCGTCATCTTCAAGAACCATGCCGCACGGGAAGATAACGTCCTCACGGAAGCCGCCTTCGTTCTCGTAATCACGGTCTGCTGCAATGAGCGGCTCCTTGTAAACGCCGAGAACCTTGGTCGGATCGTTCAGGTCGAGCATCATGAGGCCGGCAGAGTAGCGCTTCTTCCAGCTCTTTTCCCAACCGTTCTTGCCGCGTTCCTCGTCACGGTCAACAACGTGTGTAAGTGTGAGCCAGCCCTTCTCGGTCTTGATCGGCGGTGCTGCCGGGCCAACCTTATCGTTTGCGTAGGGAACAGCTTCTACGCCGAGTACGAGGGCATTATCGCCCCAGTAACGCAGGTCGGGGGAAGCGGAGAACCAGATATCGAAGCGGTCACGGCCGCGGCTGTAGACCGGCATCGGTCTCTCGAGACGGCAGTAGAGGCCGTTGATCTTTTCCGGGAAGAGAACCATGTTGCGGTTATCCGGTGCGGATGCACTGATGATCTCGAAGCTGTCGAGTGTATCGGAAAGTGTAGCGATCACGCCGCGGAGGCCGTGCTTTGTGTCCATAGCAAGGCAGAGGTACAGCTGGCCGTCGATTTTCATAACACGCGGGTCATACAGACGGTCGATCTCGGTGCCGACATAGTCTTTACTGTCGATGAGCGGCTTTTCGAAGACCTTCCAGCCGTCGATACCGTTATCGCTGATCGCAACGCCGACGGATGTGCCGTCGAAATGCTTGCCTTCGTTTTCGAAGCGTTCCTTATTGGTGCCGTAGTCGTTTCTGAAGATCATCACATACTTGCCGTTATGCTTGATAACGCCTGCGTTGAAGATGAGGCTCGCATCGTACGGGATGTCCTCTGCTGTGAAGATCGGCTTGTCGAGCTTTGTAATGACAGGGCTGCTTTTCAGTTCGGAAATTCTGGGCATAAAATTGACCTCCTTGAATATGTTAGCGGTTTGTATTCACGTATACGGCTTTAAGCCGGTTTAGTTGCCGAAAACGGTCTCTACTTTCAGACCTTTAATATGCTTTGCGTCGTGCATGAGGCCGAACTTCGGGATGGTCAGTGTACCTTCCTCATCGCTGAAATTAAGTTCTATGATCGCTGTATAGTCCGGGTTTACGGTATAGATTGCGAACGGATACGGCAGGTTCATAAGATGTGCGATCGCGGAAACGGAAGAGCCGCCGTGACTGAACAGTGCAACGGTCTTGTTGGTGTTCTTGCCAACACGGTAAGCGTTGCCTTCGCGGGTATAGCCGAGTGTTTCCATCCATTTGTCGAGCTCACCGGCGAGCCAGTCGTTATGCTCGATCAGGAGATTGCCCTTAAACGGGCTGTTCTCGCGCCAGTTCGGGTCCATGAGATCCATACCGTTCTTTGCCATTTCGTCGGCGATGCTCCACGGATGACCGGTCTTGTACGGCTCCTTGCCTTCCTCGCCCCAGATGATCTCATGCATGAAATCGAGGATCTGAACTTCCTTTCCGAGTACCTTTGCGGTGTGCTCCGCGGTCTCTACGGCGCGGCCGTACGGAGAGCTGTAAATTTCCTCGATGCCGTCGTTTTTCAGTCTCTGTGCCGCAGCTACGGCATGCTTATGGCCGAGCTCTGTCAGGCAGTTTAATTCGTAATTCGGATGTCCGTGACGGACAAATATGATCTTCATAAACTAACTTCCTCCCACATTTCGCATTCTAACTATGCTGTACTCAATATAACATAAATGTCTTTCACGGGCAAGGGGAGAAGGGAAATTCGTGCGGCAAAACATTGCTGCGCGCAAAAGAAATCCCCCGAAGAATTTATCTTCGGGGGATGAAAGATTTTAGCTTTATTCAGCCGGATCAGCTGTTGCGTGCCTTGCGGCGGATAACGAGCATGCCTGCTGCGCCGAGCACTGCAATAGCGAGGAACAGGAACAGGCCCGATGCATCACCGGTCGGCGGTACATCGTTCGGGTTCTTATCCGG
>JAZNMV010000265.1:0-2639 GCA_045579885.1 Acutalibacteraceae bacterium | reverse complement strand
GCTATGGGCCGCAAGCCTGCTGACACTGTTATTAAGAATGCACGTCTTGTAAATGTCTGTACACACGAAATTCTCGACAATACCGATGTAGCGATTTCCTGCGGACGCATTGCACTTGTCGGTGATGCATCTCACTGTATCGGAGACGATACAAAAGTTATTGATGCTGCCGGCCAGTTGATTGCTCCCGGATTTTTGGACGGACATATCCATATTGAATCCTCCATGATGACCCCGATTGAATACGCAAGAGCGGTCCTTCCCCACGGCACGATCGGTATTTATCACGACCCGCATGAGATCTGCAATGTTCTCGGTCTCAAAGGCGTGGATCTCATGGCAAAAGATTCCGCAAAAACACCGCTCAAGGCCATGCTGACTACCCCGTCCTGTGTTCCGGCTGTTCCCGGATTTGAAGATTCCGGCGCGGAGATCGGACCTTCCGACATTGCTTCCGAAATGCTGCATGACTATACTGTCGGCCTCGGTGAAATGATGAATTTCCCGGGTATCACAGGTTCTGCGGAAGCTACCCACGGTATTACCGGCGAAACACTCAAGGCGAATAAGATCATCACCGGTCACTATTCCATTCCCGAGACCGGTTCCGGTTTAAACGCTTATATCGCAAGCGGTGTTCGCTGCTGTCATGAATCTACCCGTGCTGAAGATGCCCTTGCAAAAATGCGTCTCGGTATGTACGCTATGATGCGTGAAGGTTCCGCATGGCATGATCTCGAAGTTGTAAGCAAGGCGATTACCGAGCATGAAGTTGATTCTCGTTTTGCTGTTATGATCTCCGATGATACACATCCGCACACCCTGCTTGAAAAGGGTCACCTCGACCACATCGTCCGCAGAGCCGTTTCTTTTGGTGTTGATTTTGTAACAGCAATCCAGATGGTTACATTGAATTGCGCTCAGTGCTTTAAAATGGATGACCAGCTCGGTTCCATCACACCGGGCAAATGCGCCGACATCGTCTTCATCGATAACGAGAATGATATTAATATCACACGAGTTCTTATTGATGGCGATGTAATTGCGGAAGACGGCAAACTCCTTATCGATCTGCCGAAATCCGAGTTCCCTGAATGGGCAATGGATACCATGCACATCGGCGAAACCATTACTGCCGATACCTTCAAAATTTTTACAGATAAGAAGGATACCGCTACCGTGCGTGCAATCGAGATCATTCCCGTACGTGTCGGCGACTATGAGCGTCATATCACACTCAAGGTAGAAAACGGTGAACTTAAGAGCGATATCGACCAGGATGTTTTGAAGACATTTGTTTTTGAACGCCACAACGCTACCGGTAAACACGGTGTAGGTTTTGTTAAGGGCTTCCACGTAAAGTGCGGTGCAATGGCTTCTACAGTTGCACACGATGCACACAACCTGCTGGTTGTCGGTACCAACGATGAAGATATGGCGCTCGCAGCCAATACACTGATTGCCTGTGGCGGCGGTGAATGTATCGTCCAAAACGGTAAAGTTCTCGCCTGTGTGCCGCTGCCGTTTGCCGGTTTGATGAACACAAAATCCGCAGAAGAAATGGACGAGCTTGTTGAAAATCTCGGCAGTGCATGGGAAACCATCGGCTGCGATATTCAGTCTCCGTTCATGACAATGGCACTTATTCCGCTGGCTTGTCTGCCTGAGCTTCGTCTTACTGACCGCGGTCTCGTGGACTGCACAACCTTCTCCTTCACAACACTCGAAGTGGAAGAATGATTTATTTAGTTTGTATCGGTATACCGATGTATAGATACGGTATACCGATAAGATAGTTTACTTTTTGGGAGGAAACGTAAAAATGGAAAAGTCAAAGGTTTTTTTCACAACGATGCGTGCTACGCCGGATGAAAACCTGCCGCAGAAGCTTCGCCGCCTGATCCGCACTGCAGGTATCGGTGAGATCGACTTCGAAAACAAGTTTGCAGCAATCAAGATTCACTTTGGTGAACCGGGCAATCTTGCTTATCTTCGTCCGAATTATGCTAAAGTCGTTGTTGACGAGATCAAGGAACTCGGCGGAAAGCCGTTCCTGACTGACTGTAATACGCTTTATGTCGGCCGCAGAAAGAATGCTCTTGATCATATCGAAGCTGCGTATGAAAACGGTTATTCCCCGTTCTCTACAGGATGCCACGTAATCATCGCTGACGGTCTCAAGGGTACGGACGAAACGCTTGTCCCAATCAACGGAGACTATGTAAAAGAAGCTAAAATCGGCCGCGCTGTTATGGATGCAGATATCGTGATCTCTCTCAGCCACTTTAAGGGTCATGAAGCAACCGGCTTTGGCGGCTGCTTCAAGAACATTGGTATGGGCTGCGGTTCCAGAGCAGGTAAAATGGAAATGCATTCCAGCGGTAAGCCCCACGTAGTAACAGAGCTTTGCCGTGGCTGCGGATTCTGTAAGAAAGACTGTGCACATGACGCAATCACTATTACCGACCGTAAGGCTTCCATTGATCACAGCAAGTGTGTAGGCTGCGGCAGATGCATCGGCCGCTGCCCGTTCGATGCCGTTGAAGCCCCGAATGATGAGTCCAACGATATCCTGAACTGCAAGATCGCTGAATACACTTACGCCGTTATCAAGGACAAGCCGAGCTTCCATATCAGCC
>JAZNMV010000264.1:0-4489 GCA_045579885.1 Acutalibacteraceae bacterium | reverse complement strand
TTTCTTCACAGGATATTTTGGAGCAGCCCGCTTTCCCGAAGCAAAGGCAAAAGGTGCAGTAGCTTCAGGATGCGGCCTGCGTCATCTAATTTTTTCTGACGGGGTTCGCTGAGCAGCGGGCGCAGTGCGGTAAGCAAACGCGAAGCGTCGTCTTCTTCATTGACTTTTGCGAGAAGCGGCGCAGCACGCATGAGCATAGAAAGCATGGGATCCGCATTTTGGGGCTGTGAAGCCGCGACGGGCAGAAGCGCCTGAAGCGGATTCTGAGTGTTTGTTTGCGTGGGCTGCTGGTCATTCAGCCCGAGGGATTGTGCGAGGTTTTGGATCTGCGCCATGCTTTGCGGGTCCTGCAGCAGGTCGCGGATCGCGGCGGAAAGATCATCCATGATCCGCCCTCCTTTAGTTTATTTTTTGCCGCCGAGCGAATCGAACAGCTTTTTCGCGGCCGGCGAAGACAGCAGTTTCTTAGCCGCCTCGGGGTCGTTCAAAATTTTCTTGATCTGCTCGGCTTGTTGTGTGTGCTGATGACCGGTCACTCCGCTTAAGTCGCCTTTTTCGGCGGCATCACGCAGTGCCTCGGGCGTTGTTTGCAGACGGTCGGCAGCCAGCTTCAACAATGCCTGCAGCTGAAACTCATTCATAAATTCATGCCTCCTTACATCGAGGGTCTCTACAGAATATGCAAAAATCGGGAAAACGATGCAGGGAGAGTTTTATTTAAAGGTCGGTAAACACATATGAAGATACTTGTTTTTTCGGATTCTCACGGGTCTCCCGCATTTATGCAGGAAATGATCACCCGAAATCGCCGCGCGGATGCGGTTATTTTTCTCGGTGACGGACAGCGCGATATCGAACTGATGCGCAGTCTGTTCCCGGAAATCGCTTTCTATACCGTGCGCGGGAACTGCGATCTTGGTTCTGATGTTCCAATCAAAGAGATCATCAATCTGGATGGCGCGCGTATTTTGTTTACGCACGGTCATTATTACAATGTAAAATCCACTCTGTATAATATCGTTTGTGCCGCAAGGGAAGAGAAAGCGGATATTGTGCTTTTCGGTCATACACATCAGGCGCTGTGCGATTATGAGGACGGGCTGCACATTATGAACCCGGGTTCGGCGTCGGGCTATCTGCCCTCCTGCGGCGTGATCGATATTCTGTCTTCGGGTATTTTAACGAACATTGTATACAGAAAATAACAGGATCCGAGGGAATTTATCATTGACATTGTATAGTTAAAATGGTACTCTTATTCTGTAGACTATTGCGTGTACGTCTGTTTCGTGCGCGTAAAAATAACGATTTTGGAGGATATGACTATGACCGAGTATGAAAGATGGCTTAGCGTCGAGCTCGACGATAAGGATCTGACCGAGGAACTCCTCGCTGTTAAGGATCAGCCGGAAGAGATCAATGATCGCTTCTACAGAAACCTGGAATTTGGTACCGGTGGTCTGCGCGGTGTTATCGGCGCAGGTACAAACCGTATGAACGTTTACACTGTCAGAAAGGCTACACAGGGTCTTGCTGATTACCTGAATGCACATAACGAAGAAGGCAAAGCACTGTCCGTTGCTATTGCTTACGACAGCCGTAACAAGGGTGTTCTGTTTGCAAAGGAATCCGCAGCGGTTCTCGCAGCTAACGGCATCAAGGCTTACATCTACCCGCAGCTCATGCCGACACCGGCACTTTCTTATGCCGTTCGCCACCTGAAGTGCGATTCCGGTATCTGCGTCACTGCAAGCCATAACCCGGCAAAGTATAACGGTTACAAGGCATACGGCAGCGACGGCTGCCAGGTTACAGCAGATATGGCAGACGGCATCATGGCTGCTATCGAAGCACTCGATATCTTTGCAGACGTTAAGAAGGTTCCGTTTGAAGAGGCTGTTGCTGCAGGTACCGTAGAGTACATCGGCGAAGACACCATCAGCGCTTTCATCGAAGATGTTTACAAGGAAAGTATCCTCGGCAAGCCGGCTGATAATCTCAAGCTCGTTTACACTCCGCTCAACGGCAGCGGTAAGATGTGCGTTCTGCGTATCCTCGATAAGATCGGCGTGAAGGATGTTACTGTTGTTCCGGAGCAGAGTGAGCCGGACGGCAACTTCCCGACCTGTCCGTATCCGAACCCGGAGATCCGTGAAGCTCTGCAGAAGGGCCTCGAACTCTGCGAAAAGGTAGAGCCGGACCTGCTGCTTGCTACAGACCCGGACTGCGACCGTGTCGGTATCGCAGTAAACCAGAACGGCAATTACGTTCTGCTCACCGGTAATGAAGTCGGTATTCTCCTCCTCAACTACATTGCACAGTGCGCAACAGAGCGCGGCACCATGCCGAAGGATCCGGTAGCGGTTACAACCATCGTTTCCACAGACATGGTCAACGATATCGCTAAGGACTACGGCATCGAGATCCGCCGTGTTCTTACAGGCTTTAAGTACATCGGCGACCAGATCGCTCTGCTCGAGGCAGAAGGCCATCCGGAACGCTACCTGCTCGGCTTTGAGGAAAGCTACGGCTACCTCTCCGGCGGCTATGTACGCGATAAGGACGCTGTCAACGGTTCCATGCTGATCTGTGAAATGGCTTCCTACTACAAGACAAAGGGCATGACCCTTGTTGATGCGATCAATGAGCTGTACAACAAGTACGGTTTCTATAAGAATGACCTGATGAACTTCACCTTTGAGGGTGAGTCCGGTATGAAGCAGATGAACGCTATTCTCGACAATCTGCGTACCGCACCGCCGGCTGAGATCGCAGGCTACGCCGTTGTCGGCAACAGCGACTACAAGCTGTCTGTTTGCACAGAGGGCGAGGTAAAGACCGAAATCGATCTGCCGAAGTCCAACGTTCTCGAGTATCGCCTCGAAAACGGCAGCAAGCTCATCATTCGTCCGTCCGGTACCGAGCCGAAGATCAAGATTTACCTCTCCGGTAAGGGCAAGACCGCAGAAGATTCTGCAGAGATCATCGAAAAGATGAAGGCTGCAGCAAACGGTCTTCTGGGTATGTAATTTCATAAAAATCACAGGGCATCACCGATTTCGGTGATGCCCTGTTTATATTTTTTCGGTTTTATGAGCATATAAACATGCCGTATTCTTTTGGCACGTGTAAAATTCCGTTTTCTGTATGTGCTGCGAGAGTTTCCAGGATGTTCTGTTTTGGAACGGTGTGCAGTACTGTCATACTCGTCATGGAATAGATATACTCCACCATGTCGTTTGTGTTTGTCACAGCCAGCGAATCGGCATATTCCAGTTTTTGAGCATTTGAAAATACCCTGCTCAAAATTTCCTGTCCGTTCTGAAGGGTGAAGTTCTTATTTAACGTATCTTTAACGCCGTATTCGGAGAGTACTTTGGAGAGATACTCTACGATGCCGTGTTCTCCGTATGTTGCGGTATAGAAACGGCCGCCTTTTTTCAGTACTCTTCGAACTTCCCGAAGGCCTTTATCGATGTCCGGTACATGGTAGAGCATCATGTTGGCGATAACGATATCAAAAGATTCGTCTGCGTAAGGGATATCCTGAATATCAATAACTTTGTACTCGACATTGTTGTACTTGCCGACATTCTCTGCTGCGTGTTTCACCATGCCTTCCGAAAAGTCGGAAAGTACTAATTGGGAGCAATTCTTGATGAAACTCTCTCTGCCTTTCCATGAGTCACCGGTACCGCAGCCTAATTCCAGTATTCTTGTGCCGGGATCAATGGTGTAGTTTGAGAAGATCCACTTCCCGAAGCCCGTCTTATTTGTTGAGTATTTATCGTGAATGGATATTCTCGTGCTTAAATTGGAAGCCGTGGCATATTGCTGTTTTACAGCTTCCGTGTCGTTCATCTGATTCATAAAGTTTCTCCTTCAAATTCTATAGGGGACGTTTCAATTGAACGTCCCCTTCGAATTTGTTATGACATGCCGTTGTCGGCTTTGTACACGGTTCGGTCTTATTCTACTTCTACGAGCTCGTACTCGCGCGTGCCGTAGCCGAGGGCAGCGGCAGCTTCGATGGTGTGTACACCGTTGCGGCTTTCGATTCTCTCAAGAAGATGCGGCTTGCCCGGATCGGAGCACTCGTAAACGAGGTCGATACATGCCTGGTCGATCGCGATCGGGTCTGTGGAAACCAGAATGCCGATATCTGCGATGCACGGGTCTTCGGCAACTGCGCAGCAGTCACAGTCGACACTCATGTTCTTCATGACGTTTACATAGATCAGGTTGCCCTTAAAGTAATCAACAACGGAACCTGCGGCATCTGCCATGGACTCAAGGAACAGGTCGTGGTCAGCAGTCCAGATCTTTTCCGGTTCGCCTGCACCGTGAATGTATGCCTTACCGAAGGAAGAGCCAACACCGATGGACAGCTGCTTCAATGCGCCGCCGTATCCGCCCATGGGATGTCCCTTGAAGTGGGAAAGAACCAGCATGGAATCATAGTTCACAATGTTCTTACCGACATAGTTCT
>JAZNMV010000263.1:0-8476 GCA_045579885.1 Acutalibacteraceae bacterium | reverse complement strand
CTTCTTAATGAGGGAAATAAAGTTGTTGACCGTGTTCGGAGCGATTTCGGGATAAAGCTCTGCTTTGATCACGCCGCGGCCGGTCTCAATTGTTACAATAGGATTCTGCATGATTGTATGTCTCCTTTCAGATATACACATTTATAGCAGAATAAAGTATACCACATGGGAATGAAAAAGGGAAGTGATTTGTTATGAAGCTGGTTTCATGGAATGTAAACGGTCTTCGGGCCTGCATGGGCAAAGGCTTTGCCGAGTTTTTAAAAAGTGAAGATCCGGATATTATCTGTCTGCAGGAAACAAAAATGCAGCGTGAGCAGGCCGATTTCGATTTCGAAGGCTATTATGAATATTGGAACTCCGCTGAAAAGAAAGGCTATTCCGGTACTGCGATCTTTACAAAAAAAGAACCGGTCTCCGTTTCTTACGGGATCGGTATGGATGAGGCAGATGCCGAGGGCCGTGTTATCTGTGCGGAATTTGAAGAATTTTATCTTGTAACCGTCTATACACCGAACGCACAGCGGGAGCTTGTCCGCATCGATTTCCGCATGGCGTTTGAAGATGCATTCCGGGAATATCTCACGAAGCTGAATGAACATAAGCCTGTGGTCGTCTGCGGCGACATGAACGTCGCGCATAAGCCCATAGACCTTAAGAATCCGAAATCCAACATCGGTAATGCCGGTTTCTCCTATGAGGAGCGCGGTAAATTCTCTGAGCTTTTGGCTTCCGGTTTTAACGATACGTTCCGTATGCTGTACCCCGATAAAGAGGAAGCTTACTCGTGGTGGTCTTATATGTTTAAGTCGCGCGAGAGAAATACCGGCTGGCGTATCGATTATTTTCTTGTAACAGATGATATTAAGGACAAAGTAAAAGACAGCCTTATCTTAAGCGATGTTATGGGCAGCGATCATTGTCCGGTTGAGCTTCTTTTGGAGGTCTGAAATGCAGTTTCGCGAAATAAAAACGCTGACAACGCTTTTGCAGCCTGTGGATAACGGATGGCAGGTCATGCACAAGAAATATAAAACACCGTACGGTACGGTCAGCTGTGAAATAAACGGCGGGAAGGCATATGTTACTTCTTCGTTCGGTGCGTATACCGAAGAGCGGCAGGAAGCTAAGGAAGCGGTGCTGCGTGCTCTGTTTGAGCTGGATGAGATCACTTGTGTTGTGTTCGATGAAGAAGCGGTTACGCGTGAAAAATGGCAGGAGATCATCGAAGAAAAATATGCTCCGCTTTGCAGAACACGAGAAGATTACGCCGATGTGCTCGGTAAAACCGTACACTGTGTGATGGACCGTCCGCTCGGCTCCGCGCATCCGCGTTATCCTGATATGATCTATCCCGTAAATTACGGTTACGTACCGGGAGTGATCGCCGGAGATAATGCGGAGCAGGATGTTTATGTCCTTGGCCCCACAGAACCGCTCGAAAGCTTCGACGGTGTTGTTATCGCTGTGATCCACCGCTTTGATGACTGCGAGGACAAATGGGTCGTGGCAGAAAAAGGTGATACATATTCGGAGAAAGAAATTCGCGATACGCTTGCATTTCAGGAGAAATATTACGCGAGTGAGATTTTGATGTAAGCGAAAAATGAGAGCGGCTTTGCTGCGCGAATTGCGTGTCAAGGCTCTCAAATGGCTCTAATGATTATAACGAATCCGGCTCGCGGGCGAGAATTTGAAAAATGAGAGAGGCTTTATTGCGCGAATTGCATGTCGAGGCTCTCGATGGGAGGGAACAGATGCAGGAGGAACTTATGCGCCGTCTGCGTACGGTCACGCCGGAAGAACAGCATATTCTGGATGGCGGAGGCGTGGATCAGCACGCCTATACCGAAAAAGCCGTATTCACGGTGGATAGCGAGAAAATGATCGAGCGCGGCAGAATGATCTCCGTGCGTCCGCATACAAGGTTTGCACCGTTTCCCCGTCATTCGCACAGCTATATCGAGATCATGTACATGTGCTCGGGAAAAACCGTGCACCGTATAAACGGCGGTGAGCCGGTCACACTGCGTGCCGGTGAGCTCCTGTTTTTAGGGCGCGGCGCCTCACACGAGATCGAGCGTGCCGATATGGAGGATATCGCGGTCAATTTTATTGTTTTGCCGCAGTTTTTTGATACTTCCCTGGAGCTTATCGGTTCGGATAACGTCCTTGGCCGTTTCATAGCGGATTCCGTCAGACGCTCAGAAGGGATAGACAGTCTTTTGTTCCATGTTTCGGACGTGCTGCCCGTACAGAATCTTGTAGAAAACATGGTTTGGGCACTCGTGCAGGAAACGAAGAATCGCCGCAGAATCACACAAAACACTATGGCGCTGCTGTTTTTGGAGTTACTAAACTGTACCGACCGGCTCGACCGTAAGGAGGATGAAAGCGAGTACAGCGCACATGTGATGACGGCGCTCAGAGAGATCGAAGAAAATTACCGTGTAGCAAATCTAACGGAGATCGCTTCCCGCTGCGGTGTGTCGGTCTCGTATTTGAGCTCTGCGGTGCACAGTGCGACGGGCGCAACGTTTAAAGCTTTGCTGCGGCGTAAACGACTCGAAAAGGCAGCGGGGCTTTTGAGCCACACGAAAATTCCGGTTGGCGATATCATTACGGCGGTTGGCTACGAGAATACAAGCTATTTTTATCGGTCGTTTGCCGAAATGTACGGTGCAACGCCGAGGGAATACCGCGCGAAACAAAATGTGTAAAGAAGCCTGGAGGGGTACCGAGTGAATAAAAGAAATCGTTTATTGAGATATATTCTGTGGTTCAGTGTTCTCTGCGTCGGATTTGTTTTGTGCCGATACATTCTTTTTTCCCTGCACGGCATGCGCGAATGGCCGGTGGTTCTGTTTGCGGTCGGTATGGCAGCGCTTTTTGTTTCATTTTTCGCAAAAGCGAAATATGTACCTGCCGTAACGTCTATAGCGTATACGCTGGCTTTTGGGCTCGGTGCATTGTTTCAGTCAAACGGTGTCGATCCCGGCGGCGGAAGAACCAATAATCTGTGGATCATTTGGACGGTTACGTTCATTGGAATAATTAGCGTCTCCGTTGTGCTTGAATTGTTCACGAAAAAGAAACGATAAAAAATAAGCTGCAAGTTTCCCGAAAGCGGGAAGCCTGCAGCTTTTGTGTTTTTATTTTACTTTGTGAAACGGAGAACGTTCCAGGAAGTCTTTGTGAGGTTTGCGCGATAGAGGTCACCGTCAAACTCTGTGCGGTCGGAAACGGTCTTCGGGATGACGACCTGTGTATCGGCTGTGTTTACTGCCTTCATATCGTTGTGCTCGAGAACGATGTGCTCTGCGAGCTTGTAGTCTTTGAAGGAGCGCAGGTCAAGGTCGAGTACGATGTCGTCCGTTACGCTGCGGTTGACAGCGAATACGGTAACTTCATCCTTCTCTTCGTTCCATACAGCGATGGATTCAACGTCGGTGACGTCGGTGTAATCCATCGTGTCGTGCTTGGAGGAGGAGAGAACCGGCTGCAGAGCAATGCCGCGGCCGTACTTCGAAGCGTGGAGCAGCGGATAGTAAATCGTCTGCTTCCATGCCGGGCCTTCTTCTTCAGTCATGATCGGTGCGATGACATTGACGAGCTGAGCCATACATGCCATCTTGACACGGTCGGAGTGCTTCATCAGTGTGATGAGCATGAGACCGACGAGCAGTGCATCTTCGAAATCGTAGTGATCCTCGAGCAGATGCGGTGCAATCTGCCACGGACGGTTCTTCATGGTATCGTCATCGGATTCGTTTGCGTGGAACCAGACATTCCATTCATCAAAGCTCAGGTTGATATTCTTCTTTGCACGCTTCTTTGCCTTTACAAAATCGCAGGTTGCAATGATGGTCTTGATGAAGTTGTCCATATCATCGCTCTGTGCAAGGAAGTTAGCGGTGTCGTTAAAGCGATTGCCGTAATATGTGTGCAGGGAGATGTAATCCACGCTGTCGTATGCCCAATCGAGTGCGGTGGCTTCCCACTGCGGGAACGTCGGCATAGTGGTGTTGGAGCTGCCGCAGAGAACGAGTTCGATGGAGGGATCGATCTGGCGCATGGCCTTTGCAGTCTCATTTGCGAGGTGACCGTATTCGTCAGCTGTCTTATGACCGGTCTGCCACGGGCCGTCCATTTCGTTGCCGAGGCACCATACTTTAATATTGTGCGGATCCTGCACGCCGTGCTTCACACGCAGGTCACTGTACTTTGTGCCGGAGGGATGGTTGCAGTACTCAAGCAGATTGCAGGCAGCCTCAATGCCGCGTGTGCCGAGGTTCACGGCCTGCATGACTTCTGTGTTGGCTTTCTTTGCCCATGCGGCAAATTCGTTGATGCCGATCCAGTTCGGCTCGGTGCTGCGCCATGCAAGCTCAAGGCGTTTCGGTCGCTCTTCAACGGGGCCGACACTGTCTTCCCAGTAGAAATTGGAAACAAAGTTGCCGCCCGGATAACGTACGATCGGGATCTGCAGCTCGCGAACAAGGTCGAGAACATCCTGGCGGAAGCCCTCTTCGTCAGCGGTCTTGTGACCGGGCTGCCAGATACCGCCGTAAACAGCGCGGCCGAGGTGCTCGATGAACGAGCCGTAAATACGCTTATCGATTTCAGAAATCTTAAAATCTTTTTCAACAGTCAGTTTAGCAAATTTCTTCATTTTCTTTTCCTTTCCCCAAAAAGGTACAGTGAGGTTGTAAGAACATCTTACTATTTATAAAAACGTATGTCAATGTGTTTCCGGTATGGAGATACATTCGGTTTTTTTATAATTTATTCTTGAAACGTGTGAGGTAACGTAGTAAACTGTGTATATTACGCTATGCGCACGATTTTGTGCCTGAAAAACAGTCTGGAGGAAATCTTATGGAGAAAAAACAGACACGCAGTACATTTACCGGTTCGCTCGGCTTTGTTTTGGCAGCGGCCGGCAGTGCGGTCGGTCTTGGTAATATCTGGCGTTTCCCGTATCTCGCAGCAAAGGACGGCGGCGGTGTATTCCTGCTTTGCTATATCGTTCTTGCTTTGACATTCGGTTTTACCCTGCTTACGACGGAAATCGCGATCGGACGTAAAACCGGACAGAGTGCACTGACAGCTTACGGTGCTCTGCATTCCAAAATGAGTTGGGTCGGTGTATTGGCTTGCTTGATCCCGCTGCTGATTCTGCCGTACTATTGTGTTATCGGCGGCTGGGTACTGAAGTATCTCGTCGTGTACATTACCGGAAGCGGCATGGCAGCTGTGGACGGCAGTTATTTCGACGGTTTCATCACAGCGCAGTGGGAGCCGATCATCTGGTTCCTGATTTTCATCACTGCGACCTGTGCGATCGTTTATAAAGGGGTAAATAAGGGTATCGAGCGTCTCTCAAGAGTTCTGATGCCGATTTTGCTCGTTCTTATTTTTGGTATTGCTATATTCTCGCTGACGCTTAAGTTTACAGACGAAAGCGGCGTGACCCGTACCGGTCTGGAAGGTCTTAAGGTGTATCTGATTCCGAACTTTACCGGTATGTCTTTCAAGCAGTTCATGGTTATTCTGACCGATGCGATGGGTCAGCTGTTCTACTCCGTCAGTGTTGCCATGGGTATTATGATTGCTTACGGTTCCTATGTTAAGAAGGATACCAATCTCGTTCAGTCCGTTAACCGCATCGAGATCTGCGACACGATCGTAGCTTTCCTTGCGGGTCTGATGATTGTTCCCGCTGTATTTACCTTTATGGGACATGAAGGTCTTTCCAACAGCGGTACGGATCTTATGTTTAAGGCACTGCCGAAGGTTTTCGGTGCTATGGGGCCCGTAATTGGCGGCATCATCGGTACGGTTTTCTTCATTACCGTTACCTTTGCTGCGCTGACTTCTTCGGTTTCTGTTTTGGAAGCGATCGTTTCCGGTGCAATGGATAAATTCCGCTGGGATCGTAAGAAGGCCTGTGTTGTTATCGGCATCATTACACTCATTATGGGCCTTGTCGTTTGCCTTGGCTATAACCTTTTCTTCTTCCGTATTACGCTGCCGAATACGCCTGCTGGCAAGTCTGCGCAGATCCTCGATATTCTCGACTACATCAGTAATTACATTCTGATGCCCGTTGTAGCGATCGCGACCTGTGTTCTGGTTGGCTGGATCGTTAAGCCGAAAACGCTTATCGACGAAGTCACACAGGGAAAATATAAGTTCAGCCGTCAGGGTCTTTATGTTGTCATGGTGAAGTTTGTGACACCTGCCCTGCTTCTGATTCTTCTGCTGCAGGCACTCGGTGTACTGAGATTTTGATGTTGACATTAACAGCGCCCGTTTTCGGGCGCTGTTTCTTTGTAAACAGATGCTTTTTTTCCTGCCTTATGTTATACTGAACGCAGAGGACGGTGGCGGTATGGGAAAAAAGAAAATTGAACACATTGTATTTGACGGTGTTCGAAAACAAAAACTCAGTATCCCATTTAAGAAAGTAAATCAAAAAGTACCGGAAAAGCGAAAAATACCTCGTGCTGCTGAGAAAAGGAGACCTGTTATGTACAAAAGAATTCTTTTTGCACTCGACCTTGAGGGCGTAAATTTTACTGTAGGAGAACCGTATTCGGGTCTCGGTCAGCAGTCTGCCTGCTGGGAAAAGGCAAGGCGACAGGCAGCCCTTGAAGTGAACGCCGCGGCAGATGCGCTTTTTGCTGCCGGTGCGGAAAAAGTGGACCTGTGGGATAATCACGCCGGCGGTCATAATGTTGATCCGGAAGATCTCGACACACGCATCAATCTGCTCGATCCGGATTTATCGCTGCCGCGTATGTATTTTGCGGCGGAGCATGCCTACGACTGTATTTGTTTCTTCGGCTATCATGCGATGGAGGGCACACTCGGCGGTGTACTCGCACATACGATGAATTCCAAAGAAGTGCAGTTCTACAAACTGAACGGAAAGTACATCGGCGAAGTGGATATGGATGCGTATATTGCTGCTTCACATGATATGCCCTCTGTTTCCTTTGTGGGTGGGGATATTGCCTGCAAACAGGCTTCCTGTTCGGTGCCGGACATTGTAACGGTCGCCACAAAGCATGAGCTTTCCAGAAATGCCGCAGAGTTTCGCGAGAATGAAGAGCTGTTTTCGGATATTCGCCGTGAGATCGTGCGTGCGGTAAGCGGTAAAGCTTCGTACGCGGCGCTTTCGTTTCCGGCGGTTTTCGAAAAATCTTTCAAGCGTGTGGAAGACGCGGCGAAGCATCTCGAAAAAATGCTTGAAAAGGGCATTGCTGCCGAATATCTTAAGGATGATGTGCTTCTGCACGATGCGCATACGGTCGTTTCTACGGTGTATTCGATCGAAGAATTCATTGCAGCGATTTAAATTTCAGTGCAGTTTATGCACTCTGTAAAATCTACAAAAACAAGGACGCTTTTTTGTTGAAACAGCGTCCTTATTTTTTTGACTTATATTTGTTATACTATAATTTATAAGGGGACAGGAGGTGCTTTTTCTTTGAAAACTTATCTTGCAGTAGATATCGGTGCTTCGAGCGGACGCCATATTCTGGGCTGGCTCGAAGACGGAAAATTGAAGCTTTCGGAAATTTATCGCTTTAAAAACGGTGCGGTACCGCGCGACGGACATCGCTGCTGGGATGCGGACGGCCTGTGCAAGAGTGTAGTGAAGGGTATAGCAAAGTGTGCGGAGAATGAAGAAATCGAAAACCCGGTCAGTGTTGCGATCGATACCTGGGGCGTGGACTTTGTTCTGCTCGACGAAAATATGAAGCGTATCGGTGAGGCGGTGGCTTACCGCGACAGCCGTACGGAAGGTATCCCCGAGGAACTGGATGCGGTTATCCGTTTCGAAGAGCTGTATGCGCGCACAGGTATTCAGAAGCAGACCTTTAATACGGTCTATCAGCTTGTGGCACTTAAAAAAGAAGCTCCGAAACAGCTCGAAAAAGCGGAACATTTCCTTATGATTCCGGACTTTTTAGCATTTCACCTGACCGGAATCTGTGCAAATGAATACACGGAAGCGAGCACATCTGCGCTCCTTAATGCAGAAGAAAAAACATGGGATACAGCTCTTTTGGAGAAACTCGATATTCCGGCGAAGATCTTCCACCCGCTTAAGATGGCCGGTGAACCGCTCGGCAGCTTGACGGAAGCTGTGCAGAAGAAAACCGGATTTGATCTTTTGGTGCGCTGTGCACCGTCGCATGATACGGCTTCGGCGTTCCTCGCTGTACCGGCAAAGGATGAAGATGCGGTATTCCTCTCAAGCGGAACATGGAGCCTTTTGGGTGTGGAGCTGGAAAAGCCGATCACCACGAAAGAAAGCATGGAGCAGAACTTTACAAACGAGGGCGGTTATCAGTACCGTTATCGTTATCTCAGAAATATTATGGGCCTGTGGATGCTGCAGAGCATCCGCCGTGAGCTCGGTGAGACACGCTTTGATTTCGGCACGCTTTCCATGCTCGCAAGG
>JAZNMV010000262.1:0-8117 GCA_045579885.1 Acutalibacteraceae bacterium | reverse complement strand
AGATAACACCTATACTTTAACGGCACTTTCCGGTGCAGCCACAGATCACGACATCACCGTCAACCTTCTTTTGGATGTCAACATGGGCATGAACCGCACCGGCATTGCGATAGAGCAAATCGAAAGCTTCTATGCTGCAGCAAAGGAACACGAAAACATTCATCTCTGCGGTCTGCACTGCTATGACGGACATATTCACGATAATGATTTCAGTGAGCGCATCGCACACGCCGATTCTCCCGCTGAAAAGGTCTACGCATTGCGTGAGACACTTCTCGAAAAGGGATACGACCTCTCTATCATGATTATGGGCGGCACACCTACTTTTCCGTGCCATGCAAAAACAGACGACATTTTCCTCTCTCCGGGTACGATTTTTGTTTCCGACAGTGGCTACCGAAAAAATTTCCCGGATATCGATGTTATCCCCGCAGCAGCTGTTCTGACAAGAGTTATCTCCCATCCGGACACGGATCTTTTTACGCTCGATACCGGAACAAAAGCCGTATCTGCCGATGCAAATCCGCGCGGCATACTCTTTGGTTTGGAAGAAAAATGCGATCCGATCCTCAGCAGTGAAGAGCACTGGGTATTCCGTATGCGTCCCGAACATATAGAAGAACGACATGAAATCGGAGATATTCTCTTTGTGATCCCGACGCATATCTGCCCCACTACAGCCATGTATGATGCCGCGTACGTTTGTGAAAACAGTAAGCTGACAGATATTTGGAAAGTTGCAGCACGTGAACGCATCGGTCAGGCTACTTTGGAGGATATCCTGTGAAACGGCTGATCCGAAACGGTCTTCTGATCGACGGCAGCGGCACTCCACCTCAAAGCGGTGATCTTCTGATCATCGATGAAAAAATCGCCGCTATCGGAGAAAAGCTTTCGACGGATTCCGACGAAGTTATAGATGCAGCCGGAAAAGTTGTCTCTCCTGCCTTTGTGGATATGCACAGGCATTTTGACGCAAAGGCACTTTCCGACCGCTCAAAAGAAATCGAACTTCGGCAGGGTATTGCTACAACAGTCGTCGGGAACTGCGGCTTTTCCATGGCGCCGCTTTTTGGCGCGTACGCTGATGAAAAACACAGCAACGATATCCCGATTCTCGGGAATTATCCCGCACGGCAAAACTTCACTTTCCCTCGGTACATGGAAGCTCTTGAAAGCACACCGCAAGCACTGAACATAGCCGCTATGATTGGCCTCGGTGCCATTAGAATCTCTCTGAACGGCTTTTCAGACCGACCGCTCACTCCGAATCAATTAGAAACCGGTCGTACTATGATACAGGATGCTCTGAATTCAGGTGCATGCGGCGTATCCGCAGGCATTATGTATCTGCCAGAATTCTATACGACACGCGAGGAATATCTCGCATTACTGAACCCGCTCAAAGGTGGCCGTAAACCGTTTGTAACTCATATTCGAGGCGAAGGCGACTCAATGGTGGAAAGCGTCCGCGAAGTAATCGAGATAGCAAAATGTGTGGAGTGCCCGCTTGAGATCAGTCATTTCAAATCCTGCGGTATGAAAAACTGGAATAAAGATATCTACCGTGCAATCGAACTGATCGAAAATGAACGCGCACACGGCATGGATATCACCGTGGATTTCTACCCGTATATCGGCGGCTCCACAAGTCTTACGACTATGCTGCCGCCCGTATTTGTAAAAGGTGATATGCCAACTGCTCTGAAACGGTTAGGTACAGCGGAAGGCGTACGCGAATTCCGTGCCACTTCCCTCATGGACTATCACGATTGGGATAACTACGCACTTACACTCGGTTGGGATCGAATCCTGATTTCCTCCGCAGAAGGTGAAAACCGCAAGTTTATCGGCATGTCTGTTCCCGAAGCTGCCGAGAAATTCGGCTTCGAAGATGCCGCCGCGCTTGCTGCGCATCTCATGCACACGGAAAACGGTCGTACTGCAATCATTAATCTATCCATGGATCAAAACGATGTGGATACAATTGCAAAATTACCCTACTCCATTTTGATCTCCGATGCGATTTATGCGGACACAGATACACCGCACCCGAGAATGTTCGGTGCATTCCCGCATTTTATCGAAGACTATGTTATGCGCCGTGGTGTTCTTTCTTTGGAAAAAGCCATTCAAAAAATGACCGCTTTGCCCACAAAGAGAATGCAGCTTAAGAATCGCGGAATGCTTTCTGTTGGAAATTACGCGGATATTCTGATTTTTGATCCCAATAAAATCCATTCCGCCGCTTCGTTTACTTCGCCGAATCACTTGGGCGAGGGTATCGACCGGCTATTCATCAACGGTGTATGCAGCATAAATAACGATCAAACTCTGCAAATATCGCACGGAAAAGTCTTACGAATATAAACTAACCCCGGGTACTTACCGTACTCGGGGTTTTATCTTTATATTTTTTCTGTTTGTTCTGCAGATATATTTAATTCTTCTGCAATATCGCCTTGACGATATTCTTAAGAAATGATAAAATTTTGTCAGCAAAAGCGTTATTTCCCAAACTTTTTTTGAAAGAAGGATATAATCATGGCAAAAAAACTCAGAGTTGGCATCATCGGTGCCGGTAACATCGCAACATCCGCACATCTTCCCGCATACGCAAAGATCACAGATATCGCAGAAGTTGTTGCTATTGCGGATATCGTTCCGGAAAGAGCAAAAGAGGCTGCTGAAAAGTGGGGCATTCCCCATTATTTCGCATCCGTTGAAGAGCTTCTCGCCAATGTTGATGTAGACTACATTGATATCTGCACATGGACAGCTGCTCACGCACCTGTCTGTATCGCTGCTGCTAAAGCCGGCAAGAATATTCTCTGCGAAAAGCCGCTGGCTGCTAATCTCGAGCAAGGTCTTGAGATGGAAAAGGTCATCAGAGAAACCGGCGTTAAGTTCATGATCGCTGTTGTCACCCGTTACGGTGCAGAGCAGATGCGTTTCCGTGAACTGCAGGACAAGGATGTCTTCGGCGATATCTATGCTGCTAAGACACAGTATGTTCGCCGCAGAGGCACCCCGGGCGGCTGGTTTACAGACAAAGAACTTGCAGGCGGCGGTCCTGTTCTCGATATCGGCGTTCACGCAATCGACAGAACATGGTACCTCATGGGCAGACCCACTCCGGTAACCTGCTCCGCAGAAACATCCTACCGTATCGGCAACTTCCAGACAAAGGGCATCAGCCGCTGGACTCCGTTCGGCCAGGGTAACGGCGTATTTAACACAGAAGACTCCGCAACAGTTCTCTTCCGCTTTGAAGGCGGCAAGACCATGATGGCAGAAATCGCTTGGGCAATTAACGGTCCGGAAATCGCTACAACACAGCTCTTCGGTACAAAGGCAGGCTGCACCTTCGACCCGCTTACCATTTATGCAGAGGACGAAGCCGGTTACCTCACCGATATTCAGCCGAAGGTAGCACCCAACGATTACTTCGAGGCAGAAATTCGCCACTTCATCGAATGTGTCAACGAAGATAAGACACCGATCTCCCCGATCGAAGATGCAGTAACCATTCAGAAGATGCTCGACGCTATCTACAGAAGCGCAGAAGCACACAGAGAAGTAGAAATCTGAGTCTGACGGTTTTCTGTCACACTGTCTTTCCCTAACATTCTATTACTCAAGGGTTTACCGACAAATAGAAAGGAGTACTATTTCAGTACTCCTTTTCGTTTATAGCATATCTTGGAGGATCTTATGGCTTTAACGGCACTTGATTTCAACATAAATACAACAACAAAATTCTTCACCGAAGACCTGAATATCACTTCGTTTGAGGGCCGTGATTTTTGGCGTGCTTTCATAGATACGGATGAAATCAGAGAACTCTCTGTCTACTCCCATGCACAGCAATCTCCGAAAGTAGAGAGTCTTGGTGATACCCAAACGATCACATACGATTCTCTCGTAGCTGAAAACGGTGAAGTTTTCGACATTACGCTCACAGTCACTGTTAAAAACACAAACGGAATGCTGGAGTTTTCCTCTGCGATCTCTAACCGCAGCGAAGCTATTCTGAACGAGCTGCAGCTGCCCTTTGTTTCAGCTGCAAGCTTCGGTGTGGAGCACGACGAGGAAGTCTTTTATATTCCGGACGGCATCGGCTCCCGTACGGTTGACCCGCGCAAAGCCGTTGCAGCCGTTCACACCGAATATATGAGTGCCGACTACAAATCTACCTGGATGACACATTCCTATCCCCCGACCATCGGCCGCTTTATGTCCATGCCGTGGATGGGTCTGCAGTTCGGTGATCGATACCTCTATTTCGGTGAGCATAACCCCGAAATGCGCATTGTCGGTTTTAATGTTGGCATCTCTCCCAGACATACCGAATCCGAGCTTATGTTCTGTATTTCGCATTACCCGGCAGTACATCAGGGTGAAACCGTCGAATGCGGAAAAAGTGTGATGGCACTCTTCGAAGGCGACTGGCGTGACGGTGCAGCACTGTACAAAGAATGGTCCGAAGGAACATGGTACCGTGAACAGAATATCGTTCCGTGGGCAAAAGAAATCACAGGCTGGCAGCGCGTTATTCTGAAGCACCAGTACGGTGAGATATACTTTAAATACGAAGATCTTCCGAGACTCTATCTTGAAGGAAAGAAATGCGGTCTGAATGCACTCATGGTATTCGGTTGGTGGAAAGGCCGTTTCGATAACAACTATCCGGAATATGAGCCGGATCCGGCACTCGGCGGAGCAGAAAAGCTGAAAGAAGCCGTTGCCGAAGTACAGCGCCTCGGCGGTCATGTGATCCTCTATTCCAACGGCAATCTGATCGACGTAAAGACTGATTTTTACAAGAAGATCGGTCAGAAGATATCGCACAAAGACATAGATGGCAACGAGTATCGCGAGCATTATCAGTTCTCCAACGACGGTACGATCCTGCGCACGTATGGCTACAAGTCTTTCGATACGGCATGTCACAGAACACCCGAATGGAAAGATAACCTTTTGAATGTCGCCAAATTAAAGCTTTCCTTTGAACCGGATTCCATTTTCTTCGATCAGCTTGGCTGTGCACTTAAGCTCTGCTTTGACAGCGAACATCCGCACGGCTATCGTATTGACGAAGACGGCATGGGTCGTTTTGAAAATATCTGCGCGATCCGTGAGATCACACCGAAAAACGTTGCGATCGGCACAGAGAGCGTTTGCGATCGTTATGCAAATCTCGTGGACTATGTCCACGGCTGCGGAAACGGCAATGCTTATACCGCAAACGCATATCCGGATCTTTATCTTCACACTTTCCCCGGTCTGCGCATTACAAACCGTTTCCTCCATGACGATAAAGAAGGCTTCCGCGACCATTTGAACTATGCCTTTACCTGCGGCCTTATTTTTGACGTATGTATCTATCGCGGCCGTGTCTTCGGCATTGCAGGTCTTCCCGACTACGCTGAACATGTAAAGTATCTGAACGTCATTAAAGAAAAATACAAAGCTTACTTCTATCACGGCAATTACGAATCCATGTACGGTGAAAAGCTTCCCGAAGGCATTATGAGCGGTAAATTCACAGTTGAAGACGGAAGTTACATCGTTACATTCTGGAATAAAACCAATAATGATCTGTGCTTTGAATTATACGGAAAAACCGTTACAGTCAAAGCAAACGATGTTGCTGTAGCAGAATATTAACTATAACAGAGTCGCTGATTTTAGCGGCTCTGTTTTTTTGTGTGTGCCAAACATCAGATAAAACACAATTCATTTCAGCTTCACTCTGCTTTAGCTGTCCCCAACTGAGCAAAAACACCTTGTTTCAACCAATTGAAAACAAAGTACTGCTATGCTATAATCAACTTGAAAATAAGCTTGGGAGGTATTTGTATGCAATTCTACACGGAATGGAGACTTTCAGGAGATGCCTATGCAAGCGGATTCGGAAACGGTCATACACTGACACAGAGTGAATCCGTTCAAAACATGCAGATTCTTTCCGAAACCGAAGATATTACCGTTTTCAAAGGCAGCCGCGGACACACTGTAAAATGTTGTCATGAGAAAAAAGGCGATGTATTTCACTGTTATTCCGTTTTTGAAAATACTACGGATACCCCCGCTGCTTTGGAACTGTTTTCCAGCTTTGCACTCAAAGATCTGTGCGCAGACCGTATGCACCGTCTCACATCTTTTTGGAGCGCAGAAGGCAAGCTGCTGTCCCAGAATTTCGCAGACCTGAACATGGAACCTTCCTGGAGTAAGTTTGGTGTAAGACAGGAAAAATTCGGCCAGATCGGTTCTCTTCCTGTTCGCAAATGGTTCCCGTTCATCGTTTTGGAAGATACGAAATCCGGTACTTTTGTGGGCGCGCAGCTGTACTGTGCTTCAAGCTGGCAGCTTGAAGTTTTCCGATCCGCAGAGCCGGTATCTCTATACGGCGGTTTAGCCGACCGCGATTTCGGCTCATGGTTTAAAACCGTTATGCCCGGTGAATCTTTTAAATCTCCCAAAGCAGTAGTCGCCGTTGGCACTTCCCTCGAGGATGTTTGCAATAAACTCGTCAAAGCACAATCTCCCGCAATATCCCCCGTTGACCAAGATATGCCCGTAATTTTCAACGAGTTCTGCACCACATGGGGAAATCCAACACTTGAGAACCTGACCAAAACCGCGGAAAGACTTGACGGTTCAGACATTCGTTATCTCGTTATCGATGCCGGCTGGTATAAAGTTCCCGGAAAAGACTGGGCACAGACGATTGGCGATTGGATACCGTCCAAAGAGCTTTTCCCGAACGGCATTAAAGAAGCTACAGATATGATCCGTAGTCACGGTTTGATTCCCGGACTTTGGTTTGAAATGGAAAGTATTGGTATCGGCTCACCCGAAGCGTATAATAACACCGATCATCAGCTTAAAAGAGATGATGTCCCTGTTACCGTGGGCACCAGAAGATTCTGGGATATGCGAGACCCATGGGTACAGGATCACCTTTCTGAGCGTGTCATTCGATTGCTGAAGGATAACGGCTTCGGTTACGTTAAAATAGACTATAATGAAACGATCGGTGCGGGAGTTGACGGCGCTGAAAGCTACGGCGAAGGTCTCCGCAGCGCCGTACTTGGCAGCCAGGCTTTCTTCAAAAAAATGCGCAGCGAGATCCCGGAGCTTGTAATTGAAGCCTGTTCCAGCGGCGGCCATCGCTTAGAGCCTTCCACAATGGAACTCGTATCACAGGCAAGTTTTTCCGACGCACACGAATGTCTCAGCATTCCTCTTATTGCTGCAAATCTCCACCGTGTTATCCGTCCCGAACAAAGTCAGATTTGGTCTGTTCTGCACGCTGATGCCGACGAACATCGCATTAACTACCTGCTCACAGGCGGTTTTCTCGGCAGACTCTGCCTTTCCGGCGAGATTTTCAGCATGAGTGACGCACAATGGCAGATGGCACTAAACGCTGTTCGGTTCTATGATAAGATCAAACATGTTATCCGCGACGGTTTCACCTGCCTCATCGATCAGACTCCGGGACAGGATTATAACCGACCAATCGGCAGACAGATCGTACTTAGAACATTGGGTGATGAAGCACTTTTGATCGTGCACACTTTTGAAAACGGTGCGGATCCGGATCTGAGCGATATCCTGCGAGACTATCAAATCACAGAAACCTTTGGTTCCGAACTCGACGGAGATTTCCGAGGAAAAGCTTTCCTGCTTCATAAATAATTTTCACAATAACAAACCCCGGCACAGAAAATTGTTTCTGTGCCGGGGTTCTTCTTTACGGATAAGCTCACAGTTTTTTGCCCATACTACCTGTACATATAACACACAGGACGGTGGACAGTATGTATGCCTATTCCCAAAGCAAGGTAGAGATTTGCGGCGTGAACACCGCAAAATTACAGACGCTCAAAAACGATGAAATGCAGGAACTTTTGAAACGCTGTCGAAACGGTGATAAAGCTGCACGCGAAAAGCTGATACAGGGTAATTTACGTTTAGTATTAAGCGTCATTCAACGTTTTACAAGCCGCGGTGAAAATCCGGATGATCTTTTTCAAGTGGGCTGCATCGGACTGATCAAGGCAATTGATCACTTCGACCCGAGCCACGAGGTCATGTTCAGTACGTAC
>JAZNMV010000261.1:0-3489 GCA_045579885.1 Acutalibacteraceae bacterium | reverse complement strand
AGCTCTTGGTTTGTCATTGATACATCACATACCTTTCCGGGTGAGCATAATGCACACCCATATCAAAAATAATTTTACACCTTTTGTGTTCGATTGACAATACCCTAAATATTTGGTAAAGTTGAATTCATGAAAGGTTGGATTTAGTATGTCTGCGTTTAGTTTGAAGATATTAGCCTTGGTGACAATGATCATAGATCATATCGGTGCTATCTTTTTTCCTAATGTTTTGTGGCTGCGATATGTTGGGCGTCTGGCTATGCCGATTTATGCGTTTTTATTGGTGCAGGGATACCGACATACAAGAAATTACTCAAGATATGTAATACGAATGACAGTGTTTGCGTTACTCTCTGAGTTGCCGTATGACTTTCTGTTCAGAGGTACATGGCTCGAGTTTGGCAATCAAAATGTTCTGTTTACACTGTTATGTGCATTACTTGTAATGAAAGCTTTGGATGCTTCTGCAAAATCGAGAAATATTTTCCTGTTTATTATTGCACTGGCATTAATTTGGCTGCCGTATTTTCTGAATTTCGATTACGGTGTATACGGTGTGCTTATGGTATTGTGCTTTTTCCTGTTTCAAAAGTATCGAGGTATTGATGCAATTGCCTTTTCGGGTCTGACATACGGGAAATATACGTATGATGGCAACGAAATACAGCTTTGGGCAATTGCTGCCAGTATACCTGTTTTGTTGTACAACGGAAAGAGAGGCCCTCTCTCTCTAAAGTACTTTTTCTATATCGCGTATCCTGCACATTTGTTTTTGCTGATCGGTGTGCGATTTGTCCTTGAGAATCGTCTATTGCCATTTGTTTAAAATAAGCGTATAATTAATTTAATATTTCATTTGTTTTTTGGAAAGGGAAGTTAATTGTGTTTGAAGATATCATGAATACTATTGGGTTTGTTACAGAATACGATGAAGAAGTCGGTTCCGCGATGGAGTTGGAACTGAAACGTCAGCGTCGGAATCTGGAGTTGATTGCTTCCGAAAATATTGTATCGCCTGCAGTTATGGCTGCAATGGGTTCTGTGCTTACGAATAAGTATGCGGAAGGGTATCCGGCACACCGTTATTACGGCGGTTGCCAGGATGTAGATATTGTTGAGAATATTGCACGTGAACGTGCATGTAAGCTTTTCGGTGCAGAGCATGCCAATGTTCAGCCGCATTCCGGTGCGCAGGCGAATCTTGCGGTTTATTTTGCATTATTGCAGCCCGGTGATACGGTTCTCGGTATGAATCTCGCGGAAGGCGGTCATCTGACACACGGATCTCCGGTCAATATGTCCGGTACCTACTATAACTTTGTGGCATACGGCGTAGATCCTGTTACACATGTTCTTGATTACGATAAGCTTATGCAGCAGGCTATGGAAGTGAAGCCGAAGCTGATCGTTGCAGGTGCAAGTGCTTATCCGCGTGCACTCGATTTTCAGAAGTTCCGTGAGATCGCTGACGCGTGCGGCGCATATCTCATGGTCGATATGGCACACATTGCCGGCCTTGTTGCCGGAGGGTACCATATGAACCCGGTTCCGTATGCAGATGTTGTCACGACTACTACGCATAAAACGCTGCGTGGACCGCGCGGCGGTATGATCCTTTGCCGTGAAGAACTGGCAAAGAAAATCGATAAGGCAATTTTCCCGGGCACGCAGGGCGGCCCGCTGATGCATATTATTGCAGCGAAGGCGGTTTGTTTTGGTGAGGCATTGAAACCCGAGTTCAAGGCGTATGCTGAGCAGACCGTAAAGAACGCACAGGCACTCGCCAAGGGACTTACCGATCGCGGTATGAAACTTGTTTCCGGCGGTACGGATAATCACCTGATGCTTCTGGATCTTTCTGACGGTGAGCTTACCGGTAAAGAACTGGAACGCCGCCTGGATGAAGTTTTCATTACTGCCAATAAAAACACGATTCCGAATGAGAAGAGAAGCCCGTTTGTGACTTCCGGTGTTCGTCTTGGTACACCGGCTGTAACGACCAGGGGACTCAAGGAAGAAGACATGGATGTAGTTGCAGAATGTATTTGGCTCTGTGCTACAGATTTTGAGAACAGTGCTGAGCTTATTCGCGAGAAGGTTACGGCACTGCTCAGCAAATATCCGCTGTATATGTGATCAGCAGAAAGAGGACAGAGTATGAGAGCACCGCTTGCGGACAGAATTCGTCCGCAGACTTTAGATGATGTTGTCGGTCAGAAACATCTGCTTGGTCAGGGAAAAGTACTGCGCAGTATCATTGAGTCCGGGAAAATTCCGAATATGGTGTTCTACGGTCCTTCCGGTGTTGGCAAAACAACGGTTGCGTCTATTATTGCACGCAACACCAATATGCACCTTTGTAAATTGAACGGTACAACGGCTTCAACGGCAGATATTCGTGACGTAGTTGCACAGGTTAATACTTTGGAAGCGGTAAACGGCGTATTACTTTATCTCGATGAGATTCAGTATTTCAATAAGAAACAGCAGCAGACGCTTTTGGAGTTTATTGAGAACGGCAGTATTACATTGATCGCATCTACAACGGAGAATCCTTATTTTTATGTGTACAACGCGATTTTGAGCCGTTCAACGGTTTTTGAATTTAAGCCTGTCGATCGTGAGGATGTTGTTCGTGCCGTCTGCCGTGCATTCGGAATACTTTCTGACGAAGCGGATTTTCCGATACAGCTCGAAGATGGAGTACCGGAATATATCGGTATGGCTTGCGGCGGAGATGTTCGCAAAGCAATGAATGCCGCAGAATTATGTACAGTTGCTGCGCAGAGCAGCGAGGCACATACAGTGACAATGGAACTTGCGAGACAGCTTACACAGCGCAGCGCAATGCGATATGATAAGAGCGGCGAAGAGCATTACGATATTCTCTCAGCTTTTCAAAAATCGATGCGCGGATCCGATCCGGATGCGGCGATTCATTATCTTGCGCGACTTCTCGAAGCCGGAGATCTGGCTTCTGCGTGCCGACGGTTAATGGTATGTGCATGTGAAGATGTGGGTCTTGCATGGCCGCAGATCATTCCGATTGTTAAGTCTGCCGTGGATGCTGCGATGATGGTTGGGTTGCCGGAAGCGCGTATTCCTCTTGCAGATGCGGTTATTCTTGTTGCGTTAGCACCAAAATCCAACAGCGGTGAAAGTGCGATCGATGCGGCTATGGAGGATATTCGCAAGGGGAAATCCGGTAACATTCCTAGGACATTGCAGAACGTGCACTATGATAGTGCGGAAGTGGTTCGCAAAGGACAGTTTTATCAGTATCCGCATGCATTTCCGAATCACTGGGTCGATCAGCAGTATTTGCCCGATGCACTTGTCGGTGCGAAGTACTACGAGTTTGGTGATAATAAAAACGAGCAATCTTTTAAGTCCTACTGGGATTCAATAAAGAAGAGATGACCATTTGGTCGTGTCGTTAACAGAGGAAAGGTGGAGTAAACAGATGAATTCGGCAGTATTGAGTAATTT
>JAZNMV010000260.1:0-11464 GCA_045579885.1 Acutalibacteraceae bacterium | reverse complement strand
GCGGCGCGCGATGAGCCAGTATGTGTCGATATCCGGGCAGTGCTTTACGGCAGCACGGAGCAGCTCAATGCCGAGGCCGGACGAAGCACCGGTGATAATTGCGATTTTCATAGTGTTTATCTCCTTTTTAAGGCTGTTTCTATTCTATCCTGTGGCTTGCGGCGTGTCAAACGGATTTTTCTAAATTGTAAATTCATAAAAATTTGGAGAAAAGCGGTACAATTTTCGGTAAAAGTGTGATACAATGGCAATATTAGTTTGAAACAGGCTGTGTATCTTCGGAAAATACACAGTGGAAAGGAATATTGACCATGAAAAAACATTGTAAATGTCCGGCGAAACGCATTTTTGCGGTGCTGCTTGCGGTTTTGACCGCTGTTTCCCTGCTTTGCGTTACGGCGTCTGCCGAAACAGCCGGCGACAAGTATACGATCTACGAGACGGAGATGACGATCACTGTTCCCGAGGGTGCGACAATGCTTTCCATGAGCACGAAATTCGACGACCCGCTGTGGAGTGAGCTGAACATCTTAAGTCCGTATGATAAGGCAACGGAAATGATCGACGGCAATATTGCGGCGGAAGTTTACGGTGCCGCAAGCGGCGCGGTCATCACAATTACCGCAAGAGAGACCGATATGTCGAAGTCCGTCCACAACCTGAATCTTCTGACGGAGGAGGAGCTTGAGGAATTTCGTCTCGGTCTCATTCCGCAGACAACGGACGGTCTGACATCGGGTTCGGCCGAATGGTACGAGCATGAGCAGATCCCGTTTTTCTGCGTTGATATTCAGTCCGATTCCCTCGAGGACAACACAGTCTACGAGCGTATCTACGGCACACTGTTGAACGGTAAGGTCATATCTTTCGATATCTTTAACGGTGCCGAGCCGATCGACGAAGCGACCGATGCAATGATGCGTGCCATGGTCGATTCCGCCGAGATCGCCGTATTTACCGAGAAACCCGGTTTTCAGGTCGATCCGGTGGAACTCATGACAATGGGTGTTCTTGCACTTCTGTTCGTCCTGCTGGTCGTGTTCATCATTGCGAATATTGTGGTCGGCAAGAGACAGAAGAAAGCGAAGCGCGTTATGGCGGATAAGCTTGCCGCATATCGCCGGCTGAAGGAAGGCCGTGAGGATGAAGGCGAAGGCGATCTGCGCTTTGTAAACGAGACCGTGCACAGCAACGAAGCCATTCAGAAATTCGGTAAATATCAGGCATATCACAAGAATTTGTTCATGCCGATCTTTACCGTGCTCCTCTCTGTCGTTGCGATCGTTCTTGTCACAAGTGTCGGTATTTCGGATAACTGGTGGATGATCGTTGCGCTCATCGGTTTTGCGGCATTCAGTGTATACCGCTCTTTCACAGCCGGAACGACCATTGCAAAGACGCTCGAAAGAGTGTACGGTTCTATGAGAAGCCGTAAGGCGACTTACTATTTCTACGACGGTGATTTCCGCATTTCCGGTCTGCAGGCTTCCAGTCTGCACCCGTATTTCCAGATCACGGATGTTGCGGAAACGAAGGAATATTTCTACTTGTATTTTGGCGACAACACCACATATTTCATCAAGAAAGACAACTTCAAGGGCTTTGAAAAGGGCAAGGGTGCGGATGAGTTCCGTGCGTTCCTGAGAGAGAAGATCGCGGAGCAGTCTAAGTAACCAAGAAACAGAAATTCTGAAACGGAACGGTACAACCGTCCGGGAGGAGGAAAGTATATGATCGGAATTATCGGAGCTATGCAGATCGAGGTGGACGGCATCATTGCCGCCATGACGGAAACCGAAACAAAAGTACTTTGCGGTACACCGTTTACGACCGGTGAACTGAACGGCGTGCCCGTTGTTGTATCGCGCTGCGGTGCGGGTAAAGTAAACGCGGCGATGTGTGCGGCGGTGATGCTCCAGTGTTATGCACCGAAGCTCATCATCAGCACGGGTGTAGCCGGCGGTATCGGCGAAGGCGTTAAGATCGGCGATCTTGTCATTGCCACACACGCTGTGCAGTATGACTACGATACGACCGCGATCGGCGAACCGAAGAGCTTTGTGCCGCTCGGCGGCAGCGGCAAGGAGACCGTTGAGCTGCCGACAAGTGAAGCGCATAATGCGGTGCTTGCGCAGTATGCGGCGGAGATCTATAAGGGTGTACACCGCGGTGTGATTGCGACCGGCGACCGATTCGTTGCCGATCCGGTATTCTGCGAAGCGCTGAAAGCGGAATACGGTGCAGTTTCCTGCGAGATGGAGACCGGCTCCATCGCACACGTCTGTGCGGCGAGCGGCGTACCGTTCAGCGGTCTGCGTGCGATCTCGGATAACGCGAATGATGACGGCAAGGTCGATTTTATGACCTTTGCGAAAGATTCGGCTGAAAAGTGCATTACCCTCTTAAAAGCAGCGGTCGAAGCACTTAATAATATTTAAACGTTTTAGGAAAGGATGTAAATCATGCATAACAAATATTTGGCTATGACTCCCCCGATGGGCTGGAACTCCTGGAACACCTTTACATGGAATATTAACGAAGACCTGATCAAGGGCGCTGCCGATGCGCTTTGCGAGAGCGGCCTCAAGGATAAGGGCTACGAGTATATCGTTATCGATGACTGCTGGAGCCTTAAGCAGCGCGATGAAGAAGGCCGCCTTGTTCCGGATCCCGAAAAGTTCCCGAACGGCATCAAGTACGTTGCGGACTACGTTCATTCCAAGGGCCTGAAGTTCGGCATATACTCCTGCTGCGGCACACATACCTGTGCAGGCTATCCGGGCAGCTTCGAGCATGAATTCATCGATGCAGAGACCTTCGCTTCCTGGGGTGTCGACTACCTCAAGTACGACAACTGCTACAAGCCGCAGCACATCAACGGTGAAGTTCTCTATAAGCGCATGTCTCTGGCACTTCGCAACTGCGGCAGAGATATCGTTCTTTCCGCCTGCAACTGGGGCCATGAAGATGTACATAGCTGGATCCAGGGTTCCGGTGCACAGCTGTTCCGCTCCACCGGAGATATTCAGGACAACTGGCAGTCCGTAAAGAACCTTTTCCTCTCCCAGATCGAAAAGACCGCTTACTCCGGTCCGTTCTGCCACAACGATATCGACATGCTCATCGTCGGTATGCACGGCTCCAGCAACAATGAGTGGATCGGTGAGCTCGGCGCATGCACAGATATCGAATACCGCACACATTTTGCACTGTGGGCGATCATGGGTTCTCCCTTGATGATCGGCTGTGATATCCGCAACATGACCGATGCAACGCTCGAAACACTCGGCAACGAGGATCTCATTCGCATCAATCAGGATATCGAGTGCCGCGGCCCGTACTGCATCCGTCAGTGGAACAATCCGGAGAATGTTATGACCATGGTAAAGCCCCTGAGTGACGGTACACTGGCTCTCTGCATGGTGAATTTCGGCGATAAGCGCAATGAGATGTCCCTGCAGTTCTGGGATCTTGGCATTCCGTACGCTGCAAATATGGGCCTCGAAATGTACAACTGCTACACAAAGGAAAACGAGGGCAAATTCTCGGAGCGTTATGTAACCGTTATCGAGCCGCACGACAGCCTCGTTCTCATCGCAAAGCCGGTTAAGCTGAAGTAATCGGTTATGGCAAATTACAAGACCTGTCGTACCTGCGGCGCCGAGCTTGGGGATGACGACAGAGCGATCTACAGAAAGCTTGTATATCGGGGTGCGGAGGATTTCCTCTGCATCTCTTGCCTTGCGGACTATTTCAAATGTCCGAAGGAAGAAATAGAAAAGCGGATCCGTTACTACCGTGAAAGCGGTGAGTGTACGCTGTTTCGCTGAAAATGAAGGGGGCAAATTGCTTTGAAGATCTATGATCTTTCGAAAGAGCTTTTTTCCGCAGAGGTTTATCCGGGAGACCCGGCACCTTCCGGTACGCCTTTTTTTGAGATCTCCGAAACCTGCCCGTGCAATGTGACCGTGCTTTCCATGGGCAGCCATAACGGCACGCATATGGATGCACCGAAGCATTTCGTTGCGGGGGCGAAGAGTGTTGCGGAGATGGACCTTACAAAATGCGTCGGCCCGTGCAAGGTGATTACGCATAACGGTCTTTTGACCGCAGAAGATGCAAAGTCTGCTATGTCGGACGGCACAAAGCGCCTGCTTATCCGCGGTGAGATCGAGATCACGGTGGAAGCGGCGGAAGCTTTTGCAAAAGAAGAGCTGTGGTTCCTCGGTGTGGAGGGAATGACAGTCGGCAATAAGCAGACGGGTCCCGTTGTGCACAGAGCACTGCTCGGTGCTGAGATCGCACTGCTCGAGTCCGCTGTTATGACAGAAGTGCCGGACGGAAACTACTTTTTATCCTCGGCACCGCTTAAAATGCAGGGGCTGGACGGCTCGCAGTGCCGCCCGCTTTTGATCGAATTATAAGGAGCAATATTCATGTACGAAGATGTTAGAATTTCCACTGCAGTGCTTATCGTGCTGCTTGTGGAATCCCTGTTCTGTGTGGCACTGCCCGTTGCGGCGCTCGTTGCATGGAAATCGAAATACAGACTCAAATTCCGTCCGTTTTTGTTCGGTGTTGCTGCGTTCTTTGTTTTTGCACTTGTCGGACAGCAGGCACTGCACTTTGTTGTGCTGGATCTGAACCCTGCTGTAGGTGCATTCTTTGAAGCGAACCCCTGGCTGAACGGTCTGTATGTAGGTCTCGCTGCCGGTTTCTTCGAAGAGACCGCGCGCCTGATGATGTTCAAGAAGACGCTGCAGAATGAAACGGAGCGTGAAAATGCCGTGCTGTACGGTATCGGCCACGGCGGCATCGAGTGTATTATTGCACTCGGCTTTACGGCGTTTGCAAACTTCTTCTTTGCAATTGCGCTGAACATGGGAAATATGGCTGAATTGCTTTCGACCATGTCTGCAGAGGATGCACAGGGCATGATCGAAACCGTTAAGGCGATCAACGATATCCCGGCGACTTCCGTTGTATTCTCCATGGTCGAGCGCCTGTGTATGTTCGTTCTGCAGATCGAACTTTCCGTGCTTGTATTTGCGGCTGTCCGTAAAAATAAGCTGTGGATCTACCCGCTCTCTATTGCGGCACATGCCATGATAGAGCTGATCTCCACACTCTACCGTGCGGAGGTTTGCGGTATGTGGGTAACGGAGATCCTCATTATTCTCTATGTTGCCGTATTGATGATCCCGACTGTGCGTGTTTACCGTACACTGGATTCTCTCAATCCCGCAAAGGTCGATAATTTCGGCAGACCGGTTAAAAAGAAGGCGCTGAAATAACGCTTGTTACAAAGACCGGATAGAAGAAACCGGAAAATTTATTATTTTCTCTAAAATCGCCGAAAACTATTGAAAAACGCGGTAAAATCGCTTAAAATAACCTTGTACGCGATAAAAGAAGCAAGTTCCCGGAGGTGCGAAATGGTTTATCGAATGCAGAACTGTTCCGTGTTTTCCATGGGTTTTTGCGACCAATTTTAGAATTTAAGGCTGTGTTTTTGCACAGCCTATTTCTTTTGTGTTAAATTTTGAAAGGAACGGTGGATAAAATGAGTAAGAAAGTAGCAGTGATCATGGGCAGCGACAGCGATTTTCCGGTTGTTTCTCCTGCGATCAAGAGACTTAAGAATTTCGGTATTCCGGTAGAGGTTCGCGTTATGAGCGCACACCGTACTCCGGATGCAGCAGCAGAATTTTCCAAGAACGCAAAGGCTGAAGGCTTCGGCGTGATCATCGCTGCTGCCGGTAAGGCTGCACACCTCGGCGGTGTTCTGGCTGCACATACCACACTTCCGGTTATCGGTATTCCGGTAAAGTCCTCCACACTCGACGGTCTCGATGCACTGCTCGCTACCGTACAGATGCCGGCAGGTATCCCGGTTGCAACCGTTGCGATCGACGGTGCGGACAACGCAGCGATCCTCGCAGCACAGATGCTCGCACTTTCCGACGAGAAGCTCGCAGAGCAGCTCGCACAGATGAAGGTCGATATGGAAGAGGGCGTAGCTAAGAAGAACGAAGCACTGCAGGCAAAGGTCGCAGAGCTTTAATCTCTGAAAAGGAGAAATAGACTGTGAACAAGACGGTTTTAAGAAAATATGCACGTCTCATCGTCAAGATGGGCGTAAACATCAAAAAGGGTCAGGGTGCTATCATCATGACCGAGACCGATCAGGCAGAGTTTGCGCTGATGGTCGCTGACGAAGCTTACAAGGCAGGCGCTAAGTGGGTCGACATGCAGTGGATGAACCAGGAGTTCGATAAGCTCCAGCTGCGCCGCGAAAGCGTAAAAACGCTCACCAATGTTCCCGAGTGGCAGAAGGCACGTCTGCAGCGCATGGCGGACGAACTTCCGGTACGCATTATGATCGCTTCCGCAGATCCGGACGGCCTCAAGGGCGTGAATGTCGAAAAAATGCAGAAGGTCAATCTCGCAAAGATGAAGGTCCAGAAGCCGTACCGCGATGCAATCGACAACAAGCACCAGTGGGTCATCGTTGCCGTACCGAGTGCAAAGTGGGCGAAGAAGGTATTCCCGGGCGAGCGTACAAGCACAGCTGTTGCTAAGCTTTGGGATGCGATCCTGCAGTCCGTTCGCGTTACAAAGGATAACGATCCGGTAGCCGAGTGGCAGGCACACAGCGAGGCACTTAAGGCTCGCTACGAAAAGCTCAATGCATGTGAGTTCGTAAAGATGCATTACTACAGCGAAAACGGCACAGATTTCACCGCAGGTCTCATTCCGAATTCCGAGTGGACTGGCGGCGGCGATACCCTGCCGGACGGCACATTCTTCGTACCGAACATGCCGACAGAGGAGATTTTCACTTCTCCGATGAAGGGCGAGGCAGAGGGTACCGTTGTAGCGACAATGCCGCTTTCTTATCAGGGTAACCTGATCGAGAACTTCTCCATCACCTTCGAAGGCGGCCGTGCGGTATCCTGCAAGGCTGAAAAGGGTCAGGAACTCTTAGAGCGCATGATCGCTATGGACGAAGGCGCCGCAATGCTCGGCGAGCTTGCACTTATCCCGCATGATTCCCCGATCTCCAATCAGGGTATTCTGTACTACAACACACTGTTCGATGAAAATGCTTCCTGCCATCTGGCACTCGGCAGAGGTTTCTCCGTTCTGAAGGATAAGGACCTCACGAAAGAGCAGATGCACGAGAAGGGCGTTAACGATTCCGTGATCCACGTGGACTTCATGATCGGTGACGGCACACTGAACATCGACGGTATTACCGCAGACGGCGAAGTCGTTCCGGTATTCAGAAACGGCAACTGGGCAGAGAAATTCTGCTGATCATAATAATTATTGCTTTTAAAATATAAGGCGCAAAGGAGCTAACAAAAATGGAGCACAAGAATTCTTATTCTTCCAGCTACGCAGCTGCGGGCGTTGACGTAACCGCCGGTTACAAATCCGTAGAACTGATGAAAGAGCACGTAAAGCGTACCCATATTCCGGGCGTTGTTTCCGGTATCGGCGGCTTCGGCGGTCTGTTCCAGCCGGATCTCAAGGGCATGGAAGAGCCGGTATTCGTTTCCGGTACAGACGGCGTCGGCACAAAGCTCGTTGCAGCTATGCTGCTCGATAAGCACGATACGATCGGTATCGACGATGTTGCTATGTGCGTAAACGATGTTATCTGCTGCGGTGCAAAGCCGCTGTTCTTCCTCGACTACATTGCCTGCGGCAAGAACTATCCGGAAAAGATCGCTCAGATCGTTAAGGGCGTTGCAGACGGCTGTGTTGAGTCCGGCTGTGCACTCATCGGCGGCGAAACTGCAGAGCATCCGGGCGTTATGCCGGATGACGAGTACGATATCGCAGGTTTCACCGTAGGTGTTGTCGATAAGAAGGACATCATCGACGGTTCCAAGATGGTAGCAGGCGACGTTCTCATCGGTGTTGCTTCTTCCGGTATCCACTCTAACGGTTTCTCCCTCATCCGTAAGGTATTCGGCATGACAAAGGAAAACCTCGAAACATATTACGAAGAGCTCGGCTCCACACTCGGTGAAGCACTGCTCGAGCCGACAAGACTGTATGTAAAGCCGGTTCTCGCTGCTATCGAAGCTGCAGACATTAAGGCAATTTCCCACATCACAGGCGGCGGCTTCTATGAGAACATTCCGCGTATGATGAAGGAAGGCCTCACCGCTAAGGTTGAGCGCGCAGCTGTTCCGGTTCTCCCAATCTTTGATCTCATTGCTAAGACCGGCAACATTCCGGAGCGCGACATGTTCAACACATACAACATGGGCGTTGGTCTGTGCGTTGCAGTTTCCAAGGAAACCGCTGATGCTTGCATCAAGGCATTCAACGACGCAGGCGAAAAGGCATTCGTACTCGGTGAAGTTATCGAGGGCGATGAGGGGGTCATCCTGTGCTGAACATAGCCGTACTCGTTTCCGGCGGCGGCACCAACCTGCAGGCTCTTATCGACGCGGAGAAGGCCGGTCAGATCAAGAACGGTCACATCTCCGTAGTCGTTGCAAGCCGTCCCGGCGTATATGCGCTGGAACGTGCAGCAAATGCAGGCATTGAGGGTGTTGTTCTTGCCCGCAAGGATTATGCGGACGTAGATGCTTACAGCGAGGCGCTGGAAAATCTCTTAAAGGAAAAGAAGACCGACCTTATCGTTCTGGCCGGCTTCATGACCATTACAAACGAAAAGTTTACAAAGGCTTTCGAGAATAAGATCATCAACGTGCATCCGGCACTGATCCCGTCGTTCTGCGGCAAGGGTTTTTACGGCCTGCACGTACACGAAGCGGCTCTGGCACGCGGCGTGAAGCTCTCCGGTGCGACCGTACATTTTGTAAATGAGGTCTGCGACGGCGGCCCGATCATTCTGCAGAAGGCGGTTCCCGTAGAAAACGGTGATACACCCGAAACCCTGCAGCGCCGCATTATGGAGCAGGCAGAGTGGAAGCTTCTTCCGGAGGCTGTGTCCCTGTTCTGTGAGGGCAGACTCGAAGTGAACGGCGCGGTCGTAACCGTACTGCCGCCGAAGGCATAACATAAGATCTTTTGAACTGGAGGAAAACAGAATGGAAATTTTGGATATCAAAAAGGAACTCGCTTCTAATTCCTATCCCGGCCGCGGCATCGTGATCGGTAAGAGCGCAGACGGCGAGAAGGCTGTTATCGCATACTTCATCATGGGCAGAAGCGTTAACTCCCGCAACCGTGTATTCGTAGAGCAGGAAGGCGGCATCCGCACAGAGGCTTTCGACCCGGCAAAGCTTTCCGACCCGTCCCTCGTTATTTACGCACCGGTTCGCGTATTCGAGAACAAGACCATCGTTACAAACGGCGATCAGACCGATACCGTTTATGATTTCATCAAGGAAGGCAAAGGCTTCAGAGAGGCTCTGAAGACCCGTAAGTTCGAGCCGGATGCTCCGAACTACACACCGCGTATTTCCGGTATCGTAAACCGTGCAGACGGCGAGTTCTGCTACAAGCTTTCCATTCTGAAGAGCTTTGAGGGCAACCCGGACGCTCCGCAGGAGTACTTCTTCGAGTACACACCGGTCAACGGTCTCGGCCATTTCATCCACACCTATAAGTGCGACGGCAATCCGCGTATTCCGTCCTTCGAGGGTGAGCCGAAGATCGTTAAGATCGAGGGCGATATCGACACCTTCACAAATGCTCTGTGGACAAATCTGAACGAAGACAACAAGGTTTCCCTGTTCACCCGTTTCATCGACCTGAAGACCGGCGAAACAGAGACCCGTATCGTCAACAAGAATCAGTAATTTTTGCGGAAAGGACATAAAGTCATGAAAGAACTGGAACTCAAATACGGCTGTAACCCGAACCAGAAGCCGTCCAAAATTTTCACAAACGATGGCCGCGAGCTGCCCATTCAGGTTCTGAACGGCAGACCGGGCTACATCAACTTCATGGATGCATTCAACTCCTGGCAGCTCGTTAAGGAGCTCAAAGCTGCAACCGGTCTTCCGGCTGCTGCTTCCTTCAAGCACGTTAGCCCGGCAGGCGCAGCAGTTGCTAAGCCGATGAGCGACGTCCTTAAGAAGATCTACTTTGTAGACGATCTCGAGCTCACACCGATCGCTACCGCATATGCACGTGCACGCGGTGCAGACAGAATGTCTTCCTACGGCGACTGGGCTGCTCTTTCCGATGTTTGCGATAAGGAAACAGCAAAGCTTCTCGCACGTGAAGTTTCCGACGGCGTTATCGCTCCGGGTTATACCGACGAAGCACTTGAGATCCTCAAGGCAAAGCGTAAGGGTACATACAATGTTGTTCAGATCGATCCGGACTACGTTCCGCAGGAGATCGAGCACAAGGATGTTTTCGGCATCACTTTCGAGCAGGGCAGAAACAACCTGAAGATCGACAACGATATGCTTCAGAACATCGTTACCGCAGCTAAGGATATGCCGGAAGACGCAAAGATGGACCTCGTTATTTCCCTCATTACCCTGAAGTATACACAGAGTAACTCCGTTTGCTATGCAAAGGACGGTCAGGCGATCGGTATCGGCGCTGGTCAGCAGAGCCGCGTACACTGCACACGTCTCGCAGGCAACAAGGCAGACAACTGGTTCCTCCGTCAGCACGAGAAGGTTCTGAACCTGCCCTTCAAGCCGGGCATCCGTCGTGCAGACCGCGACAACACCATCGACGTATATATCAGCGAAGAGTATGATGACGTTCTGCGTGACGGCACATGGGAGCTGTTCTTCACAGAGAAGCCGGAAGTGCTGACCCGTGAGGAGAAGGCTGCATGGCTCGCAACCGCTAAGGGCGTAGCTCTCGGTTCCGACGCATTCTTCCCGTTCGGTGATAACATCGAGCGTGCACATAAGAGCGGCGTTGAGTTCATTGCTCAGCCGGGCGGTTCTATCCGCGACGATAATGTTATTGAGACCTGCGACAAGTACGGCATCGCAATGGCATTCACCGGCATCCGTCTCTTCCACCACTAAGCGGGCACGGCCCGCGGCGAACGTCCGCAGGGGCGTTCGCTGCACTCACTTGCCGCAGTGGTATGTGAGTTTGGCTGTCGCGTTCTTTGGATACTCCCGGTCCGGTACGCTGAAGTCTTTGGCGTGCGGGATTAAAGGTTTCGTCCACCTTTTCAAAGGTGGCGGGGTGATGGGGCGGAGCCCCGTCCCGACCTCCGCAGAGGTCGGAGTGCTTTAGAAAAACAGAGCGCAGGAGGGGAGGATCAATAGTCCGGTGGACTGTTGATCCGTTGGGAACCCTCGCCGGGGGTTCCCATGCGGGCATAGCCCGCAGCAAAATCTTTGGCGTGCATATACGTAATAAAAGAAAATTGTCAGCGGAGAAGTTTGCAGATATTTGCGCCGCGGGAAATAAATGTATTTCCTGCAGCGGCGAAGTGAGTGAAGCGAACGACTCCACGACTTAAAAAAGGAATGTATGACCATGAATATTTTGG
>JAZNMV010000259.1:0-13304 GCA_045579885.1 Acutalibacteraceae bacterium | reverse complement strand
ATGAAACGCTTTCCGGATGCACCTTTATAAAATGCGATTTTCGCGGTACGGTCTTCTCCGGCGCTTTGCTGGAGAAGTGTCGTTTTTCAGCCTGTGCATTTGATTTTGCGCGGCTGAATGATACGCTTTCCCGCGGTACGGCTTTTGAAAACTGCACATTCACGGCGGCAAGCCTTTTTGTTGCAGAGTTTCGGGACTGTAAATGTACGGGCTGTCGGTTTACAGGTGCGGACCTGACCGGCTGGACAGTAAAGGGCGGTATGCTCGATTACTGCATGCTGGATGAAGCATCCCTTCGCAAACAGGATTTTTCCGGTGTCAGTCTGCGCGGTGTGAATTTCAGTGATGCCGATATGGAGAAAGCGAATCTTTCCGGTTGTGATTTAACGGAAACTATTTTCAGAAATACTCAGCTGAAGGGTGCAGACCTGCGTGGGGTAAGGTGGGACCGCACCGATATCAGAAATGCAAAGCTGCAGGAAACAGCGATAGATTTGGACGGTGCCGTTTATCTGGCACGTTGTCTGGGAGCTGTTCTGCGCTGAAAAATAAGTTGAAATTATTTATATATTGAGTGCAGAGCATGCTTTTTTAAGATATCTGCACTCGATATATTTTGCGTTGTAACCAAACTGTAATACAATATATAGTGTATGTTCGATTGACAGGAACCGCAAAAAGCGGTATAATCAATACCGCAGCACAGCTATGCGCAGAAATTGATGATGCCGATTTGTGCGTTGCGGAAGATCATGTGGAAGGATAGTCGAAATGGTTCAATATATAATCAAGCGCAATGGGGATAAGGTTCCCTTTGACGCAAAGAAAATCAGAAATGCAATTTTTAAAGCGAATATCCGTATTGCTACGGAGCGTATGAGCGATGAGGATCTCGACACACTGACAAAGGCGGTCATCGCGGAATTTGACAGTCCGCAGAATATTCCGACTGTTGAGCAGATTCAGGACGTTGTGGAAGAAAATCTGATCGCTGCCGATTACGCGAAGACCGCAAAGGCATACATCCTCTACAGAGCGGAGCATCAGCGTGTCCGTGAAATGGACGATGAACTCGTTAAGATTTACCAGGACCTTACCTTTAAACCCTCTGAAGATGCAGACCTCAAGCGCGAAAATGCTAATATTAATGCAGACTCCGCTATGGGTACCATGCTGAAATACGGCTCCGAAGGTGCAAAGAGCTTTTACGACAAATTCGTTATTCCGAAGGAGATTGCCGATGCACATGCAAACGGTGATATCCACATTCATGATAAGGACTTCTACACACTCACAGAGACCTGCTGCCAGATCGATCTGATCAAGCTGTTTGCCGGCGGTTTTTCCACCGGTCACGGTTTCCTGCGTGAGCCGAACGATATTCGCAGCTATGCGGCGCCTGCATGCATTGCGATTCAGGCGAACCAGAACGAAATGCACGGCGGTCAGAGCGTACCGAACTTCGACTACGCAATGGCGCTCGGTGTAAAGAAGACCTTCCGCAAAGCTTACTATGCCGCATTGGCACAGTATTTTGAAGTCCGCTGTGAGATGACCCATGACGATGCTGTCGCTATGGTCGAGGCGATCAAGAAGGAGATCGGCGCGGACGTTACAATGACTACCTGTGCCCGTTTTGCAGACGGTATTGCGGCTTTCCTGCCGGAGCACCAGAGAAAGAACGGCTACACACCGGTAGATGTTAAGACCGCTTATGCTTCCGCAGAATATGCCGAAAAGACCGCTCTGCGCGATACCGACAGAGCTACCTATCAGGCAATGGAAGCGCTGGTACATAACCTGAATACGATGAATTCCCGTGCAGGTGCACAGGTGCCGTTCAGCTCCCTGAACTACGGTACCGATACAACACCGGAAGGCAGAATGGCGATCCGTAATCTGCTGAAGGCGACGGAAGCCGGTATGGGCGACGGTGAAACACCGATCTTCCCGGTACAGATCTTCAAGGTCAAGGAAGGTGTCAACTATAACGAGGGCGACCCGAACTACGATCTGTTCAAGCTCGCAATGCGCTGCTCCGCAAAGCGTCTGTTCCCGAACTTCAGCTTCCTTGATGCACCGTTCAACCTGCAGTATTATAAGCCCGGCGACTATAACAGTGAGGTCGCATATATGGGCTGCCGCACACGTGTTATGGGCAACACACACGACCCGGAACGCGAGATCACCTGCGGCAGAGGTAACCTGAGCTTTACCTCCATCAATCTCCCGCGTCTCGGTATTGAGGCAAAGGGCAATATTGAACGTTTCTACGAGCTTCTGGATGAACGTATGGCGCTGGCTGAAGAGCAGCTTCTCCACCGCTTCAAGATCCAGTGCAGCCGTAAAGCATATAACTATCCGTTCCTCATGGGCCAGGGCGTTTGGATCGACTCCGATGCACTGAACCGCGATGATTCTGTTGCGGAAGTCCTGAAGCACGGTACACTGAGCATCGGTTTCATAGGCCTTGCCGAAACGCTGAAGGCGCTGACCGGTAAGCACCATGGCGAAAGCGAAGAGAGCTGGAAGCTCGGCCACGAGATCATTTCCTACATGCGTGCAGCGCTCGATAAGAAGGCGGAAGAGACAGGCCTCAACTGGAGCCTGCTTGCAACACCGGCGGAAGGCCTTTCCGGACGATTCCTCAGAATCGACCGCAAGAAGTACGGTATCATTGAAGGTGTTACCGACCGTGATTACTACACAAACTCCTTCCATGTTCCGGTCTATTACTCCATCAGTGCATTTAAGAAGATCATGAAGGAAGCACCGTTCCATGCACTGACAAATGCCGGTCATATCAGCTACGTTGAGCTGGACGGCGATACCTGCAAGAACATCGATGCTTTCGAGAGCGTTATCCGCTGCATGAAGGAGGCCGGTATCGGCTACGGTTCCGTGAACCATCCGGTCGACCGTGACCCGGTTTGCGGCTACAACGGCATCATCGGCGATGTTTGCCCGCGCTGCGGCAGACGTGCGGGTGAAGGTGTACCGCTCGAAAAGCTCATTGAGCTGAAAAAGCGTTATCACGATGTACCGGATTATTCGCATTTGATCCGCTGACAGGAGCGAGTGCAGATGAGAATATATACGATCCGACACGGTGAAAGCTACAGCAATACCGGCGGTACGGTCATGTCCTATACGGATATGCCGCTGACCGACAAGGGCAAGGAACAGGCGCGCCGCGCCGGCCGTTCCTTACGGGAGGCACTTCAGACGGATGCGCCGATGTATGCATTCTGCAGTGATCTTATGAGAACGCAGCAGACTGCGGAGGCGTTTCTGGAGCAGATCGACCGTAAGCCGGAAGTCGTGGTGAAGGCGGACCTGACAGAAATGAATCAGGGCGATCTGGAAGGTATGACATGGGCTGAACGCATGGCAAAATATTCGCACATTAAAACGGATGTTGCGCTTTCCGAGGTCGAACTTCCCGGCGGAGAATCTTTTCAGGATGTGAAAAAGCGCAGTCTGCGTTTTGCCGAAGAAAATCTTTCCAACCTGGAAGATAATGCTGTGGTGCTGATTTTTTCGCACGGACTTGCACTGCGTATTTTCATCAACACCTTGCTCGGCCGACCGGATGAGGATGTAAACCGTCTGAACTGGTTGGAAAACACAGCGATCTGTGAGTTGGAATATAATAAAGAAACAAAAAGCGGTACGTACCTGCGCCTTAATGATTTCTCGCATTTGGGAGATCTCGGTGCGGATGATTACGCCGAGTGGGGCGTGTTTTGTACGGAACCGTATTGACAGAGACTAAGGAGGAATTGGAATGACACCCGAAAAGAACATGGAAAAGAAGCCCGTTCTCGTGGGCGAAGGCCGCGATTTTGAGCGTATCCGCCGCATCACGGGGTATCTGGTCGGCACGACCGACCGCTGGAATAACGCAAAGCGCGCAGAGGAGCGCGACCGCGTAAAGCACGGTATGTAAAAAGTTGAAAGGCAGGGATTAAAATCCCTGCCTTTGTTTTTTAGAGAATATAATCGCTGATGCAGTCGTACCAGTGGATGTAGGTCACTCCGTTCACCGTGATCTTTTCGTTTTCAGGAAGCTTTTCGCTCCAAAGCATTTTATAACGGTCATAAGCCCAGTCGTTGCGGTTGAAGCGCCGCCATAGGACGGTTCTGCCGTTTCGGTCGATATACTGCTCGGATGCTACACCGTCGTTGAAGCACTGGATGTCCATTACGCAGACGGTGTCGTAGACCTTGCTGCCGATCGTTACGGTGTACCGACCGACGATGTCCACGACCTCGCGCTCTGTGTGTCCGGTCACATTGTCTCCGCAGCGGGTGAGCAGCCCTTTTGGTGCGAGATTTGTCTCATTACCGCAGTTATCTTCTCCGAAGCCCCAGTTATTCAGAAAAGCGTCTCCGTCAAGAAAGGTGTACATTTTTCGGACACCATTTTCCGTGTGGCTTTCGGCGAGATATCTGCAGTGTGTGTCGGTGAGCTGTGCGATAAATCGACGCTCCATTTTGTTGACGGAACCGGTGCGGTAGTAATCTTCGGCATCGTACTGTACTGCAGTGATCTCAACGCCTTCGATTCCGTGCACTTCGGCCTTGCCGATAACCTGCATCTCGGTATATTCTGTTCGTTTCCCGGTTTTGGCATCATATAAGCCCCAGGACAGTTTCTCGTTAAGGCGGGGTATGAGCAGCCAGCCTTGCAGCTCTTCCCATTTCACGGAGAACGGCGGGAGGTCAGTTTTCCTGATTTGATATGCGGGAATGACTTCGGGCAGTTTATTCATATTCTTGGCTCCTTTCTGTGTTGAGACGGAATGCGGATAATTCTTTTTGAAGTTTTGTTTTGCTGTATGCAGCCGACTTTTAACCGTCCCAAGCGGCAAATGCAATCGTTTTGCGATATCGGCCTGCGGCATTTCTTTCCAGAAATACAGGTAAAGAATCTGTTTGTCTTTATCGCCTAAAAGCTCCAGTGTATCAAGAACAGCGGTGTTCTCCGCAGGACCGAAACGGCTGTCCGAAAGCGTTTGTATATCCAGGATATCAAGCGGAATTTCCAGTGTAGCGGCTTTTTGGCGAAACCAGTCGTTACATTTGTTGCGTGCAATACTCAGGATCCATGCACGGAAAGCGTCGCGGTTTTTTAACTGACCGAATTTTCGGTATGCTGTCAAGTAAACTTCCTGCAGCACATCCTCGGCGTCCGGCTGTGTTTGCAGACGAAAGCGTACGAAGTGTTCGACGGCACTTCGGTTGGTTTTAAGCAATTCTTCAAAGGCGTCCACTTCACTACCTCCTTCAGGCTGAATTCAAAACCGGTTTCACATATATAGACGGAAAAAAGTGGGGGAAGGTTCAGTTTTACGATATCAGATTTTTCTTTAACATGCAACGAAGCGAAATTGGATGCTCAATAAGTTTTTTTATAAACAATCTTGATTTTACCTTCAAAACGTGTGACAATAAATAAAGACTTTTGCTAAAAGGACGGTAATACGGATGATGAATAATAAAGCAAAATGGATTTGGTATCCCGGCGATTTCGAGATCTACCATAACAATTTACTGCACGAACGCCGTGAGGAGCGCGGCGTAAACCGTATCGGCTACTGGGTACAGCCGACAAACTGGTCCCGCGTGGATTTTAAGAAGATCTATGAATCGGAAAAGCCGGTTACGGTTCATGTACATACGCTCGGTTACGGTGCCGTTAAAGTTGACCCGTCTCTGGAGGGTACACAGTACCCGATCAATCAGGATATTACGCTGCCGGCAGGCAGACATGAACTGCGCGTTTGTGTTTCCGATACAGCGAAGCTGCCGTGTATTTATGTAACGGGCGATGTAGTTTCCGACGACACATGGGAGTCGAGCAATGCTTCCATCAATTTTTTCCCGGTCGGCTGCACACCGGCATTTACGGATGTGAATGCAACACCGCATGTGTTCCCGTTCTGCTATAAGCCGATCGAGTACGTTTCCTGCGAGAAGCTCGAAGAAGGCTGGCTGTACGATTTCGGCCGCGAGACCTTCGGCCCGGTCACACTCGAGAGTGAGAACGCAGAGGATGAATTTACCGTGTATTACGGAGAATCCATAGAAGAGACACAGGACCCCGATTGGTGCAGCATTTGGGAAAAGCTTTCCGGCAAAACACAGTATAATATGCGTTCCCGTGCCTTCCGCTGGATCTATGTCAAGAGCGACAAGCCGCATAAGATCTCCGCACAGTACGAATATCTGCCCATTGAAGACCGTGCTGATTTTGAGTGTGACGATCCGCTCGTAAAGAAGATTTGGGATGTCTGTTCCTATACATTCCACCTGAACAGCCGAGAGTTCTTCCTCGACGGCATCAAGCGCGACCGTTGGGTATGGTCGGGCGATGCGTATCAGTCCTACCGCATCAATAACTATCTGTTCTTCGAGCCGGAGATCACAAAGCGCACGATCACAGCACTTCTCGGTAAGCCGCCGTATGAGCAGCACATCAATACGATCAACGACTATACCATGTATGCGATCATCTCGCTCTATGAGCATTATTTTGCAACGGGCGATCTCGCATTTGTAAAACAGCTTTTCCCGAGAGCTAAGGGCCTTTATGATTTTACGACTTCCCGTCTGAACGAAGAGGGACTGGTTGTTGAAAGACCGGGAGACTGGATCTTTATGGACTGGACCGAGATGGATAAAAACGGTGCAGTTTGTGCTGAGCAGATCCTCCTGTGGAAAGCTTCCAAGGTCATGGCGGAAATGGCAAAGCTTTTGGGGCTCGATGGCAGCGAGTATGCCGACCGTGCTGAAAAGCTGAAAAAGACCATTCAGGAAAAATTCTGGGATGATGAGAAGCATGCGTTCATCGACACATTCGAGTCCGGTAAGCGCAATGTAACACGCCATGCCAATATTTTCGGTATTCTGTACGATTTTGCGACTGAGGAACAGAAGCAGGATATTCTGCAGCACGTGCTTCTGAATCCGGAGATCACACAGATCACTACACCGTATTTCAAGTTCTTTGAGCTTATTGCATTGTGCGAAATGGGACATCTCGATGCCGCACAGGAAATGCTTACTTCCTACTGGGGCGGTATGCTCGAAATGGGTGCCACAACAATCTGGGAAGAGTACTTCCCGGGTGAAGGCAAGCCGGAGTGCTTCGCTATGTACAGCGACCGCTTCGGACGCTCTCTGTGCCATGCGTGGGGCAGCGGTCCGATTTACTTCCTCGGCCGTTACTGTCTCGGTGTATATGCAACGGATGTAGCGTACAGTCGCTTTGCCGTACAGCCGCAGCCTGGCATTTACAAGTCCTTTAAGGGCACCGTGCCGCTGCCGCAGGGCGAAGTACACGTGGAATATTCCGACGGCAAGCTGACCGTTTCGACCGATCAGCCCGGCGGTGAAGTACGCTGGAACGGCAAGGTCTACGCACTCCAGCCGAATTGCCCGCTGTGCATCGAGGCGTGAGGTGACAGGTATGAAAATCAGACTTGCCGGCATTGTGGATGAATCTATTGTCGACGGCAGAGGTATCCGCATGACCGTATTCACGCAGGGGTGTCCGCACAACTGCCCCGGGTGCCACAATCCGCAGACACACGATTTTTCCGGCGGTACGGAAGAAGATACCGATGAGATTTTTGAACGGTTCTGCGAGAATCCGCTCCTTCGCGGCATCACATTTTCCGGCGGTGAACCGTTCTGTCAGCCGGTACCGCTAAAAGAACTGGCGGACCGCGTGCACAGCGTGAAAAAAGATGTTACGATCTACTCCGGCTGGACGTACGAACAGCTTCTCGCCATGCATGATCCGGATGTGAATGCGCTGCTTTCCGTATGCGATGTGCTCGTGGACGGGCCGTTCATAGAGGAACTCAAAGATCCGGACCTGCTGTTTCGCGGCAGCGGGAATCAGCGGCTGATCGACATGCGTGCCACCCGTGAAAACGGGCATGTCGTTTTACTGTAATTAATTTGATAATACAAAGCATGGTTTGTTTGCATTTTTGATAACAATTCATTTACGAATATGTCATGGAATTCACAAATTGGAGATTGATTCCTCAAGTAATTTGTGATAGAATATTCTCAGAATCGGTTTATTACGATCAATTGCCTTTTAGGCGGAAGGAGAAATAACAATGACCACAAACAAGACAGTCCTTTCTTGGATTGAAGAGATGAAAGCTCTTGTCAATCCGGATAAGCTCGTTTGGATCGACGGCTCCGAGGAGCAGATCGAAGCTCTGCGTGCAGAAGCTTGCTCCACCGGCGAGATCATCAAGCTGAACCAGGATCTTCTCCCGGACTGCTACTACCACAGAACCGCAGTCAACGACGTTGCTCGTGTTGAGGACAGAACTCTGATCTGCTCCAAGAAGGAAGAAGACGCAGGCCCGACAAACCACTGGATGGACCCGGAAAAGGCTTACAAGATGGTTTATGACATCGCTCGCGGCTCCTATAAGGGTCGTACAATGTATGTTATCCCGTATTCCATGGGCCCGATCGGTTCCCCGCTCGCAAAGATCGGCGTTGAGCTGACAGACTCTATCTACGTTGTTCTGAACATGTGCATCATGACCAGAGTTAGCTCCAAGGTATTTGATATCCTCGGCGACAGCAACGACTGGGTACGCGGCCTCCACTGCAAGTGCGATATCGACGCTGAGAAGCGTTGGATCTGCCAGTTCCCGGAAGACAACACAATCATCTCCGTTAACTCCGGTTACGGCGGAAACGTTCTGCTCGGCAAGAAGTGCTTCGCTCTGCGTATCGCTTCCTACCAGGCTAAGAACGAAGGCTGGATGGCTGAGCATATGCTCATCCTCGGCGTTGAGAATCCGAAGGGCGAAGTCAAGTACGTTTGCGCAGCGTTCCCGTCTGCATGCGGCAAGACCAACCTGGCTATGAAGATTCCGCCGGAAGGCTATAAGGCAAAGGGCTACAAGGTTTGGACAGTTGGCGACGACATCGCTTGGATGCGTAAGGGCGAAGATGGCAGACTGTATGCTATCAACCCGGAGAACGGCTTCTTCGGTGTTGCACCGGGTACCAACATGAAGTCCAACCCGAATGCTCTGATCTCTACTAAGAAGGGCACAATCTTCACAAACGTTTGCCGTAACCTCGACGACAACACTGTTTGGTGGGAGAGCCTCGATAAGAACCCGCCTGTCAACGCACAGGAGTGGAAGGGTGCAGAAGTAAACGGTCCGGAATTCGTTGCTGAAGGCAACAAGCTGGCTCATCCGAACAGCCGCTTCACAGCTCCGACCGCTAACTGCCCGTGCCTGTCCAGCGAGTTTGAGAACCCGCAGGGCGTTCCGGTTTCCGCTATCATCTTCGGCGGCCGCCGTCCGGATACAGTTCCGCTCGTATATCAGTCCCGTTCCTGGAACAACGGTGTATTCATCGGTTCCATCACAGGTTCTGAGACAACCGCAGCAGCTGCTGGTGCAGTTGGTGTTGTCCGTCGTGACCCGATGGCTATGCTCCCGTTCTGCGGCTACAACATGGGCGACTACTTCAAGCACTGGATCGAAATGGGCGAAATGCTCGGCGATAAGGCTCCGAAGATCTTCAACGTTAACTGGTTCCGTGTTGACGAAGAAGGCCACTTCATTTGGCCGGGCTTCGGCGACAACCTCCGCGTTCTCGAGTGGATCCTCAAGAGATGCGAAAACGAAGTTGACGCAGATGAAACAGCAATCGGTTTCGTTCCGAAGGCAGAGGACATCAACCTCGAAGGCCTCGACTTCTCCGTTGAGACACTGAAGGGCATCCTCGCTGTTGATAACGCTAAGTGGGCTAAGGAAGCTGCTGGCGTTGAAGAGTTCTACACCAAGTTCGGCGACAAGCTGCCGGCAGAGCTGCGTGCAGAGCTCGAGGGTCTGAAGGCTCGTACTCAGGCTTAATCGAAGCGACGCTTCTTAAATAAGCAATAATCGTACCGCTCCGTGGGATTTCCTGCGGAGCGGTATTTTCATGTAAAAACAGGCTGTACCGTATATTTACGGTACAGCCTCAGCTTGTCGATAAACCCTTTGAGTTCAAGATTTCGGAGGGAAAGATAGTGTGAAAGAAAACCGTCAGGGTTGTCTTTCGCGTATAAATCAGTAGTATTTCATGCTTTTGTAGAAAGAATGAAATACTTTGAGACTGGAGAGAACACTTTTTTCGACAGTCTCAGCCTGTTTTTCACAAATCAAAGGGGTATGTGTTGAATTTTTCGAGCAGCTTATTGTAGATCAGTTCGGTGGTATGCTGAATGTAAGCTGTGTATTCTTCTTCGGCATAGAAAATGAATTCCGGTTTTTCCATAGAGGGGTCAGGTGCATTTGCCATGATTCTGATCTTGCGAGGGATCGCCCCGGCGGGCAGATAGTCAAGGTAGTTCGGAAAATCCGTTATGGTCCGGACGACCGTATTGTAAACGGAATTCGGGTTTTTCAAAGCATACCGGTTTTCCATGTAGGCAAGATCGCTTGAAACGGCACGCTTTTTACCGAATACCGTTTTTAAGGTATCCATATCCGCAGGAAGACCGGTTATTCTGCACTGCATTTCGGGAATGGCAGCGATGCGGGAAAAAATGGCTTTAACACGATCGGGGTCTCTCAGTACTCTCTGTGCTTCTACATCCGCAATAAGGTGTGCGTAATAGCCAAGTAAAAAAGAATGCTCTTTCCTTGTAAGTCCGGTACGATTTTCAACATACTGTGTGTAGAATGCCTCATAGTCTGCGGTAAGCTTTTTGTTTTTTTCATGCATCCAATGCGTGACTTCTCTGGGCGGTGTGAAGGCAGACCAGTCTTCATTTTCTACATTGCAGTCCGGTGCGATGTTTCCAATGCTGAAGTGCTCGATATCTACATTTAATCCGCGTTCAAAAAGCGCATCCGCAATGCAGCTGTGTGTGATCCATCCTGCCATACATACCTCCTGAGGTTTACATAATATTTTATTTTACTATACCATACAACACAGAATAAATCAACGGTTTCACAGGCGATATTCTTTTTGAGCACACAGTTTTCCATGAGCGGCTTGCGCTTTAAGAGAAAAAATGTCATAATAGAGGCAGATCTTTTAAGGAGTGGTTTGTATGGCATATACGTATAGAACGATTACCGAAGTTTTGGATTTCGCACCGAATGTAACGAAGATCATTCTGCCCGTCGGCAAATGCCTTAAGGGTGCGGACCTCGATCCGACACAGTTTTCTGTTGCTGTAAAGCGAATTTTCGACAAGCCGAAGGATTTCGTTTGGCCGAAGTTCATGGGAGATAAGCCGGAAGATGCGCTGAAAGGCAAGAGAACGGTTGAAAGTCTCTATGTTTCCGACCTCGCAGGCAACCCGCAGGAAGATGGCGATTGCATTACACTCAACATGGTCTGTGCTCCGATGGACAGCCTCGGCTCGACCTTGCTGTATGACGGCAGCTTTAATCGCCTTGTGGAAGTAAAGCACGAGATCGTACAGGTGAAGCCGATCACAACGGATGCCGGCCTGATGACAGGGCTCGTTTTTGATCAGCTTGGCCATGATCAGCTCGTTTACGGCGAGTGGCTGAAGTTCGGCAAATTCACACACCCGGATGCAGAGCTCGGCTATGCACATTATGAGCCGGAACATACGGAAGAAGAGAAGCTTCCGCTCGTGATCTGGCTGCACGGTGCCGGTGAAGGCGGTACCGATCCGATCATCGCTGCGATCGGCAATCGTGTTACGAATTTCCTGAGTCCGGAAATGCAGGCGTTTTTCGGCGGCAGAGCAGCACTTCTCTGCCCGCAGACTCCGACCATGTGGATGAATGACGGTACCGGTCAGTACACAAAGGATGGCAGCTCTATGTATGTAGACGCACTCGATGCTCTGATCGACGCATATATTGATGCACGCCCGTGGATCGACCGCGACCGCGTTTATATCGGCGGCTGCTCAAACGGCGGTTTCATGACGATGAAGATGCTCATCCATACACCGGAGAAGTATGCTGCGGCATATCCGGTCTGTGAGGCTTTGGCAGATAAGGCGATCACCGATGAGCAGATCAAGTCCATTGCAGATAAGCCGATCTGGTTCACACACGCAAAGACGGATACCACCGTACCGCCGGAGCACTTTGTAGTGCCCACATATAAGCGCCTCATTGAAGCGGGCGGTAAGAACATACACTTTACCTATTGGGATAAGGTAGAGGATTTAAGCGGCAAGTACAAGGATGTGAAAGGCAATCCGCATGAATACTACGGCCACTGGAGCTGGATCTATACGCTTAATAATGAGTGTAAGCTCGACTATAACGGCGAACCGGTCACCGTAAACGGTAAGCCGGTCGGTATCATCGAATGGCTTGCAAATCAGAAGAGATAATTTAAGATGAAGAAGGGGTGTTGCGTTTTGCAACACCCCTTCAGGTTTTATTTTTAGTGAGCCCGCGCTCCGCGCGCCGAAATCTCTCGCGCGCTGTAGTGCGTCGCTGTCGGAAGCGTGTTCCGTCCGCGTTGGCTTGATGTATTTCTTACACCGGCGAAGTGAGTGAAACGAACGATTCCGCGACTTCGCTCTGAGTCGTACTCAGCGGACCTTCCAGCGGTCGTTGTATGTACCGGAAAGATCAGCGATTTCGCCTTCGTCTTCCTTCTCTTCCTTAACCTTGGAGGTTGCGCGGCGCTCGTTGAGCAGCTCGAGGAACAGGTCCTCGTCTACCGGAATAGCCTGCGGCTTGCCTGTCCAGTCGGAGAGATGGATCGCATTGGAGATGGAGAGACCGTTGATGCCCTCGTAGCCCGGAGCCAGCAGCGGTTCGCCGTGGAGAATGTGGTTTGCATAGTTCTGGAGGATGCCGTTGTGACCGAGTTCAACTGTGTCAACTTCGATCTCTGTAACGGTCATCGGCGGCTGTGCAAAGCCCTGCTCACATGTGAAGCAGAATTCACGCTCCGGAACTTCGAGCTTCCAGTGCATCAGCTTGCCGTCTTCCCAAACGAGCTTGCCGCGGTCGCCTGTGATCTCGAGACGGTTTGTACCCGGAGTTTCACCTGTTGTGGTGATGAATACGCCGGAAGCGCCGTTCGGATACTCTGCGTATGCGGTAACTTCGTCTTCAACTTCAATGTTGTGCCAGTGGCCATACTTGCAGTGTGCGGAGATCTTGTTCGGCATGCCGAAGATCCACTGCCACAGGTCGAGGTTATGCGGGCACTGGTTGATCAGAGCGCCGCCGCCTTCGCCGGCCCATGGTGCGCGCCATGTGCCGCTGTCGCAGTAGGCCTGTGTACGGTACCAGCTTGTGATGATC
>JAZNMV010000258.1:0-9199 GCA_045579885.1 Acutalibacteraceae bacterium | reverse complement strand
ACTTCGCCCTTCGTCTATCAGGGACAGGAAATCGGCATGCTGAACTGGAAGCCGAAAGATCCCAGCATGTACCGGGATGTGCAGACCATCTACAACTACGTTCACAGCAATCCCAAGCTGTCCCCCAGAGAACGGCTGCACAAAATGTGGCGCTCTTCCCGCGATTCCGCCCGCACACCTGTTCAGTGGGATGACAGCGAAAACGCCGGATTCTCTACCGCTAAGCCGTGGTTCTATGTTAATCCCAATTACAAAATGATCAATGCCGCAGCACAGGAGCAAGATCCTGACTCGATTCTGAATTTCTATAAAAAAGCAATTCACCTTAGAAAGAAGCTGCCGGTTGTACGATTTGGTAACTATAAAGAACATTTCCGCATGAACGGAAAGCAGTATGTGTTCACCAGAGAAATGCCGGGACAAAAACTTCTTGTGATCTGTTCTTTCTCGGATAAGCTGACACCTGTTAAAATCCCGAAAGATTTTGATATTTCGAAAGCGGAGCTTATTCTTACAAATTACACCGGGCATTCCGATACATTACAGCCTTACGAATGCCGTGTATATCTTTTTGAAAACCAATAATTCATTAAAAGGAGTGATCTTCCCAAACGGGTTGATCACTCCTTTTTTCATACTCAACTTCAGACTTGTATTTTTTGTTTTTTTTTGTTAGAATTCAAATATAACAAACTATTGGTAATGCGCGTTTTGCGTATTACGAGAATTATAAAGAAAGGAACTTCAAGATGAAACGTGATCTTGCAAAATTCCGCGCGGCATACCATTCCAGCGCGGCAAACTATGACAATACCGCTCATCTCACCACTTTCGATATTGATCTTCCGTGGATCAGTAAAGGCTGCGGTGAAGAATGGGTCTACGTAGACCTCGGTGCAGTTTCCTCCGTCTCCGAAGTAGAAATCGTCTGGGGCGAAACATTTGCAAAAGAGTACGATATTCTCTTCTCCGAAGATGCTGCTGCCTGGCATGCAGTCTCTGCTGAAAACGGTGCAGCGAATGCAGCCGTTTCCACTGCAGCAGTAGGCTCTGCCCGCTATGTAAAAGTACTGTGCAAAGTATGTTCCGATGCACAGTATATGATCCGACGCATTTCTGTTTTCGGCGAAAACGAACTGACCTATACAGTACCCGCTATGCCCGCAGAGAATACTGACGGTACACAGCCACTGACCGGCGGCAACTGGAAAATCATCCGTGCTTCTCAGGTCTCCGAAAACGGCACTGCACTCGCATCTGCAGACTATAACGATGCAGATTGGATGCCCGCTACCGTTCCCGGTACTGCACTTGTTTCCTATCTTCGTGCCGGCTCTATCCCGGATCCGGATTTCGACGATAATCAGTTCCAGATTTCCGATGCTTACTTTACAGCTGATTTTTGGTACAGAAACCACTTTGTAATTCCGTCTAAAAAACAGGGTCAGCACATCTATCTCAACTTTGATGCGATCAACTGGAAAGCAGACGTTTACTTCAACGGCAAGCTGCTCGAAAATCCGGTAGCAGGCCGTGAACATTCCATCGAAGGTGCATTCATCCGCACAAAGTTTGATATTACCGTGCTCGCAAAAACCGGCGAAGAAAATTATCTTGCTGTCTATATCTATAAAAACGATACCCCCGACGAAGTTACCACACAAGGACTTGCGTTCGGTCCCGGACCGAACGGTGGTCTGCTTGGTGCAGATAACCCGACCATTCACGCTTCTGTCGGCTGGGACTGGCTCCCGACAATCCGCGGCAGAAACATCGGCATTTACGGCGATGTATATCTGAGCTACAGCGGTGCAGCAGAGCTTGTTGACCCGTGGATCGACCCGAAGCTCGAACTCATCCGTGAATCATCCGCTAACCCCGCAGAGGATCTGATGCTCGGTGAAAATGTTAAACTGATCGGTGTGGATGGCGCACTTGAAGACTGGCGCGGCAATACAGGTGACTCTTTTGTGATTGACCTCGGCAAAACCGATATTCTCGGCTCCGTTACCTTCGTTTGGGGTTCTGAAGCCGGCGGTCCGGCAGCCGATGCCGATTCCCGTCATCCGGAACTCTTCTCTCTTGAAAGCTCCGAAAACGGAACAGATTGGGTAAACTTTGATGCATATCCCGGCGGAGAAATGGAACTGCGCTGGATTGGTATGAAGACACTCGACTCAACGGACGGTACTAAGTTCTTCGAAGCTCATGCGGGTTCCGACAGTGTACAGGGTTCCACCGCGATCTTTACCGTCAACTTCGGAAAGCGCGGCCCCCGTGAATTCCGTATTTTCGCTCCGCAGAACGCACGTTACCTGCGCTTCACAGTCGCAAAGCAGCGCGAACTGAACGGCAAACCGGTAGATACACGTATCAATGAGATCCGTGTTTACGCACAAAGCCCGGAACAGGTCGAACAGGGCATGAAGCATACATATGAGATCGATTTCTCCAAAGCCGATCTTCTCTTCCGCTCCGAGATTCGCAACCGCAGCGACAAAGAAATCACCGTTGAACTTCGCGGTACTGTAGAACCGGGCAATGTGAAATTTGCAAAGTCCTACACCGTAAATGCAGGCGAGACTGTTCCGGCAGATATCACCTCTGTTCTCGAAAATCCGCGCCTGTGGTGGCCGAACACCTACGGTGAGCAGTTCCTGTACACCGCTTCCGCTGAACTTCTCATCAACGGTGAAGTCAGCGATAAGAAAACATTCCGCTTCGGTGTACGCCGCTTTGACTATCCGATCGACGGCGGTCTTCTCACCATCTTCTGCAACGGTACCCGCATCCTCTGTAAGGGCGGCAACTGGGGTCTCGATGACGGCTTAAAACGCGATACCGCACGTGTACTCGATGATAAGGTTCGCCTGCATAAGGAAGCCAACATGACCATGATCCGCAACTGGGTCGGCATGACCTGCCATCCCGGCTTCTACGAGGCCTGCGATAAGTACGGCATCTTGATTTGGGATGATTTCTGGCTGGCTAACCCCGGTGACGGTCCGGAACCGAACGACACTGCAATGTTCCTCGAGAATGCAGAGGATAAAATTAAGGCTGTGCGCAGCCACGCTTCTCTTGCTCTCTATTGCGGCAGAAACGAAGGCAATCCGAGTGAAGTACTGAACCCGGCACTTGCGGAACTTACCGAAAAGTACGACGGCACCCGTATTTATGTTCCGCATTCCGCAGCGGCTCCGGTCGGCAGCGGCGGCGGGTATTCTCTCGCTAAGCCCGATGAAACACACGGCGTTAAGCAGTATTTCAATGACGTTTCCTCCACGGTGATCCGCAGCGAACGCGGTGTTCCGAATGTACCGAACCTTGAAAGCCTCAAGCGCTTCCTCCGTCCGGAAAACCTGTGGCCGATCAACGAAAGCTGGGCTCTGCACGACTGGACATACCACATGAACGGTCCGGCAAATACTTATATGCAGGCACTCAACACCTATCTAAATACCGATCTTGATATTCCTGTTGACCGTGTTCAGGGACAAAAGCCCAGTGATGAAGATCCTGTCTACCGTGAATACAAGGCAGCCATCGAGAATATGTGTGTTGAAGCCGGAAAGCTTTGGAATATTGAAGATTTCTCCCGTGCGGCACAGATGATCAACTACGACAGCCACCGCGGTATGTTCGACGCTCTCGCTGCACGCCGTGCCAACGGTCTTCTTATGTGGATGAGCCAGTCCTCCTGGCCGTCCTTCATGTGGCAGACATACGACTTCTACCTCGACACCAACGGCGGTTTCTTCGGCTCCAAAGCCGGCAACCAGCCGACACGTCCGGTATTTGACCCGCGCGATAACAGCATTCTCCTTGCAAACGCAACACCCAATGCATATGAGAATGTTACGACAGATGTGGAAATATTTGATCTGTGCGGTAAGAAGGTCTCGGCTCAAACATTTGAAACCGAACTTTTGGAGGCAGATGCTTACGGCGTTGTCCTCACTACAGCTGATTTCTCCACTTCGTCTACGGATGTTGTTTTCCTTCGCGTTACTCTGAAGGATCACAGCGGCAAAGTTCTCGGCAGAAACACATACTGGCACAACCGCAATGCTTACTCCGATTACCGTGCACTGAATTCCATGCAGAAAGCAGAAGTCACACTCTCCACAGTATCTGTGGAAACCACAGATAACGGACAGCTTCGTTACACACTGCAGATTGAAAACGGCAATGCACCCGCACTCGGTGTACGCATCCGCCTGACAGATACAAACGGAAATGCTGTTCTTCCGGTATTCTACAGCGATAACTATCTGATGATGATGCCGGGTGAAACCGAAGTCATTACAGCCGAATTTGACGCCGACCGCCTGAACGGTGAAACTATCTGGACTCTCTCCGGTTGGAACCTGTAATAAATAACGCTTACAAGACATAAAAACTCCCGTACCAAATGGTACGGGAGTTTTTATTATTGGTTTAAGAAAACTTAGCCATCAACTTCAACGATGCCGTTTGCCTTAACTGTGATCTTCATGCCATCCTTAACATAGTTCAAAAACTCGTCGCCGAGTCCGTCTACGACAGGCATGGAAACGCCGTCTACCCAAACGTCAGCAAGTACTGCACCGGCAGCTGCGAGAGAGTCGATATGATTTGCAAAGAGCATGCAGGCCGGGTTCTTCTTCAGTGCACAAGCACAGTAGAGTACAAGACCGCCTGTTGTGGAACCGATCGTCTGCGGCAGGCAAAGTGCCTTGCCGATCATCGGCTTACCGTGCAGTTCTTCATTGTTCTGGTCGCCGCATTTTACTTCCTTATCGCCAAACTGCAGCGCCATCTGGAACGAAGCCAGTGTGTTGAAGCCCTGTGTTGTCACAACAGCTTCGGCAGTCACTTCACCGGGTGTAACTACTCTTCCCTGAAACTGTTTCATATCACTTACCTCCCTTTGTGATCGCCTCTAAGATCTCACCGTCTGTGTAATATCTTGCACTTGTGTAAGTACGAAGCTTATTCGAAGAGGTGATGACCGGCATAGTCTTGCACAGCGGATTATTCATGTACATGAGCGGGCAAATATAAGAAGTGATAACACCGGTTGCTTTCAAACGTGCAGCATACTCGGTTTCATTAAATGCCTTCAAAACCTTCGGTGCCGCTGTCAGCACGGTCGGGATCAAAACTTTCTTTTTGCCGTTCTTCTTAAGTTCGCTTTCGATATTGTCTGTCCAGGTCTTGAGCTGTTCGAGAGAAAGATGCGGGCAGCCTACAAAGCAGAGCTTCGGTGCTGCATTCGGGTTCTTCCAAATGACCGGATAGTTCTTCTGTACTCTTTCAAGTTCCGCATCGTCGATCACGTATATCTTGGCATTTTCTTCGATCAGCTTGCCGCCGAGTTCAACCGCTTCAGGTGTAAGATTATCGATATGATAAAGGCCAACTGCACCGTTCGATGCGGTTGCTGCGCCGAAATCCTTAAGATAAGAACAAGCATCATCTGTAAGTTCATTACCGATCCACTTATCGAGACCGATGACGTACGGAACATCTTCCATAACCTTCATGCCGATTGCGGAGCCGAGCAGCTGTGCTTCCGGCTTCTTGGTGGTCTCGACCTTAACGATCCATGTAGCCTTTCTGCCCTCATCTGTCAGAAGGCCAAAGTACGGTACATAGCCCACGATGGAACCCATGATATCGATGATACCGGAGTTGCGGTTGCATCTTGCACCGAGTACAGAGTTTGCATAAACAACAGCACTGGACTCTGCCCAGGACAGAACTTCGCCCTTCTGCGGCTTGTTGCCAACCTCATCCATGTAGCAGGTGCAGGTAAAAGCGTTCTCATCCATGAGACCGAGTTCTTTCAGCTGCTTCTCATAGAAATCCTGCTTCGTATACATGAACTTGTTGAAAACCAGATTCTGCAGGAAGTTTGCCGGTACGTTCTTATCGAGCGGACGCGGGTCAACGGAGAACTGCTGACCGGAAGCTACACCGGCATCGAGAATCTGCTGCATCAGATCATAAACCGGAGCCATAACCTTCAGACCGAAGGATGTAACGAGGTGATTGTACTTAGAGGTGATCGGCACAAGCTTTTCTGCTTCAAATGCATCGCCGTACATCACGAGTGTTTTCATAACTTTCGCAAGCGTTTCGCCCTTTTCGCCGTCGAGGATAGCCTGCTGTTCTTTTGTTAAAAGCATTTTATTCACTCCTTTTCAAAAATCAGAGCTTCATACATACATCCCATGCGCCCCAGATAACCGTACGCAGGTTACCAACCTGAGCAGCATCACCGATAACGTGCACATGGCGGCCTTTCGGTGCAAGCGGTGTGGGATTATAACCAACGGACAGGATAACGGAATCTGTATCGACGGAGAAAGTCTTGCCTTCCTTGTCCTTAACGATGACTGCACCGTCCTTGATCTCGGAAACCGCAGTCTCAAGGTGTACGGGAACATTATTCGTCTTGAAGAAATCGCGCAGATAGCTGGTGTTTGCAAGGCAGACACCCTTTGTTGTGATGAGGTCGTCCTGCATCTCAACGATGGTCGGCTTTTTGCCCTGCAGATACAGCTCATAAGCGATTTCGCAGCCGGTCAGACCGCCGCCGATGATCGTTACGCGCTCACCGACTTCCTTGTTGCCGAGCAGGAAATCCACAGCTTCAATTGCTGTTTCCGCACCCTTGATCGGTACCTTCTTCGCCTTTGCACCGGTCGCGATGATAATTTCATCTGCATCGAGTGCGGTAACATCTTTGATCTCTGTGTTCATCTTCACATCGATCGGCTGCTTGTTTACTTCACGGATATACCATGCAATGAGATCACGGTCTTTTTCCTTGAAGGACGGTGCTGCAGCTGCAATAAATACGCCGCCGAGCTTATCGCTCTTTTCATAGAGTGTTACCTTCTGGCCGCGCTTCGCACACACGATTGGAGCTTCCATCCCCCCATTCCCCCCGCCGATAACCGCGATTTTCTTCGCTTTCTTTGCCGGCTTCAGGTTATATTTCTTAGACTGCATGGTCTCCGGATTCAGAGCGCAGCGTGCAAGACCCATCGTATCGGTGAGATCCTGCGTATTTGCATGGCCTTTCGAGGAGGAGAAGTTAAAGCAGCCTGCGTGGCAGCAGATGCACGGCTTGATATCTTCGAGTCTGTCTTCGATCATCTTTGTAATCCACTCGGGGTCAACAAGGAACTGACGTGCGACGCCGACTGCATCGATACGTCCGTCCGCAACAGCCTGTGCGCCGACCTCGGCATCCATTCTGCCTGCGCAGACGACCGGGATATCCACGAACTTCTTGATGTGTGCTACATCCTCGAGATTGCAGTTTTCCGGCATGTACATCGGCGGATGTGCCCAGTACCAGGAGTCATATGTACCGTTATCGGCATTAAGCATATCGTAACCCGCATCCTGCAGATACTTTGCTGCTTTCTCGGATTCCTCCATATTTCTGCCAACTTCTGTGTATTCTTCACCGGGCATTGCGCCAACGCAGAAGCCCTTCATCTTGGACTCTACGGAATAGCGCAGAGAAACCGGGTAATCCTCACCGCAGGCTTCCTTAATAGCACGGACAACCTCCGCCGCAAAACGGTAGCGGTTTTCAAAGCTTCCGCCGTATTCGTCCTGACGCTTGTTGAAAAATTCGATCGCAAACTGGTCGAGCAGATAACCCTCATGCACAGCATGAACTTCTACACCGTCAACACCGGCATCACGGCACAGCTTTGCAGTCTTTGCGAACGCCTCAATAATCTCATGGATCTGCTCCACGGTCATCTCCGGACAGGTGATATCGGGTGCCCAGCGTGCCGGCTGCGGGCTCGGACATGCAAGCTCATGGGAAGTGTCGATGATCGGCTTTACGATCGCACGGGTGATCTTATTCTTGTGCAGCGGTGCTACAAGCTCTGTGATCGCCCAGGAACGGCCCATACCGGCTGTGAGCTGAACGAAAAGCTTCGCGCCGGTCTTATGGATCTCATCCATGAAATCTTTAAGTTCTTCAAACATCTTCGGGTTCTGCCAGAGCCACTTGCCCCAGAAGGTGTCGCGCAGCGGTGCAATACCGGGGATGATAAGACCTACGTTATTGTTCGCACGTTCCAAAAACAGTTTTGCTGCTTCCTTATCGAAATGGCAGCCGCCAAGCTCGAACCAGCCAAACAGAGATGTGCCGCCCATAGGACACATAACAATGCGGTTCTTGATCTCAACGTTGCCGATTTTCCACGGAGAAAACAGCGCTTCATACTTTTTATCTATTGAATGCATTATGGATACTCCTTTCAGATTTTCCGTTTCACTTAAAATTCATTATAGCGTTTTTGTTTGGAAGCGTCAACAAATCACACGGAAAAGTCTTGAAATCACGTACATATATGCAAAAAACGAGACTTTAAGATCACTTCCCAAAAGTCTCGTTTCCTTAGCATTTTACTTTTTCAAACCAAGCATTTCAGCAGATTCATCGCGCATCTTGTACTTCAGGATCTTACCCGCTGCATTCATCGGGAATTCATTTACAAAGACGAAATAGCGCGGAACCTTATGACGTGCGATCGAAGCATTGCCGAACGCTTTCATTTCTTCCTCATCCGCCGTTTCACCCTTATGCAGAATGATCCATGCACAGCACTCTTCGCCGTAACGCTCATCGGGCACACCGACGACCTGTACGTCGCGTACCTTCGGGTTCGTGAGGTAGAATTCTTCGATCTCACGCGGGTAGAGATTTTCACCGCCGCGAATGATCATGTCCTTGAGTCTGCCAGTGACCTTGTAGTAGCCGTCCGGTGTACGGCAGCAGATATCACCGGAATGGAGCCAGCCTTCGGCATCGATCGCCTGTGCGGTCGCTTCCGGCATTTTATAATAACCCTTCATAATGTTGAAACCGCGTGCAACAAACTCACCGCTCTCGCCGTCGGGTAGCTCTTCGCCGGTTTCAGGATCGATGATCTTGCACTCAACACCCGGGAACGCACTGCCGACCGTCTCAACACGGTGGTCAATATCTTCGTTAACTTCACCCATAGTACAGCCGGGAGAAGCTTCGGTCTGACCGTACACCGAGATGGTCTGACGCATGTTCATTTCATCGGCTGCGCGGCGCATAAGATCTGCCGGGCAATTTGCACCGGCCATAATGCCTGTGCGCATATAAGAAAAATCGGTCTTACTGAAATCCGGATGGTTAAACATCGCG
>JAZNMV010000257.1:0-3968 GCA_045579885.1 Acutalibacteraceae bacterium | reverse complement strand
CGGTTCAAGTGCAATGCAGCCTTCAAGATTAAACTCCTTGGCTGTACCGACATTCGGGAGCTCAAGAAGTTCCGGAGCGGCAAGAGCGTAGATCGGTCTGGAAGCCGCTTTAGCCTCAATACCCACCAGCTTATCCTCGAGACCAAGACCGATGACAAGCGAAGTGGAGATGTAGTAGCCGCTGACCAGTTTTTCGGAAAGCTTTGTAACGGTAACTTCACGACCGGCATGATCGGTCACAGTAACAGAGAATGCTTCTGCAGACTCTTCGGGTGTTTCTTCGGTGCTTTCGACAGCGGACTCTTCGGGTGCTTTGGACGAAACTTCCTCTGCTTCGGCAGGTGCGGATGTGCTGCTTTCAGCTGCGGATCCTGCATTGTCAACAGCCGCGCCGCATGCAGCGGTACTGAGGAGTATCAGTAAAGAAAGTGTTACAGCGAGAATTTTTTTGAGATTCATAATAGCCTCCGTTGTATTTTTAAAAGTATAACGTAAGTATACAGGGAATGGCCGCTTTTTTCAACTGTTTTCAGAGAAAGAAAAGCTCTTAGCGTATCCGCATCAAAAGAATCGCCTCACAGCAGACGCAAAGCTTTACTAATTGAATTAACGAGCCCCTGAACCGTAATGAGTTCAGGGGCTTTTTGTGTAGTTTTCAGTTGAGCTAAATGACCCTGCCTTGTTTCCTGAAACGGGCCGGAGTGGTGCCGTATTCCTGCTTAAACAGCCTTTGAAAGTAAGATTGACTCGAGAAGCAGAGGTCAAAGCTGATGTCTGCAAGACTTTTGGTCGAATAAATGAGAAGTGTTTTTGATTCTTCCAATTTACTGTGTGTGATGAATTTTCCGACGGTCGTGCCGATCTCTTTCAGAAAGTGTTTTCTGACGTAGGATGTGCTGCGGTCAATTTCTTTTGCGAGATCCTCAAGTGTTACCGGGTGATATACATGCGAGCGGATGTAATTCATGCATTGCCAGATTTCCGAGGATATCGTATCCGGACGCTTAGATTCGCCTGTGCGCCGACAAAAATCCGTGACCATGGCGTACTGCAGGCGAACCACATCTTCGACCGTGTCGAGCTGTTCGCATTTTCGAATATAGTCATCCATCATCTGATACGCTTTTTCCATATCCAACCCACCCGGGATAGCGCCGATAAAGCCGGTGCGTGCTGTTGCCGTGATGAAAATATTTTTTGCATGACGCAGCGGCGAAGCAGCCATCGCGCCTTCGTTGAGCTTTATATGTTCATTACTGTTGAAAAATTGATTGAGTTGGTCAACGCTGCCCTCGCGGACGTGCTGATACATTGTGACTTCATATATGTATGAGTTGTGCAGTGTTTCGGTTTCCAGTTTATTTATGCGGCGTGGAATATCAGGTTCCTTGGGAAGCGCAAGGCTGCTGTGGTAAATCTTCTCCGGCGGCAGCTCTTCTCCGTTCAGTATCAAATGCAGCAGAGAAATATGCTTTGCGAGCTGATTCGGTGAGACAGTCGGAGCCCGGCAGAGTGCCTCATACAACTTATCCCGGTATTCGATAGGGAGCTGCAGCATTTCCATGGTTTGCTCTAAAAGTATATCCGATAGCGGCAGTGTAAACACCGGACCCAAAACACAGACAAAATCCGTGTTTTTCATATGGATCAGACCAAAGAGGCTGTTCGCAGACGCGCTGCAAAAACATGGGCTGTCCTCAAGCGGCATGGAATTCCATTCGCCGTCTGTGCGGTAGCCGAGTAATTCTGAGAGCGAGGAATAAACCGGCTTTCCGTTTTTAAGTACGGTCACAAAAAAACCGGTCGTCAGAAAATAGGAACGCCCGAGTGCCATAGGATCCATAATAACACCTCCAACTTCAAAATTATAGCATAACAGGTTTAATATGTGTATCATATTTTGAAATACGAAGCCTTATTTTGAAATAACAGAAAAAGAGGCGGTGCTATAATTTAACTGAGAACAGAAACAATTGGGGGCATCCGATATGAAAGAAAAGCATAAGCTGCTGCACGGCGGTCTATTTGACCGCAGGATCATGGACAGCCGCGTGCGGAGCCGCACGATGACGAAAAAGGAATTGATACTCGGTCATTTGATCGGCCCACTCGGTTTGATTTTTGTTGTAAATACAGTGGCGGCACTGGTGGAAAAATTCTTTACGCAGCAGACCGGCGCGATGTATGGTGCGGGAAATATCGAAATGATTCGGTATATGGGCGGCGTGTATGAGATCGTGATGACGGCGGCGAAAATTCTCGGTATGCTGACCGGTCTTTTGAACGGTTGGCTGATGCAGCGTACTGATTGCCGTCAAGGCAGAACACGTCCGTGGCATCTAATCTTTGGTTTCGTCAGTATCATAGTCGGTGCGGCGATCTTTCTTTTCACAGGGGGAGCTTTAGGCGACGGCTACTGGTATTATTTCTTTTTCCTGCTGATTTGTTATCATACCGTAGGTTCGTGCTATTTTATCGTATTCCGTGACAATATTTGTTCTCTGACGACGCGTGACCCGGCAGAGAAGGCAAGGGTAAAATTCATCCGACAGATGAGCTGGACGCTGATTTCCGGTATCGTTATCGGCATGGTGATCAATATGGTGGTTTTACCGATGTGGCTTGAACACGATATAAACGGATATGCTTATCTGCTGATCGCGTTGTCCGTGGTCGCGATCCCGCTTCTGCTTCTGGAATATTACTACACCAAAGAGCGCGTGATCGAGGATGTTGCTGAAATACAGGCGGAAAATGTGCTTGTAGATATTTCGCTTGTCAAGCAGCTGAAAGCGCTGCTTACGAATCGCTATTACATTATCTTTTTGATATTAACAACGCTCGGCGGCATTGTTGATAATTTCAAAGGCGGCAATGTACTGTATTTCTATATCAAATATCTGCTTGGCGGTGACGAAAATCCGCTGATGTTTACGGTATATCAGGTCGTAACCGGTGTTCCGCTCGGCGTCGGCGCCTTCGCGATTTATCCGTTATCGAAGAAATTCGGCATACGCAATGTTAGTTTTGTGGGTTACGCCATGGTTCTTTTGGGCAGCGTGATCGGTTGGATCGCCCCGGGGAATCCGGTTACAGCGATGACCGGCGGATTTATCCGACAGATGGGATATTTGCCGAATGCGTATATTACGGCAACGCTGTTCTGTTATGCTTTTGACAGCGTGGAATATAAAAGCGGTCTGCGCCTTGAGGGCTTAATGGGCGTATCGGTGATCGGCGCACTGCAGGCGATTATTTACGCACCTTTTGCGGGCGGATTTGAATCGACGGTTTTGCGGATGGGTTTTGTGGATGTAGTCGGTGTAACACCGACGCAGCAGGTCATCACATTTATGACAACAGCGTTTTATCTGTTTGATATTGTCTTAGCCGGCGCGTATCTTCTTTTGCTTCCGTTTATGGATATTGAGAAGCATCTGCCGGAAATCAATGAAGGTCTTGCTGCGCGAAGGTTTGGGAAAGGGGAAATTGGGAAATGATCCAAAATATCAGAATACATAAAGCCGAGCCGAATACGGGTGCGCTGAATTTTTCGCATCTGCTGGATGCACCGGCAGGAAAGCATGGCTTTGTTACGGCAAGAAACGGGCACATGTATTTTGAAGACGGCACACGCGCCAAATTCTTCGGTTTTAATATTGCCTCGCGTTCCAACATGCCGGATCATGAAACGGCAGAGAAAATGGCGGCGCGTTTTGCAAGTATGGGTGTGAACGTCATTCGCATGCATGCGGCGGATAATGTCATAAATGAGACGCCGTTAAGCTGGGCATGCTCCAAGGAAGCACCGCTGCTTGATTATGACAGCGGCAGCTCGCGTAAATTTCATCCGGAAGGTCTCGACCGCTTTGATTATTTAGCGGCAAAGCTTAAGGAAAAAGGCATCTATCTGCACATTGACACACTTGTGGCGCGTTCGTTCATCCCCGGGGACGGGCTCGATTACC
>JAZNMV010000256.1:0-4589 GCA_045579885.1 Acutalibacteraceae bacterium | reverse complement strand
CGTCAGCTCTGCATATTCTCCGCCGAGAGAAACCGCTGCATTTTTACGGCTGATGCCGCACTTTTTCGGCTCCCTCTGATGAGGGAGCTGGATTTTGCGAAGCAAAAGACTGAGGGAGAGAAAAAAGTCGTGCGCTATTCGTTCTCTCCCTCCGTCTCGCCTTTGGCGAGCCACCTCCCTCATCAGAGGGAGGCGTACTTGGTTTGAGCAATTATCCCTCAATTTCGTTGAGAATCATCTCCACAGCCTGCTTTGCGCAGAGGCGGTAGCCTTCTTCGGTGAGGTGGAGCTTATCTTCGCACTTATAGCAGTTTTCGTCCTGCTTCATGAGCGTGTAGAGGTCGTTCACGGGAACGTTTTCCTCTTCCATTACTTTCAGCGCCGCTTCGTTGTAGGCTCTGACCCACGCATCGTTATAGCTGATGCTGAGCGCACCGGTGCCTGTGTTATCGGCTGCGGTGCCGGTCTCGGCGATGGGCGTCGTTAAAGCGAAGATGACCTTCGCGCCGTTTGCGCGAATTTCACGCACGATACGGCGGAGCAGATAGCTGTACTCCTCCACAGGATACAGCGCCGTCTTCATCGGTGCTTCCACGTTCATATCCCAGTAGCCGTTGTTCCAATGGACAACATCGAACGGGCCGTACTTTCTGAACATCTGGTTCATCTGCCAAAGGGTGTAAGCGGCAAAGCGGCCGTTATCCTCGGCATCGTAATACACTTCGCATTTACCCTCTAACATTTCTTTTACATAATCATCATAGCCCATGCGAATGGAATCGCCGAGCAGCAGAACTTTTTTCATAGCGGGTACTCCTTTAAGTATATTTTGGTTCTTCGGCTCCCTCTGATGAGGGAGCTGTCAGCGCAGCTGACTGAGGGAGAGACTTTCGTACGATCAAGTCTATATATTCACAGACACTTCTGAAATTCCGGTCAATATCTAAATTAGATATTCTCACTACCGATAAATTCATTGCAGAAAGCTCTTTTGTGCGCAGATTATCCTTTTCCACCTGTTCTGTGGTATAATGTCCGCCTCCGTCGAGCTCAACAATCAGTCGAGCCTTTGCACAATAAAAATCCGCAATATAATTACCAATGGCTTTTTGTCTTTGAAACCGTATTGGATAACCTCGCAAAAACTCGTACCACAGTTTTCGTTCCCACGGAGTCATGTTTTTCCTCAATGATTTTGCAAGAGGGATATTGGCTTTATTGTAATCTTTCACAGTCTCTCCCTCCGTCAAAAATCAAAGATTTTTGCCACCTCCCTCATCAGAGGGAGGCTTGGCTCGCGTAAGCGAATATAACTGTGCGAAGCACAATATCACTCGCACGAAGTGCGAATATAACTGTCTATCGCCTCGGCGGCAGTCTTGCCTGCTCCCATCGCGAGGATAACCGTTGCAGCGCCGGTTACGGCATCGCCGCCGGCGAACACGCCTTCTATGGATGTAAGGCCGGTTTCATCGGCTTCGATCTCGCCGCGGCGGCGAGTTGCAAGGCCGGGGGTGGTCTGCTTGATGAGCGGGTTCGGGGAAGTGCCGAGCGCCATGATGACGCAGTCCATCGGGATGATAAATTCGCTGTTTTCCTTCACAACGGGACTTCGTCTGCCGGAGGCATCCGGCTCGCCGAGTGTCATCTCCACGCACTTCACACTGCCGACCCAGCCGAAGTTCGGGTCTTTTGGGTCGGTGCAATCGTTCGGGAGAAGCTCCACGGGATTTGTGAGAGTCTTAAAGATAATGCCCTCTTCTTCGGCATGCTCCACCTCCTCGCGGCGCGCGGGCAGCTCCGCCATGCCGCGGCGGTAGATAATATACACGTTCTCGGCACCGAGGCGCTTTGCGGTACGGGCGGCATCCATCGCGACGTTGCCGCCGCCGACGACCGCGACATTTTTGCCACGCTGGATGGGCGTTGTGGAATTTTCAAGGTACGCTTTCATCAGATTGCTGCGTGTTAAGAACTCGTTTGCGGAGTACACGCCCTTGAGATTTTCGCCGGGGATATTCATAAAGCGCGGCAGGCCGGCACCCGTGCCGATGAACACGGCTTCGAAACCGTACTCGGTCTTCAGCTCTTCGACCGTGAGAACGCGGCCGATGACCATGTTCGTTTCGATCTTCACGCCGAGCGCTTTGAGGTTTTCGATCTCTTTCTGTACGATGGCTTTCGGGAGACGGAACTCCGGAATGCCGTAGACAAGCACACCGCCCGCGAGGTGGAGTGCTTCAAAAACGGTGACTTCATAGCCGCGGTTTGCAAGCTCACCGGCGCAGGCAAGTCCCGCGGGGCCGGAGCCGATCACGGCGACCTTGTGTCCGTTCTTCGGCGGACAGGCCGTCTTCACCGTGGCGTGTGCGTTGTGGTAATCCGCAGCGAAGCGCTCGAGTCGGCCGATCGCGACCGGCTCGCCCTTTGATCCGCGCACACATTTGCCCTCGCACTGGGTCTCCTGCGGGCAGACTCTGCCGCACACAGCGGGCAGCGAGGAGCTTTTCGCGATGATCTCATACGCCGCTTCGAACTCTTCGTTCGCGATTTTCTCGATAAAGGCCGGGATATCGATGCCGACCGGGCAGCCCGAAACACAGGGCTTATGCTTACAGTTTAAGCAGCGCTTTGCTTCTTCCACGGCTTCCTCCGCCGTGTAGCCGAGCGCAACTTCGCTGAAATTATTTCTGCGGACGAGCGGATCCTGCGTGGGCATGGGAACTTTTTTGAGACTCATATTCGGCATATCACTCGACCTCCTTCTGCATCAGATTGCAGTGCGCATCGAACGCGTGGCGTTCGAATGCTTTGTAGCTTGCGGCGCGGCTCATGGCCTCGTCGAAATCGACTAAATGTCCGTCGAAATCGGGGCCGTCCACACACGCGAATTTCATCTCTCCGCCGACAGTCAGGCGGCAGCCGCCGCACATGCCGGTGCCGTCTACCATGATGGGGTTCATGGAGACGGTGGTTTTCTGATCAAATTCCTTCGTTGTGAGCGAGACGAACTTCATCATAACGAGCGGGCCGATGGCGATGACTTCGTCGAAGCGCTCGCCGCTTTCTAAAATCGCCTTGAGAGGCGCTGTAACATTGCCCTTTTCGCCCGCAGAGCCGTCGTCCGTCATGAGGGTAAAGCTTTTCGAGCAGGCGCGGAATTCCTCTTCCAAAATCACGAGATCCCGGTTTCTGAAACCGACGATGGACGTGACCTCGGCGCCGTTTTCATGAAGCGCCTTTGCAACGGGCAGCGCGATGGCGCAGCCGACACCGCCGCCGATGACGCAGACCTTTTTGAGCCCCTCTATCTTTGTGGGCACGCCGAGCGGGCCGACGAAATCAGGGATAAAATCTCCCTCGTTCAGTTCGTTCAGCTTTAAAGTTGTGGCGCCGACGATCTGGAAAATGACCGTGACCGTACCGTTTTCCCGATCGTACCCCGCGACTGTGAGCGGGATGCGCTCGCCGTTTTCTTCGGCACGCAGGATGATGAACTGACCCGGCTTCGCCTTCTTTGCGATGAGCGGCGCTTCTACGTCCATACGCGTGACCGTATCGTTTAATTTGATTTTCTTTATGATCTTATACATACAACTCAAACCTTTTTCTAAAGCTCATATTCGGCGGCCCCTTCGACCGCACATATATAAATTTAGTATAGCAGATAATACATCGAAACACAATGTAATTTTCACGGGCGATTGATAATCGCCCCTACGAACAGGAAATAAGCTCGAATCAATACCCGTAGGGGCGGATATCATCCGCCCGCTGAACGAAGCCTATAGCCCCCTCTGACGAGGGGGCTGGCAGCCGTCAGGCTGACTGGGGGAGAGAGCGACCCCGAGCATATTTCTCTCCTTCCGTCTTTTGCTTCGCAAAATCCACCCTCCTCGCCGGAGGCGGCCCCCTTTTGTCGGCTACGCCGACATTTCCCCCGCCATACGGGGGAATCGACCCTCATCAGAGGGAGGCTTCCCCCACAACAAACTTTGCACAAAAATTTCAAATAGACTTGACGAATTTTCTACACAAGAGTACAATGTATAGGTCGGGGCGATTTAGCTGAGTAAAGCCGCATCGTGCGGCAGGCATGTACAAAGGGTACATACCGCCTGAGGGGAATCGGCTGATATGAATCGCCTCCGGTCATATACATAATGAAAAGAGGCAAAATCTATGAATCTCGAAGCAATGAAAAGAAAGTACGCTTACACACTCGCTCGTGTCGGCCTGAACGTACAGCCGGGTCAGCCGGTTCTCGTTGAAGCTGCCATTGAGGGCGCATACTTCACACCGATCTTCGCGGAAGAGTGCTACAAATTGGGCGCTTCCAACGTTATCGTTCATTATCTCGACGAGCCGAACATGAAGATCGCCGCGAAGTACAGAAGCGACGAAGACATGAGACGTGTCGAACAGTGGGAGAAGGACCAGAACGAAATGTACCTCGAGCAGGGCGCTTGCTACGTCCGTCTCGAAGGCGTTAACCCGAAGCTCATGGAAGATGTTCCGGAGTCCCAGGCAAACGCAATTTTCGCACATACCGATAACGTCCGCAACATTATGCGTAAGGCAAGCCGCGA
>JAZNMV010000255.1:0-8347 GCA_045579885.1 Acutalibacteraceae bacterium | reverse complement strand
CCCACCGGCGGCGGCATTGGTATGCTGGCATTCGGTGCCGGTGGTCTGGATGTTGCAGTGGCAATGGGCGGCGGCGAATATCATATTACCATGCCGACTATGACTAAGATTATTCTCACCGGGGCACTTTCTCCTTGGGTCTCCGCTAAAGATATCATCCTTGAAGTCCTGCGTCGCATGAGCGTTAAGGGCGGTGTCGGCAAAATCATTGAATACGGCGGTGAAGGTATACGTACACTGACCGTCCCGGAGCGTGCTACCATTACGAACATGGGCACAGAGCTCGGTGCAACAACTTCCATCTTCCCTTCCGATGATATTACACGTGCTTTTCTTAAGGCACAGGGCCGCGAAGCCGATTGGATCGAACTCCGGTCGGATGATGACGCAGTATATGATGAAATTATTGAAATCAATCTTTCTGCGCTCGAACCTCTGGCAGCATGCCCGCACAGTCCGGATGCAGTAAAACCTGTATCCGCACTATCCGATATTAAGGTCGATCAGGTGTGCATCGGCTCCTGTACCAATTCCTCTTATCTCGATCTTATGCGTGTAGCCGCTATTTTGAAGGGCAAAACCGTACATCCTTCTGTGAGCCTTTCGATCGCACCGGGCTCCAAACAGGTATACAACATGCTTGCTAAAAACGGAGCTTTGGCCGATATCATCGCAAGCGGCGCAAGAATTTTGGAATGCGCCTGCGGCCCGTGTATCGGTATGGGACAGTCCCCGAACTCTGCCGGTGTTTCTCTCCGTACCTTCAACAGAAACTTTGAAGGCCGCAGCGGCACTGCAGACGGTCAGGTCTACCTCGTTAGCCCTGAAACCGCAGCAGCATCGGCATTGACCGGTGTGTTCACAGATCCCCGCACGCTTGAAGGATGGGAAAAAATCGAAATGCCCGAGGCATTCCTTATCAACGATAATATGATTATTGAGCCTGTACCGGATTATCTCTCCGAAACCGTTGATATCCTTCGCGGTCCGAACATTAAGCCGTTCCCGATTGCAAAGCCGCTCCCTAATACGATTACAACAAAAGCAATTCTGAAGGTCGGTGATAACATCACAACAGACCACATTATGCCGGCCGGTGCAAAAATTCTGCCGTACCGCTCCAATATTCCGTATCTTTCCAATTTCTGCTTTACGGTTTGCGATAAAGCTTTTCCCGACCGCTGCAAAAAGGAAGGTTCCGGCATTATCATCGGTGGTTCCAACTACGGCCAGGGTTCTTCCCGTGAGCATGCAGCGCTTGTACCGCTCTATCTCGGCATTAAAGCGGTCGTTGCAAAATCCTATGCAAGAATCCACTGCGCAAACCTCGCAAATGCAGGTATTCTTGCACTGAAGTTTAAGAATGAAGCGGATTATGACTGCATCGACCAGATGGATGTTCTGACTCTCCCGAATATCCGGTCTGCGTTAGCCAATAACAGTCCGATCATCCTTCGAAACGAAACCAAAAACATCGAAATGGAAGTAATTCCGATGATGTCTGACCGTGAACGTGCTATGGTTATCGAAGGCGGTCTGCTGAATTACACAAAGTCTCTTTCCAAATAATCCCAAAAAGGAGTATCCGTGCCATGAGTGAATTCAAAAAAATTTCAATGACCACACCGCTCGTTGAAATGGACGGTGATGAAATGACCCGTATTATCTGGAAGATGATCAAGGACACATTGCTTCTTCCTTACATAGACCTTAAAACAGAGTACTATGATCTCGGTCTTCCGTACCGTGATGAGACTAACGATCAGGTCACCGTCGATTCCGCAGAAGCTACCAAGAAATACGGTGTTGCTGTAAAGTGTGCAACCATTACGCCAAATGCCGCCCGTGTCGAAGAATATAAATTAAAAGAGATGTGGAAATCTCCGAACGGCACAATTCGCGCAATCCTGGACGGTACCGTTTTCCGTGCTCCGATCCTCGTAAAGGGTATTACTCCTTTCATTCCGAATTGGACAAAGCCGATCACAATCGCCCGTCACGCTTACGGCGACGTTTATAAGAATGTTGAGATGGCCGTTCCCGCAAACGCTAAGGCAGAACTTGTTATCACTAAAGAAGACGGCACTGAGGAGCGCAAAACGATTCACGAGTTTGGTACACAGGGCATTATTCAGGGACTTCATAATATTGATAAGAGTATTGAAAGCTTCGCCCGTGCCTGCTTCAACTATGCATTGAGCACAAAGCAGGATCTGTGGTTTGCGACCAAAGACACGATCTCCAAAACCTACGATCATCGCTTCAAAGACGTATTTCATGAAATATACGATAACGAATACAAGGAAAGATTTGAGGCACTTGGCATCGAATACTTCTATACCTTGATTGATGACGCTGTTGCACGCGTTGTACGCAGCGAAGGCGGTTATATTTGGGCATGCAAGAATTATGACGGCGATGTTATGAGTGACATGGTTGCTACAGCTTACGGCAGCCTTGCCATGATGACTTCTGTACTTGTTTCTCCTGACGGTGTTTATGAGTATGAAGCTGCACACGGCACCGTTCAGCGTCATTATTACAAACATCTTAAAGGCGAAAAGACTTCCACAAACTCCGTCGCCACTCTGTTTGCATGGACAGGTGCGCTCAGAAAGCGCGGAGAACTTGATAAACTTCCCGAACTCATGGATTTCGCAGATAAACTTGAAAAGGCTACGATCCGCACAATTGAAGAGGGCGTCATGACCGGAGACCTTGCAGCTATGTCTACACTCGACAATATTCAAAAAGTCGGCACCGAAGAATTCCTTCTTGCCGTTCGAGACAGACTCGAAGAACTTCTCTGATCCATCCAAAAAGAGTACATTGTTTTTTTCGATGTACTCTTTTTTCATCACATTTTCCAATGGATTAACAAAAGACTTGATTTCGCGAAAGGAATATGTTAAACTTTATCATAGGATTTCACTATAGGAAAGCGAGGCTGCTCATATGCAGAAGAAACAGTACATATCCATGTCCGTCATTCGTCGTATGCCCCGCTATTATCATTTTCTTAAAGAACTGGACCGTCGCGGCATTCTGCGCGTATCTTCCAAGGAACTTGCGGAAAAGATGGGTTTTACAGCATCTCAGGTTCGTCAGGATTTCAATTGTTTCGGCGGTTACGGTCAGCAGGGTTACGGTTATGCAGTTCATCAGCTGCGCATGGAAATCGGCAGCATCCTCGGCATTGACCGTTCCCACAAATGTATTCTGATCGGTGCAGGCAACCTCGGCAAAGCAATCGCTACTCATATAACCAATAATTTTGCCGGTTTTGAGCTTTGCGGTATTTTCGATACGAACGATCGTATTATAGATACACAGATTGCAGGAACCCAGGTGTACTCCTATTCTAATCTTCGTGCATTCTATTCCATACACAAACCCCTTATGGCTATTCTATGTGTACCGCGCAGCGCTGTAGAATCTGTTGCCGATGAACTTTATGCTTTGGGTATTCGAAACTACTGGAATTTCAGTCAGTTCGATATTAACATGAAGTATAAAGACACTATCGTTGAAAACGTTCATCTGACCGACAGCATGATGACTCTGTGCTACCGAGTAACAGAACAGCTTGACTAAAAAGTTTTTTGATGAAAAAACAAAATATATGTTGACAAATCCAAACACCGGTGCTATAATGTACAAGTCGTCAGGCGAGAGCCGAGCGAAAACACAATATGCAGGTATGGCGGAATTGGCAGACGCGTATGGTTCAGGTCCATATGAATGCAAGTTCATGCAGGTTCAAGTCCTGTTACCTGCACCACAAGAAAGACACTCAATCGAGTGTCTTTCTTGTTTTTACATGAAATATATCGCAGCCTTCTGCCCTGTCTGATTTTTTATGAGGTACAATATGTCAGATATTCTATTTAAAACCGATGATTACGTTTTTAGTTACCGTGTAGCCGGCGTCTGCATTCAAAACAATTGTGTACTGCTTCAAAAACCGACCAATGATCCGGGATATGCCTTCCCCGGCGGTCATGTTACTTTCGGCGAAACCAATGCTGAAACACTTGTCCGAGAATTTCGCGAAGAAATCGGAGCCGACATCCGTGTCGGCGCACTGCGCTGGGTCGCTGAGGTTTTCTTTCCGTGGGGCGATAAACCCTGCCATCAGATCTGTCTGTATTATGATATTGAGATCATAGATGATCACACGCCGCTTTCCGGTGTATTCACTGCAAAAGAACATCTGGAAGGCCGTGATTTTACGATCAACTTTCACTGGGTTCCTTTGTCAGACACAAAAGATCTGCTCATCTACCCTGAGCAGTGCCGGGAGCTTCTGCAAAAGCCTTCCGGAGAAGTGCATCATTTCATCTACAAAGAATAAAACAAAAGGATGTTTGCAAATTATAAGCAGACATCCTTTTTATATTTTACAAAATTATCTTCCATGCAGTTATCAGTCTTTCCAACGAAAAAGCCGCATTTGCAGGCGATGTCGAAGGCAGACATACCGCTTCAATCTCAATCGAATTTCTGATATATCTCTCAAAATACTTTTTCGTCGTTCTTCCGTTCAGGAATATCCTCTGAATATCTGCATTTCGCAAAATCACCGAAAGATCATTTGGAACTACATTCCGAATCGAACTGTCGGAACTGCCTTCTATCTCACATGATGCGATTACATCCCACAGTGCGATCCCATGATTAAGTAAAAACCCGCGTTTTTCCTCTGTTGTCTGCGGCAATGCATCTTCAAATACCGCCGCTAATACCTTCCAGAAACGGTTCTGCGGATGTCCGTAGAAAAACTTCGCCTCACGGGACTTAACAGACGGAAAGCTGCCGAGAATCAGTATTCTTGAGTTTTCGTTACAGAGTGGCGGAATCGGATGCTCCGGCATAAAAATAATCCCCTGTCTTTTAGTAAAATCAGTATCGTCTCCGGACGAGAAATTTCGCTATTGATTATACCCCGATCTCGAATAAATTACAACCCGCTTCTCATTCCAAGGAATTAATAAGATTCTCAGGATTTCCGGAAATCAGCAGTGTATTTCCGTCCGTGTAAACTGAAGCGCCGTTTATCTCGTTGACCAACAAAATATCTCCGCTTTCGATCAGGAACGTCTTGACCGTTGCAATGCATTCTCCGGCTTCATAGTTTTCACACAGAACGGAAACAAAATGTCCGGATGGTGTTCTCAGAAAGAACGGATATATTCGTTCGGAAGCATACTCTTCATAATAATACACGCCATCTTCACTCGAGTATATACCGAAATCCACATACTGTCCACTCTCACCGTCGAACCATACGGAGAAAGAAACCGATTCAGCCACACCGTCTTTGTTCATATCAAAATAAAACGGAATATCCTGTGGAAGTTCAACCATATAGCTCTCCGGTGCCTGTGTATATTTTTTCGAATACAACCCCTCATTTGCTTCAAACAGCAATGTAACTGTGGTACCACCCAAATATTCAAACTGATCCACTCCAAAATAGAACGTCACACCGTTGCTGTCCAGCGACCAGTCCATATCAGCTTCCGGTGTATTCAGAAAATAATCTTCCAGTTCTGAGACCGATGGCAAAATATCAAAGCATATCTTTTCAAGTTCCCGCAGTACAAGCTGTGGAAGCATATCCATATTTTCAATAACATCGCTCAGTTTTAAATATTCACCGGATGCAGTATCTATATTGATCGCGTTATAGCGAATCTCGCTTGTCTCTGTTCCGTTGTTTGCACTGTATTGTTCCAAAAAACTGAACGCAGTACTGTCTGCCCTTCGTACAAGTACATCGAGCGCGGTGGAATAGACGATGAAATTCTCCGGGTCTTGTGCTCTCGCTTCCTTAGCGTTTGCGGTCATATTCTCTCTTTCGTCACCGACAGTTCGCTGAAGCATACCGGTATATTCTTCGACCGTACAGGCTGCATCAGGGTACTGATCAGCCACCTCTGCCGGAACTGTGATGTAGGTATACGCATACTCCGAAAGTAAAATACCGTCCGCATCATCATCTGAGATGAACTCCGAATATTTGTAAAGCGGAATAGTTTCCGGCAGCACTTCTAAGTCCGCCAACTTATCATCGGCTACTGATTCTTTCGCGGGTTGATTTATCGTTGCATCCTCCGGCAGAGAAACCGCACTACTCTCAATGGACGAAACAACCTCGTTCTCAGCTACAGGACTATTCTCAGCATTTTGAGATATGTCCTGTATTGCCGGTTCAGTCGCACTTTCTTCTTCGTCCGGAAACTTTGTGCATGCGCTTAATCCCGATACCAAAAGCAAGAGTATCAAAAGAAAACTGAGTATTCTTTTCATATAATCTCTCCTTATATTCATTAGGGCGAGGAGCAATCTACTCCTCGCCCCATACACTGAACAATCTGCAGTGTGTGCTATTGTTTACTGTACTGTAAAGACGATTTCATACGAACCGTCATAATTGACATACATCGTAGTTCCGCTTTCATCGAATCTGAAGGAGAAAGAGCCAACATCGCCATCATCATATTCGATGTCAACATAGTTGTCAGTTACTTCATAAGTGAAATCATACTCATATTTCTCACCGTCAATAAAGCTATAGCTGCCTGTGCCATTTTTATTGAATGTGAATGTTTCAAAGTAACCGCTTTCTTCCTCACTCCATGTCTTACCGACAAGCAGTACCTCAAGCAGGTTCTCTTCTTCAGCCTCGGATTCTACCGGCTCCTTGGAAACCTCCGGCTCTGCTTCAGAAGATTCTTCCTCAGCTTCGGGAGCTTCAGCGGCCTGCTTATCAAGCACCAGCTCTTCATCCCACATATTGATCAGGGTCATTACATCGCCATCTACGGATAAAGTAAATTCTTCCTCATCATCCGGTCCGTATGTGAGTGTCAGAGTATCACCACTAATTGCATATGTGAAGGAGTATTCCGGACCGCTGACAAGCAGACCGCTGCCGTCAGCGTTAAAGGTATAAGTATCTTCCCAGTCACTGTCACGCTGCAGCCAGGTACCGACTAAAACCTGTCTTGCTTCTTTTTCCGCTTCTGTAGCCGCATCCGCTGCTGCCTGTTCCGCTAATTTGAGCGCTTCTACAGCCTGCTTTATATCGATGCAGGTACCAAGGCGTGTTTCAAAGTTCAGCGACTCACAAACAATTTCAACAGGGTGATCGTTACGCAGCTCGAACAGTGCATTGCACTGTACCGTCTCGCCGGGCTCCAGATATTCTTCATAAGCTACATCGCCGTCAATTTCTTCTGCGATATTCCACTGATTGTACCAAAGCAGACCCAGTCCATCCTGATAAGCTTCGATACCGTTTGTGAGCGACACCGGTGTATCCGCTTCTTCACCGTTGTTCGTAACAGTCAGCTTAACACGAAGAATATCTTCTCCCTCTCCGCCCTTAGTCAGCTCACAGCCGTCAATGGAAACATCGCACGGAATCGGATAATCTATGCTTCCGGAGGTAGGCAGACCGGCCGCATAGGTAGGTTCCGTGATCGCAGGCATTTCCAGCGGTTTCGGTGCACCCATCATATTTTTAGGATCGATCGTAAAGTTAAAACAATCAACCTGATCGTCCTCAAAGACCCAGCTGCCGATCATAAGATAGCAGGAAACTTCTATCAATCCACCGTCCGGATTACACGGGAACAGAATGGTCTGGCGAGAAGTACAACCGGGCTGTGTGGGACAATCATACACCAGATCTTCGGGGATGTTACATTCATCCTCAGGGGATAAAAAGTCACGATGTAGTTCTTCGCCATCCTGAGTTGCACTCTTGAACCACAGAGACCCACTATACTGACCGCAGGCACTGTCACCGGTGTTGGTGTAATCAAGATAGATACGCAGCATATCATCGTCCCAGTCATCCTTGAAAAATTCTGCGCCGACAATCGTGATCTTAGCGTTGGCGAACTGAGTAAACTGGTAAGCCAACGGCTCTTCTTCCGGTTCCGCAGCTGATTCAGGTTCCGCTGCAGAGCTTTCAGTACCGGAAGATTCCGGAGCGGATGGGGTTTCGGGTTCATTCTTTCCGCAAGCCGCAAAACTTAGCAGGAACACCGCGGCAAGCAGCAATGCAATTATCTTTTTCACGGTAATAACATCTCCTTAGATCTTGGCTTCTGCTTCGTCAGCAAGTCGGCTGTACTTTGCAAGGCCGCTTGTAGCAGCATCGTCAACCTTATTCATCGCATCAGCAACTTTGGCTGCAGCATCCTCGGAGACCTCGCCGGTCTTAGCAGCCTTAATGGCTTCCTTGAACATGCCGCCCATGGCCTTCAGTGCCGCGCCCTCACGCTTCTGCTGCGTGGTGGGGCCGAAACTGAACAGACCCTTGGTATCATCGTTC
>JAZNMV010000254.1:0-8078 GCA_045579885.1 Acutalibacteraceae bacterium | reverse complement strand
CATGGCTGCAAATCCGAAGTACAACTTCTTTGCATACGATAACAACCGCTATGCTATCCAGTCCTACCGCCCGATGCATGAGTCCGTCGAAGTTATTGTTCGCGGCGAATGCAGCGGCATCCGCGACCTCGAGACAGGCAGAGTTTATACCGAGAAGCTTATGCTGCCGCAGCCGGCAATGAAGGGTGACGCGACTTCCGTTATCCCCGAACCGACCGAGTATGCATTCCCGGTCGTCATCGGTGCAGGCCGCCTGATGTTCTTCGAAGTAATCTGATTCTTATAAAACAAACGAAGCCGTGAGGATTATTCCTCACGGCTTCACTGTTTTTAGTATCTTCCGTAATTTTGAATGAGTGCCATGATGAGACGCATGCTTTCGAGAGAGCTGCCGTCGTTGATGGAGCCGGCGGTGGAGATATTGACGCCGCGTCCCGCAGCACGGGCATCTTCACAGTCGCGCAGGACCTGCCGGATGATCTCCTCTTTTTCATTGCGCATGAAAGTAAAAGGCGCCAAACAGCCGTCGATGCGTGCATTTGGGAGATATTTGCGTATTTCAGGAATCAAAACAGTCGGTCCGAAATTCACGCCGTTCAGGTCAAGGCGACCGAGGATGGGCAGCAGATGCCCCATGGCGCTGTCGGAGTGCTGATAGCGCGAGTCGTGTTAGCCGGGTGCAAAGTGTGCGAACACATCGCGCAGTACGGGATAACCGAACAGCTCATACATCTCGGGGTTTAAGAGACAGCAGTTGTCGTCCGCGAAGGAGAAACCGTAATTTCCCCTGTCTTCGGGTGTGATACCGGCTTCTTCGTCCATGATATCGCCCATTTTGAGGATGACATTCGTAATCACGGAGGAGAAGCGTGCGGCGAGCTCGGGCTCGTCCAGGATGAGGAAAATGAGATTCTCTTCGCCGACGAGTGAACAGGCCAGCGTAACGGGGCCACGGATGTGCCGCATAGGCGAGGGACAGCGGCCGGTCTCTTCAAAGATTCGTTTTTTCTCCTTTTCCCAGTTTTCGGGCAGCATGAACGAGCGGATATCCAGCTTTTCAACGCGGTCGAGCATCTTTTCGATATCTTCGAAGGTTTCACAGCAGCGGTGCAGCCATTCGCTGTGGTTGATATACTCGTAGCGGCTGCCGAATATCTCGCCGATTCGTTTTGTTTCGGGAAAACGTTCTTCGGGCAATTCGTATTTTTCAGGCAGTAAACGACGGCCGACGATTTTTTCGGCTTTATCGTTGTAGCGCTTGTTAAGTTCCACCTGTCGAATCGGGTCAATGGGATCCCACGGGTGCCCTTCAACACCGAGCTCCGAGAAAACACATTCATGGCTCATGCGTATGCCGAGTGCGACCTGCGGTGCAGCGGATGAAAAGCAGTTATCTTTATGCGCGAGTTCATCGTCTTTCCAAAATTGTTCGATATCGAGATCAAGTTTCAAACTCATGGTTTTCCTCTCTTTATGTAACGGGGTCAAGTTTCTTTGTTTTGATTATATAGTGTGCGGTTCCGCATTGCAAGCGGTTTGCTCCATACTGTAAATATCCCGATAATATACGGATTTTCGACCAAGTTCGGATTGACTTTTCGGTACTTTGTTTTATAATAAGGGAGTACAAGGTATTTGTATATTTTGGAGGTAGAAATCATGAAAAAATTCTCTGTTAAAACGATCGTTGCGATCGGCATCGGCGCTGCTCTGTTCTTCGTCCTCGGCCGCTTCGTAGCTATCCCGAGCCCGATCCCGAACGTTAACATCTGTGTTCAGTACGGTCTGCTGGCATTTATGTCCGCTGTTTACGGTCCGATCGCAGGCGCACTCATCGGTCTCATCGGTCACGCACTCATCGACTTCAGCTTTGGCTGGGGCATTTGGTGGAGCTGGGTCTTTGCTTCCGCAGTATTCGGTCTGCTCACCGGTCTGGCTGCAAAGGGACTGAAGATGAACGAGGCAGAGCTTGGCAAGAAGGGTCTTGTTAAGTTCAATATTGCTCAGGTCGTATCCCATGCTATCAGCTGGATCCTGGTCGCATCCGTTCTCGACATCCTCATGTACAGCGAACCGGTCGATAAGGTATTCCTGCAGGGCCTCGTATCCTTCGCATCCAATGCAGTTACTACCGCTATTGTCGGCAGCCTTCTGTGCATTGCATATGCAGCAACCAAGACCAAGGCCGGCAGCCTGACTAAAGAGTAATTTTCAAATGCGTTCAAAGGCAGGCCGAAGTGCCTGCCTTTTAGCTTGTTGATAAACCTTCGAGCCAAAGATTTCGGAGGGAAAGATAGTGTGAAAGAAAACCGTCAGGGTTGTCTTTCGCGCATAAATCAGTTAGGATTTCATGCTTTCGAAGAAAGGATGAAATCCTTTGAGGCGGGAGAAAATACTTTTTCGACGGCCTCCTGCCTTTGTTATTAGGAGGAAGCCCCATTGGATAGAGAAGTGATCGTTTCTTTTGAGAATTTCGGTTTTCAGTATACCGCGCAGGCGGAACCCACACTTTATGATATAAACCTGAAGATTCATAAGGGTGAGAAGGTTCTGATTGCCGGTCCGTCCGGCTGCGGAAAATCCACGCTGGCACACTGCATCAACGGTTTGGTGCCCGGTTCTTATCCCGGAAAAGCAACGGGAAGCTTGACGGTCGGCGGCAAACCTGCGTCGGAGCTGGGCCTTTTTGGCCTGTCTAAGATCGTAGGGACCGTTCTGCAGGATTCAGACGGACAGTTTATCGGTTTGACCGTTGCGGAGGATATTGCCTTTGCACTTGAAAACGATTGTATTCCAATAGAGGAGATGCGCCGGGAAGTAGAGCGGGTCGCGGAGCTTGTGGATGTAAAGCAGGTTTTAAAGCATGCACCGCATGAGATCTCCGGCGGTCAGAAGCAGCGTGTAGGCTTGGGCGGCGTTATGGTCGGTCAGGTCGATGTTCTGCTGTTTGATGAACCGCTCGCAAATCTGGACCCTGCCACGGGTAAGCAGGCGATCGCCTTGATCGATGATATTCAGAAACGCACAGGCTGCGCTGTGATCATCATCGAGCACCGTGTAGAAGATGTTCTCTATCGGCCTGTAGACCGCATCGTGGTTATGGGCGAAGGCAGGATTCGGTACGACGGCGATCCCGATGCGCTGCTCTGTGCTGATTTGCTGCCCGAAATGGGCATTCGTGAACCATTGTACGTTACGGCACTGAAATATGCGGGTGTTGAGCTGACTCCGGAAATGCATCCGTCCTTTTTGCCGAAGCTTACGCTGTCCGATACACAGAAAGAAAAAGTCAGAACATGGTTTAATAAGCAGCCGGTGCCGCAGGAAATTCCCGCTGGGGAGATCCTGCTCCGTGCAGAAAATATCGATTTTACATACGAGGGCGGTCATCATGCGCTGCATGGGGTAGATGCTGTTATCCACAAAGGCGAAATGGTCAGTATTGTCGGTACAAACGGTGCAGGCAAATCCACATTCTCCAAAGTTGTATGCGGATTTGAGAAAGCGCAGAGCGGTGTTTTAGAGCTGAACGGTGTGGATCTGAACACGCTTTCCATTAAAGAACGAGCCGATCACATCGGCTACGTAATGCAGAACCCGAACCAGATGATCTCCAAAACAAAGATTTTTGACGAGGTGGCACTCGGTCTGCGCAACCGCGGTATATCCGAAGAAGAGATCCGTCCGCGTGTGGAAGAAACGCTGAAGGTCTGCGGCTTGTACCCGTTCAGAAACTGGCCGGTATCGGCTTTGAGCTACGGACAGAAAAAACGTGTTACGATCGCTTCTATTTTGGCACTGAATCCCGCAATGATCCTGCTTGATGAACCTACTGCCGGTCAGGATCTAAAACATTATACCGAGATCATGGATTTCCTGAGCGAGCTGAACCGACAGGGGGTCACTGTCGTGCTTATTACACACGACATGCATTTGATGCTGGAATATACACCCCGTGCCATTGTTTTTCATGCCGGTGAAGTTATCGCAGATAAGACAGCGGCAGAGGTGCTGAATTCTCCGGATATTGTGGAACAGGCGCATCTTAAAGAAACTTCGCTGTACCATTTGTCTGCTTTGTGCGGCGTTTTGGATCCGGAGGAATTCACACGGCGCTTTATTGCAAGAGACAGGGAGGTGCGTGTATGATCAATCTGTTTAACTACATCGACAGACCCTCGCATATCCACCGCCTGACCGGTGCATGCAAGCTGATTTGTCTGATCACATGGAGCGTTGCGGCAATGACAAGTTTTTACACACCGCTGCTTCTCGCGATGACTGTTGTTTCCTTTGTTCTGTTTCGCAGCGCCAAACTCAAGGTGAAAGACATTTCTTTCATGCTGGGTCTTATGTTTGTTTATATCGTGCTGAACAATGTTCTGATTTTCCTGTTCAGCCCGGATCACGGCACGTCCATTTACGGTACGCAAACCGTACTCTTTAAGCTGTTTGGGCCGTATGTTGTCACTGCGGAGCAGCTATTCTATCATTTGAACGTGATCCTAAAGACGACCTGCACGATCCCGATCGTGCTTCTGTTTGTCTGTACTACGAATCCTTCCGAGTTCGCATCGTCTTTAAGCCGTATCGGTGTCAGCTATAAAATCAGCTATGCGGTTGCTCTTGCCCTGCGCTATATTCCCGATATTCAGAGAGAATATAGAGACATTTCTCTGGCGCAGCAGGCCCGCGGTACGGAAATGAGCAAAAAGGCAAGCCTCGTAAAACGTTTGAAGGCAGCCAGTACGATTTTGATCCCATTGATTTTGTCTTCGATGGAGAGAATCGAAACGATTTCCAATGCTATGGAGCTGCGCGGTTTCGGCAAGGGTGCAAAGCGGACTTGGTATTCGGGAAGAAAATTTTCCAAAATGGATGTGGTCGGCATTGCAGCATGTACAGCGCTGATGGCGGTTTCGCTTCTGATCACCTTCCTGAACGGCAGATATTTCAATCCTTTTATTTAATTGTGTACGGAAAGGAGTGAATTATATGGAGATCCATGAGTATTTTCCGGTATGGAATAAGCTGACGGCAGCGCAGCAGAATGAAATACAAAGTGTAGCTTCGCCGTGGTCGGTAGAGAAAGGTAAGATCATTCATAACGGAAGTGTGGATTGCACAGGACTCCTGCTGCTCCGCTCCGGTCAGCTTCGCGCATATATCAATTCGGCAGAAGGGCGCGAGATCACGATCTACCGCCTTTTTGAGCGCGATATATGCCTGCTTTCCGCATCCTGCATTATGAATTCCATCCAGTTTGAGATCACGATCGAAGCGGAAAAAGATACGGAGCTTTGGATCATTCCGCCGGAAGTTTTCCGCAGCATTATGGATGAATCCGCAGCGCTCGCAAATTATACAAGCGAGCTGATGGCTACCCGTCTTTCCGATGCCATGTGGATCATTGAGCAGGTTATGTGGAAGAGTCTCGATAAACGTGTTGCGGCGTTTCTGCTTGAAGAAGCGGCAATCGAGGAAACAAATATGCTGAAGATCACACATGAAACCATTGCAAACCATTTGGGATCGCAGCGAGAGGTGATTACCCGTATGCTGCGGTATTTCCAAAATGAGGGTATGGTCAGACTGTCCCGCGGTACCGTTGAGATCACAGATGCGGAAAAACTTGAAGAAATAGAAGAAAAATAAAGAATGTCCGCCGATTGTAATACACGGCGGACATTTTATGTTTATGTATGTTATTTATCCATGCCGCAGGCAAAAGCGGTTTCAGTCAGTGTACGGTCATGCATTACAGCGTCATAGAAACGGAAGCCACCGGAGAAATTGTAGGCTTCATATCCGCTGCCCTCCAAAATACGGGTCGCAATATAGCTGCGCAGACCGCTTTGGCAGATCACATAGACCGGTTTTCCTTTTTCTATTTCGGACAATCGCTCACGGAGCTCATCTACCGGAATGTTTAAAAATCCATCTATGTGACCTCTGACATATTCCTGTTCGGTACGGGTATCGAGCAGTGTTACGCTTCCGTCGTGCGGTAGGGTTTCCACATCCTCCAAATGCCACTGTTTCAGCACACCTTTTTCGATATTGTCGATCATAAATCCTGCCATGTTTACAGGATCCTTAGCGGAGGAATACGGCGGTGCATAAGCTAAGTCAAGATCTTTAAGTTCTGTCGCTTTCATTCCGGCACGCATTGCCGTTGCCAGTACATCGATGCGCTTATCCACACCGTCATAACCTATGATCTGCGCACCGAGTAAACGGTATGTGCCTTTTTCAAAGACGACTTTCATCGTCATCACTTTGCCGCCGGGATAATATCCTGCATGACTCATGGGAGAAAGAACAACCGAATCCGTGTGGATACCAGCCTTTCGGGCGACCGTTTCGTTGATGCCGGTCACGGCTGCCGTCAGATCAAAAATTTTGATCACACTGCTGCCCTGAGATCCGTTATATCGGCTATTGCTGCCGCAAATGTTGTCTGCGGCGATGCGTCCCTGCTTGTTAGCGGGGCCTGCAAGGGAGATCAGCGTGTTTTCCTTAGTTACAAAATGCTCTACCTGTACGGCATCTCCCACGGCGTATATATCCGGCACGGAGGTCTCCATTCTTTCGTTGACAAGAATACTGCCGCGAACGCCAAGTTCCAGACCTGCTTCTTTTGCGAGCTTTGTGTCCGGGGTAACACCGATCGAAAGGATGACCATATCAGCTTGAATCGGCTGTTTATTCTTCAGCAAAACACGTATACCGTCGGGGCTGGTTTCAAACCCTTCTGCAGCGGTAGACAGCATCAGCGTGATGTTGTGTTTGCGGAGTTCACTGTGGATGAATGACGCCATATCCGCGTCAAATGGGCTCATAAGCTGCGGTCCCATTTCAAGAATCGTTACTTCCATGCCGAGTGCACGGAGATTTTCAGCAAGCTCTAATCCGATAAAGCCGCCGCCCACCATGACGGCGGACTTCGGAAGGTGTTCACGGATATGATCCTTGATACGGAAGGTATCTTCGACCGTGCGCAGAGTGAAAATTTTTTCCGAATCTATACCGGGGAGAGCCGGACGCGTAGGCTTCGCCCCGGGCGAAAGGATCAGCTTATCGTAGTCTTCTTCAAAAATTTCTCCCGTTTCTAAGCTGCGGACAGAGACGGTTTTTCTGTCCGAATGAATGGCGATAACTTCATGGTGTACCTTCATAGTGATCCGAAACCGCTTCCAAAAGCTTTCCGGTGTCTGCAGTGTCAGATCTTCGGGATCGGTGATCATATCACCGATATAATAAGGCAGACCGCAGTTAGCGTAGGAAATATGACCGGAGCGCTCGAATACGACGATCTCAGCTTGTTCATCCAATCTGCGGATTCTGGCTGCGGCTGTTGCACCGCCTGCTACGCCGCCTACGATCACAACTTTCATGTTATCTTTCCACCTTTCCTGAATAAGAAGTAATACCACCGATATTTATGGCGTTTGTGTATCCAAGTTCTTCCAGTATATTAACTGCCTGCCGGCTGCGTGCGCCGGATCGGCAGTAAACATACAACTTAGTATTTTTATTTTCTACCATATCTTCCACATTGTCAATAGTGTGAAGCGGGATGTTTCGGCTTCCCGGAATATGTCCCATAAGATATTCCTCTTCGGTGCGAACATCCAAGAGAACGGCATCGGGGCTGCCATGGAAACGCTTTACGCCGTCGTTGATATTAGGCTGCTTGTGTAAATTGAATATACCCATAATGTTCCTCCTTACAACAGAGACAGGATCATGGCCTTTGGTCTTGCTCCCATTGCCTGATTTGTAATTTTTCCGTTTTTCATAACGACCAGAGTCGGAATACTCATAACACTAAACTGTGCCGCCAGTTCGGGTTCTTCATCTACATTGATCTTTCCGACTTTGATATCGGTACGCTCTGCGGCGATTTCATCCACAATAGGAGATACCATACGGCAGGGGCCGCACCACGGTGCCCAAAAGTCCAGAAGAACAGTCTTTTCACTGTGCATGACCTCATTTGTGAAATTGTTTTTGTTGATATGAATAGCAGACATATTTTAGTCCTCCTTGTTTTCTTTTGTGATTACAGTATACCC
>JAZNMV010000253.1:0-4867 GCA_045579885.1 Acutalibacteraceae bacterium | reverse complement strand
ATAGAGACAACGCTTGAGCTTGCGGAGATCATTCGCGAGAGCGTTCCGGCGGCAGTGCGCCGTGCGGAGGGCCATCCGGCACGTAAAACATTTCAGGCGCTTCGCATAGCGGTAAATCAGGAACTCGATGTGTTGAAGCTTGGTCTGGAAGCAGCGTTTTCACTCTTGAAGCCGGGCGGAAGACTTTCCGTTATAACATTCCATTCGCTTGAAGACCGTATTGTCAAACAACAGATGAATGCTTGGTGTACGGGATGTACTTGTCCGAAAGATTTTCCGGTTTGTGTCTGTGGAAAGAAACCGCAGGGCAGATTGATTTATAAAAAGGGTCTGGCACCCAGTGAGGCGGAGCTCAAGGAGAATCCCCGCGCACGCAGTGCACGGCTCCGTGTGATCGAAAAGATCGCCTATGCAGAATTGTAAACAACAGATTTGAAGAGATAAAAAAGAAAGTTTGAAAGAAGGAGGAACGGGAATGGCTTTAGGCAATACGTCCAGTGCGTATGATTTTGCAGCCTTTGAACGACCGGTACGGTCGACGGAAGCTCCCGTACGTACTGCGCAGCCGCGCAGTAAAGCAAAAGTAATTGAGATCGACGAGCGTCAGCTCAGACGCAGCCATCGCCGTAATGCAAATGCACTGCGTGCGGTAGTCAGTCTTTGTATGATCATGGTTGTACTTGGCGCGGTCGGTGCTATTGTTTTCGGTCAGGTTCAGCTTACTGAGCTGACCGCAGAAATCAATTCGGTCAACAACCAGCTTACCGAGCAGAAGAGCTTGGCTGTTCAGCTTGAAATGCAGGCGGCGGCTATGATGAATACAAATGAGATCGAAACCTATGTACGTGACCGTCTCGGTATGGAGAAGGTTACGGAGGGGCAGACAACGTATATCCATCTTGCACATGATGATACGGGTTCTGTTTTGCAGAAAAATGAACAGCCGGGTCTGCTGCAGCAGGCTTGGAATTCACTGCGTTCGATCTTCTCATAATGCGGTAAACACAAGAATACAAATGAGTCATGCGGATACCGGAAACGGAAGACTTGGGGAGAGGAGAGTTGAGAGTATATCTTAACTCTCATTTTTCGGTATACGGAAAAGTTTTGTTTTGAGTACAGAAAGGCAGGGACGGCGGATGGCTGACTCCCATAACTCGAAAATGTGGAAAAGAACCGTGGTTCTGACATCGATCATGATCCTTGTCGGCTTCGGTATTGTCATAGGAAATCTGATCCGCTGGCAGCTTGTCCGCGGTGAAGAGCTGCGCTCCAAGGCGATCGACCAGAGCTTGATCACTACTGAATTGTCGCCGATGCGCGGTACGATCTACGACGCATCCGGTACAAAGGTGCTTGCACAGAGTGCCAGCGTGTGGACGGTCGCGATCGAGCCGAACTATATCAAAGAGGGCGATGCAGCCAAAATTGCAGAGGGCCTTTCGCAGATTCTCGGCTTGGATTATGATTCGGTATACAGCAAAACGCAGCAGAACAGTTATTTCACCTATGTGAAACGTAAGGTGGAAACGGATGCACGCGATGAGATCCTCCAAATGCTGGAGGAGAAAAAGATCAAGCGCGGCGTCATTCTGCTTGAAGACTATAAGCGTTACTATCCGTACGGCAGCACCGCTTCTACGGTGCTTGGTTTTACAGGTACCGATAATCAGGGCCTTGCCGGTATTGAAGCACAGTACGAGGAAGAGCTTTCCGGTACGACCGGCCGTTTGGTTACGGCAAAAAATGCTGCAGGTACGGATATGCCGTTCCAGTACGAGCAGTATATAGAAGCTTCCGACGGATATGATCTCGTATTAACGATCGACGAAACGGTGCAGAGTATCGTAGAAAAGCATTTGGAGATCGGTCTTGAAGCGTATGATGCGGCTGAGGGCGGCACGGCGATTGTTATGGACGTAAACACCGGTGCGATTATAGCGCTGTCCACAAAAGGCGACTATGATCCGAATGATCCGTTTACGATCTCCGAAAAGGCGGAAGCGGCTATTCCCGAGCTTGTGGAGAAAGAGATCGCGCGCCGTTTGGAGGAAGAGCAAAAAGCACTTAATACACTCGAATATCAGCTGAGCATTGCAGACAATGCGGAGGAAGAAGCTGAAATCCGTGAGGAACTTGACGCTTTCGAACGCCTCTCAACGGAGGATATCCTGGAGCTTAATGAAACGCTCTATGATGAATATTATGCACAGGCGCAGAATAAGCAGTGGCGAAATAAAGCGGTCAGTGATACGTACTATCCCGGTTCCGTTTTCAAGATGATCACGGCTTCGATGGCGCTTGAAGAAGGTATCGCTACAGAAAGTTCCACGTATACGTGTGAAGGTTTTTGGGATTTCCACCGACCTGACGTAGACCCGATCCACTGCTGGGTACGTGAACCCGGTCACGGTACGGAAACACTTGTCGACGGTGTCTGCAATTCCTGCAACCCGTATATGATCTGGCTGGGACAGAATCTCGGCAGATACAGATTTTTTAACTATTTTGAGGCTTTCGGATTTACGGAAAAGACCGGTGTGGATCTGCCGGGTGAATCGGGCAGCCTTTACTACACGGCTGATCAGCTGAATTTAACGGAGCTTGCGACGGAATCTTTCGGTCAGAACTTCTCTATTACACCGCTGCAGATGTGTACGGCTATGTGTGCCGTGGCAAACGGAGGCTATCTCGTTCAGCCCCATGTAGTGGACCGTATGCTGGACAGCGAAGGCAATATTGTTTATACTACAGATACTACTTATAAACGTCAGGTTATTTCAGAAGATGTTTCCGAGCGCGTAACACAGATTCTGCTGCGAAATGCGACGAGCGAAAGCGGTAAGAACGGCTATGTTGCCGGATACCGCGTAGCGGGTAAGACCGGTACATCCGAAAAGGTTGCGCTGCGTCAGCAGGAACTTGCGCAGGGTATTGACCGCGGGATGCAGCATATCGTATCTTACGGCGGTTATGCACCGGCGGATAATCCGCAATACGCACTGCTGGTTTTCTATGATGAACCGCAGACCGGATATGTTTCCGGCGGTCAGCAGGCCGGTCCGATCTTCGCTGCGATCATGGAGGAGATCCTGCCGTATCTCGGCATAGACCCGCAGTATACAGAGGAAGAGTTCGAAAACCTTGCAGAAAGAACACCGAATGTTGTTAACCGTACGATCGGTGAGGCAAAGCAGATCCTCCGCGAGGCAGGTTTCGGCTATGCGGTTTCCGGTTATGAGGGCGAGAACGAGGATAATCAGCTCGTCTATACACAGGTTCCGTCTCCGGGTGCACCGATCCCGAAGGAAGGCTATGTTGTGCTTTATACACAGGATCCGAACGCTGAGGATTACGCGGAAGTTCCTGATTTTGTGGGACATAATTTGGATTCCTGCGAATGGTATGCAATGCTGGCCGATGTACAGGTGGTCATAACAGGCAATACCAACGCCGGTTATGCACAGGGACAGGATATTGCTCCCGGAACAAAGGTAAAGAAGGGTTCCGTTATTAAGGTTTCCTTTGTTACTTCCGGCGGCGTTGAGGCTGCGGGATAATCTGTGCAGAGGGTAGATGAAAGGATAGTTATAAATTATGGATATTACTTTATGTTGTGTCGCTGTTGTTATTGCAGCAGTTATTACGGGTATACTCGGAAAGTTTATGATCCCGTTTCTGCGCAGACTGAAATTCGGGCAGACGATCCGTGAAGAAGGCCCGACATGGCACGCTTCCAAGCAGGGAACCCCTACAATGGGCGGTTTGATGTTTCTGATCGGCGGCTATGCCGCAGCAATCATCTGTGTAGCTTTTCTCTGGATGCACAGCGGCGCGGAAAATCAGCTCATGATCGTGAAGATTCTGGGCGGTGCGCTGATGGCGGCAGGTTTTTGCCTTATCGGCTTTATGGATGACTACATCAGTATTAAGAAGCATCGCAATCTCGGCCTTACAGAGATTCAGAAGCTGGTACTTCAGTTTATTATTTCCGGTGCATATCTGTTTTCCGTTTCTTTGGCCGGCAGCACAACGGAAACACTGATCCCGTTTGTCGGTCTCGTTGACCTCGGTGTATTTTACTACATCCTTGCGGCACTGCTTATTGTGGGCATGGTCAATGCAGTTAATTTTACAGACGGACTGGACGGTCTGAACAGTTCCGTTACACTTGTTGTGTGTCTGGCGTTTTCCGTAATTGCCATGATGCTTAAAATGAGCGGTCTGTCGGTTTTTGCTGCTGCTATGGTTGGCGCGTTAATCGGCTTCCTGTTCTGGAATGCAAATCCGGCCAAGGTTTTCATGGGGGACACAGGTTCCCTGTTCCTCGGCGGTGTTGTATGTGCTTTGGCGTTCGGTATCAATATGCCGATCCTGCTGCCGCTGATGGGTATTATTTACATTGCAGAGATCGTTTCCGTGGTTATGCAGGTCAGCTATTTTAAACTTACACACGGCAAGCGTATTTTTAAGATGGCACCCATCCACCATCATTTCGAAATGTGCGGATGGAAGGAAAACAAAGTTTGTGTTGTGTTCAGCGGTGTTACGCTTGCGGTTTGCGCTGCGGCGGTACTGCTTGTTTATTTCGGATGCTGAGTACTGTGTAAATCGGTACGGTTCAGCCTATACTACTGAAAAAAGGAGGTCATAAGCAATGGCACAGACAAGAAGAGTGACGACTCGCGGTCTCAGAAGTATTCCTGCGGATGAAGCAGCATCTGCTTCTACCCGGCGTGTTCTGCGCCGCCAGCGTATTCGTTACCGTATTTTTACCTTGGGTCTTGGTCTCGATATGCCAATGCTGTTCATCATTCTTGTTTTGATGGCGTTTGGTCTCGTTATGCTGTTTTCGGCAAGCTATGCC
>JAZNMV010000252.1:0-5674 GCA_045579885.1 Acutalibacteraceae bacterium | reverse complement strand
CAGGCAAACGCTACCGTTATCGCTTCCATTCTGCGTCCGCACCAGGGTGCGCTGAGTGCAGATACCGGTCATATTCATGTACACGAGACCGGTGCTGTTGAAGCTACCGGCCACAAAGTACTTGCTCTGCCCTCTACACCGGACGGCAAGATCAACGCCGCACAGGTCGAAGCCGCACACATCGCTCACATAAACGATGCCGCTTTCGAGCACATCGTTCAGCCGAAGCTCGTTTACATTTCCCATCCGACGGAAAACGGCGGTCTGTACACAAAGGCAGAACTCAAAGCACTGCGCGAAGCCTGCGACCGCTGCGGTCTTTACCTTTTCCTCGACGGCGCACGTCTCGGCTACGGCCTGACAGCACCGGCAAACGATGTTACCCTGCATGATCTGTGCGAGTATACCGATGTTTTCTACATCGGCGGCACAAAGTGCGGCGCTCTGCTCGGTGAAGCTGTCGTCATCACCAATCCGGAACTCAAAACCGATTTCCGCTATCACATCAAGCAGCGCGGCGGCATGATGGCTAAGGGTCGTCTGCTCGGCATCCAGTTCGATACGCTTTTCACAGATAACCTGTACTTCAAAATCTGTGAAAAGGCTGTAACACAGGCTTTCCGTATTGCGGATGCCTGCAAAAAGGCCGGCTGTGATTTCTTTGCCGATTCTCCGACAAACCAGCAGTTCCCCATCTTCCCGAACACTGCACTTAAGAAGCTCGGTGAAAAGTACACTTATTCCGCATGGGCTCTTGTGAACGACACCCACACAGCCATTCGCTTTGCAACAAGCTGGGCCACAAAGGACGAAAATGTCGAAGCACTGTGCGCAGACATTGCTGCTGTAATGGCAGAAATCTGATTTCCCACCGCAGAAAGGAAACACCGCTATGGAAATGTTTAAGGAACTTACCCAGCTGCACGGTGTAAGCGGCTATGAGACCGCTGTTGCAGCCTATATCCGTGAAAAGCTCAGCGGCAAAGCCGATGAACTGATGACCGACCCGAACGGCAGCGTGATTGCTTTCTTCAAAGGTACGGGCGAAAACAAAAAGCGCATTCAGTTCGCTGCACATACCGATGAGATCGGCCTGCAGGTCATTAAAATCGAAGAAGACGGACGTATTCTCTTTAAAGAGCTCGGTACCTGCTTCACTTTCACAACATATCAGAGCCGTGTACGTTTCAGAAACGGTACACTCGGCATTGTTTCCGCCACCGTACAGCCCGATAAGCTGAGCATGTCCGGTCCCGGAAAATATGCGCCCTGCTATATCGACATCGGCCTTTCTTCCGGCGAAGAAGTCCGCAAGCTGGTTGATGTCGGCGACGTCGCCGTATTCGAAGGTCCGTACGAAGAACTCTCCGGTCCGTACGTGACCGCCAAGGCAATCGACGACCGTGTCGGATGCTATATGCAGCTCAAGGCTATGGAAAAAATCGGCTATAAGCCGAAAAACGATGTCTACCTCACCTTTACCGTACAGGAAGAGGTCGGCACACGCGGCGGTCGTGTTACCGCACAGCGCATTTTACCCGATATCGGCGTTGCTGTGGATGTTACCCCCGCAGCAGACCGTCCGGGTGATTTCCCCGGCAGCAACACACTCGGCAAAGGTGCCGCGATCAAGATTTCCGACACCTGCTCTATCAGCGACGAATATCTTGTCAGCAAATCCGTTGAGCTTTGCAAAGCGAAAGATATTCCTTACCAGAAAGATGTCATCTGTATCGGCGGCACGGATGCCGGTGAGATGAATCTCGTCGGCGGCGGCGTAAAGACCATCGGTTTCTCCGTCGTTACACGCTACACACACGGCCCGCACGCTATTGTAAACACCGATGATATTAATGCAACTGTTGATCTCATCGCAGAATTCATGAACGCAGATTTTGAGTTCTGATCCTATCCAAAAAAATAGGACCTTACCCCTTTTCCGGGATAAGGTCCTTTTCTTATGTATCAGTAAATCGGATGAATCACGACCGGCTCGTCCGGATTTTCTCTCGTCCATGCATTTTCATGGCGTTCAAAATAACCGATGACCTTACCGGAAACATCACGCACGGGAACAAAAAACTCGCGCTCACCGGTGGAACCGTTCAGCGTTTCGAACATTTCGCCCTCTTCACCGGCATCCGCACGTGCAAGAAACTCTTCGATTTTCACCTTTGCACGCTCGTTGTGGCAGTTGAAGATACTGTTGCCGATTTTTACGACATCCCCGTATCTCTTCTTTGCAGCTTTATTTAAAAACCGTACAATGTGCTCTCTGTCCACAAAAACGACCTCGTAAGCATATGCGTCAAGAATCGCCTGCAGAATTTCCATATTCATTTCCATTGTGTTTTTCCTCCCAAAATTCAGTTTATTTTAGTGTTTTCAAAAAGCGCTTCTGTTCTTTCTCGTCATCGAAACCGATTTTTCGGTAGAACTCGTGTGCACCCGTTCGGGATATACCGGAATTCAGGCGAATTTCCGTGATACCGTTTTCTCTTGCCCAATCTTCCACGGCTTGCATCAGCTTCCCGGCAATTCCGAGTCTGCGATGCGCCTCATCAACAGCGAGGCCGAGAATATTGACCATCGCAGGATAATACAGCACCTCGTACTCTTCCGCATGAACGAAACCGACAACTTCTCCGCTGCACTCCGCAACAAAAACGCGTTCGTACTCCTTTTTGAGCACTTTCAGCAGCTTTTCCCGCACAAGTGTCTCTGTGGATTCTTCATAGCCCATGGCTTCACGGCCGAGCTTTGCAAGCGCAGCAAAATCCGATTCAGCGGCCCGCCGAATTACAATATTCATCAGATGATCTCCAAATAGTCCTTATCCGGCAGCTGCGGGAACTCTGCTGTCGGCAGTGTCTGATACCAGAACGCGACCGATGCAATATCATCCTGCAGCGGCAGATAACGGCCGCCCTCACGCCAGCCGAGCGCCTGAATGGTCACTTTGAGGTCTTCCTCAAAATAGATCGGGTCTGTGATATGCCAGCGATACATACCGAAGCGGAACTGGCTGCGGTACAGCTTATCCGGTGTGATGACCTGATGCAAACCGGCATACGGTGTGGTAAACTCCACATAGTTTGCGTGTGTCTTCGGGTCTTCAAAATCGTACGAACCGCAGAAATAGTCCTCTGTGCCGGTGCCGCAGATGGTGGGATACTCCTTGTCTCCATCCATATAGAACTTGATCTCGCCTTCGCCCCACCAGCCGTTATTGTTGACGCCCCAGGCCATGTAGGTACCGACATATTTGCCCTTACCTTTTACACCGTCCAAAATCGTATAAACACCCTTATACGGCAGCGGATTTACACGGCGGAACTGTGCATGGAAGTAGGCTTCGTCCTCTGCAACATCGCACAGGCAATAATCGATCTGATAGTACATCGTGACGGGTTCTTCCGCGATATTCGTCAGTGTCATTTTCGCATGCTTTCTGAACGGCATCGGCCAATAGCAGTTAAATGCACTGCCGGGATTAACGCAGACAGCAAGAGAACTTAACTGTGCATATTCGTTCCAGCCCATGCAGAAGAAATCTCCGATCGGGCATTCCACGCTCGGCTGTTCCTGTTCGTCCCAGTACATTCTGAGGATCGTGTTGCGCCAACGGCCGGTAGGTGTCAGCCAAATATGCTCGATGATACCGCTGCCTTCAATATCGGCGATCGTAAAGGTCTCACCGGGCTGAATAATAATGTACGGATTTACCTTCCAGCCGGTACCGAGATCGCGTGCCGCACGCTTCGCGGAACCTTCTTCCAAAGGACACATACCGCCCTTGCCTTTTTCACCTGTGAAATTTTCCGGACTGATCGATCGGCTGATCTTCTTTTCCATTTTGCTGAGGCCCTGTATTGTCATTCTCTGTACATTCCTTTCAAAATAAACTCCTGTACCCCATATACCGGATACAAATAAACCATACCATATTAAAGACAAAACTTCCATAGTTGAAGCACAGGAAACGCAAAAAAATATTTGATTTAACTAAAAACAGCGCTATACAAACGAAACTAAAAATGGTATACTGTTGGCGCAGACAGCTTGTGTCTGTGCAGTTTATTTATCTTTTGGAATGAACGGAGTATTGAAAATGATCAAATCTTTGGAAACCTCCATGCTGAATATCAAACATGATATTCGAACCCTTGCGCCGCTTTGCGCAAAGTACGGCATCGAGGCGATCGGCACACCGCAGATCGTTTTTGACGACGAAAAGGCAGCTGCCGAAATCGCCGCTGTAATGAAGGATAACGGTCTCAAGTGGGGTCTCCTCCCCATGCCGGCAGACTTCTATTTCTGGGAGCTCTCCGATGAGGCTTTTGAGGCCGCTATAAAAGAGCTCGAGCGCCGTGCGGTCATCGCCGAAAAGCTCGGCATTACCCATGCATACAACCACGTATGGTCTTCGAGCCCGCGTGCGTTCGATGAGAACTTCGAGTGGCACGTTAACCGCGTTCAGAAAGTTGCGCACACCTTGACGGAACACGGCGTACATTACGGCCTCGAATTCCTCGGCCCGCACGAGATCCGCACCTGGGGCAAGCACCCCTTCGTGCACTCCCTCTCCGGTGTTGTCGCAATCGCAGACGCAGCAGGCGGAGAAGCAGGCGTTGCATTTGACTCCTACCATTGGTACTGCTCACACAACGGCGATATGGGCGATGTCCTCTGGATGACCCAGCACATCGATAAGCTCGTAGCGTTCCACATGAACGATGCTGTCCTCGGCCGCACCTACAGCGAGCAGAAAGATATGGAGCGCAATCTGCCGATGGAGACCGGTATTATCGATACAAAAGCACTTTTCGCACGTTTTGATAAGCCGGAGAACACTGCACTTTGCATGATCGAGCCGTTCCAGCCGGCTTGCGCACACTTTGGTACATTGACCCCGGAAGAAGCCGTCCGTGAAGCTGCGGAAGTCTTCGCCCGTGTGGAAAAATAAATATGAATTTCATCCGAAAGGAATGTGATCACCTATGAAACCCGTACGTGTTGCTATGATTGGTGTCGGTGCTATCAGCGGCATCTATCTGCAGAACATCACACATACCTTTAAAGAGCTCGACCTGGTCGGTGTATGCGATCTGATCCCGGAGCGTGCAGAGAAGGGCGCAGCGTATGTACGCGATGCCATTCAGAACGGCGCTAAGGTCCGCGAGCCGAAGATCTACAAGGATATGTTTGAAGCCTTCAACGATCCCGAAGTTGAAGTCATCCTGAACCTCACCCGTCCCTACGAGCACTACGATGTAACAAAGCAGGCTCTGCTGCACGGCAAGCATGTTTACTCCGAAAAGCCGCTCGGCGTTGATATGGCTGAAGCCAACGAACTCGTTTCCCTCGCAGAGGAAAAGGGTCTTCAGATCGGCGGCGCACCGGATACCTTCATGGGTGCCGGTATCCAGACAGCCCGCAAGCTCATCGACAGCGGCATCATCGGCGATGTCGTCGGTGCAAACTGCGCTATGGTCTGCCACGGCCATGAAACATGGCATCCGGACCCGGAATTCTACTACAAGCGCGGCGGCGGTCCGATGCTCGATATGGGCCCGTACTACATCACCGCACTCGTACAGCTGCTCGGCGAAGCCAAGGCTGTCAGCGGCATGACGAAGAAATCTTTCGCACAGCGCGTGATCACCTCCGAACC
>JAZNMV010000251.1:0-2636 GCA_045579885.1 Acutalibacteraceae bacterium | reverse complement strand
GCTGTGTATTCCCGACCGGTCTCGTTGAGAAAGACGGTACACTGTACATTTATTACGGCGCCGCAGACCGTTTCTGCTGTGTAGCTACCTGTAAGCTTGACGAACTTCTTGATTATCTCGTCAACGAAAACGCTGAAGAATAAGAAAACAGGGAATGCGGCTTAGGCTGCATTCCCTTCATTATCTAAAAAGGAGATAGTATGCTTTACGAAGATTTGCTTCGAAAATTTGCTGGAATGAGCCGAACGGTATTCGGTGAAAACCTTGTCGGTATATATTTGCACGGCTCTCTTGCCATGGGGTGCCTGAACCCTGAAAAAAGCGATCTCGACCTGATCCTTGTTGTAGAAAACAGCCCGACCGTTGAAGAAAAGCGAAATTTTTCAGAAGAGCTTCTAAAGTTAAGTTCGGAAGCCCCGAAAAAAGGTTTTGAACTCAGTATTGTAAGGAGAGCGGTTTGCGCTCCTTTTCAATACCCGACGCCGTTTGAGTTTCATTATTCGGACGGACACAAAGAAGCGGTTTTAACGGATCTTTCGGCCTATATTGAGAAGATGCAGGGCGAGGATAAGGACCTCGGTGCGCATTTCACGATCATAAATCACTACGGTATAGCTTTGTACGGGCCTCCGGTACCGGAAATCTTTGCGCCGGTACCAAAGAAAGATTATATCGACAGCATCTGGTTCGATGTGCAGAATGCGGAAAGCGATATTCTGGACTACCCGCTTTATATCACGCTGAATCTCTGCCGTGTGCTTGGATACCTGAAAGAGGATCTCGTGCTCTCCAAAAAGACCGGCGGCGAGTGGGGCATGAAGAATGTTCCGGAAAAGTACAGAAGCTTGGTGCAGGCTGCGTATTCTGCATATGCATCCGGTGAAGAGATGTGTGCAGAGGGAGAGATCGCTCTTGGTTTTGCGGCATATATGACAGCGAAGATCAAAGCGGCGATCCTTTCCGATCCGGAAAACGTGACAGGGGCGATGTTGACAGACATGGGTGTATGCCCAACTTGTTATAACAGGGCGCACGGAAACTGTTTTTTTGAAGCGGATGATTTGATTCTTTTTGAGAATGAACGTTTTTCATGTGAACTGGTCGATCAACCCCGTGCACCCGGTCATACTGTGATCGTCAGCCGAGAACATTATAAGGATATGATGGATCTGCCGGAAGATCTTTGTGTAGAGATTTTCCGCTTTTCTCAAAAAGCGATGCGCGCTATCCGTGAGGTGTACGGAGCGGAAAGTGTATATCTCTGCACGATGTGCGACGGTCCGATGAATCATTTCCACGCACAGCTCATTCCAAGATATGCCTACGAAAAGCGCGGTTCACGAAACTTTGTTAAGGCGCGGCAGCCATACACAGAAGATGAAGAGAAAATAGAACAGCTGCGTGCAATGCTGAAAGACATATAAAATAAAGAGGACCGATCGTGTTGACCGGTCCTCTTTTGCTGTAAAGGAAACACCATAATTATCTGTATATCAAAGTTCGTCCTGAATTTGTTTTTTGTAAGCTTCGCCCCACGCTTGAATTGCCATGAGTACCGGACGCAGTGTTTCTCCCAAATCGGAGAGTGCATACTCTACGTGCGGCGGAACTTCCGCAAAAACAGTTCGTGTAATGATGCCGTCTTCTTCAAGAGCGCGGAGACTGTCGGTCAAAACCTTAGAACTAACTCCGGATATGCTGCGGCGAAGCTCATTGAAACGCCATGGGCGCTGCATGAGGTTGCGCAGGATCAAAAGCTTCCATTTGCTGCCAATCAGCTGTATCGTAGTCGCAACGGGACATTCGGGCATTTCTTTTTTCGAGACCAACACTTTTTCCTCCGGTTTCTGAAAGTAACTTATATACAGATTATACTGTATGCGTTTTCTAAACTCAAGCAGTTACAAATAGGTAACTGAGATACAAATTTGTGCATACTTGTATAGGTATCAGTTTACTGGTATGATGAATACAGAAAAGAAGAAAACAGGAGGAGCGTATGGGACTTTTAGAAATGATGAAGGTGCGCCGTTCTATTCGTAAATATACCGAGCAGCGTGTGGAAAGAGAAAAACTGGTAAAAATCGTGGAAGCCGGTTTGTATGCGCCGAATCCCGGAGGCGGTCAGGGCTCGAAAATTGTTATGTTGGACGATCCGGAACTCATCGAAAAAATCGGCATTATCAATGCAAATTGCGAGAATCGCAACTGGGGCGGCCGCGGCGTTTCCGAAGAGCAGCCGTCTATTATTGATGATCTTTCCATTAAAAGTGGTTTCTACGGATGTACGGCGCTCGGTATCGTATGTGTGAATAAGTCCTTTGCGGCAGCGGTGAACGGTATTGGTTCAGCGTTTGTCGTTGCAGAAAATATGGTGCTTGAGGCAATGGATTTAGGTGTGTCGAGCTGCATTGTCGGACGTGCGGGTGCTACTTTTGAGCAGCCGGAGATGATGGAATTGCTGAAAGAATGGGGAGTGGAAGATGTGCAGCCCGTCGTATTTGTATGTCTCGGCTATATCAACGGCGACTACCCGAAAATTAAACCCAGAAAAGAAGGCAGAGCGATCTTTATCAGTAAGGAATAAACAGAAATCAATAAAAAGACCGTACAGAAATCTGTACGGTCTTTTGTTA
>JAZNMV010000250.1:0-23739 GCA_045579885.1 Acutalibacteraceae bacterium | reverse complement strand
AAATAAGCAGAAAAAAGGACCGCCGCGAAACGTGGCAGCCCTTTATGTTCAGCAACGCAATAATTATGCCTCGATAGCACCAACCGGGCAAGTATCTGCGCAAGCGCCGCAATCGATGCAAACGTCAGCGTTGATCTCGTGCTTATCGCCAGCCTCTGCGATAGCTTCTACCGGGCAGCCTGCTGCACATGCACCGCAATTGATGCAAGCGTCTGTAATCTTATATGCCATAATGGGACACCTCCGTGAAAATTTGTTATCTATATAATATCACAAAATCTAAAAAAAGCAATAGGAAATGAAATCTAAAGCAACCATTTCCTTTCGTTTTTTCACACTTCTCGCCATTTGCGATCCGACGGTTCACGTAGAATTCGTGCACCATAAACAAAACAGAGGGAGCTGTCGCAAAATGCGCCAGCTCCCAGAAAATATGCAGCAAGTCCTCTGCAAAAATTTTAGCCTTCGAGTTTCTTAAATTCTTCGATTTCCTTTTTATTGACCTTGATCTGTCCGTCGCGGATAACTTTAACATCCTTGACCTTGTAAATGCCCGGTGCTGCATCGGGATTCTTATCGAGTCGAACCGTAAGCTTACCTGTAAGCAGGTTCTGGTCGATAACAACACCCTTACCGTCCGGTGTAGAAACGATCGCATTGACCTTCGGCGTGGTGCGCAGCAGGTCAAGATAGGCCTCCTGCTCATACTTCAGGCAGCACATCAGTCTGCCGCAGGTACCGGAAATTTTCACCGGATTCAGAGAAAGGCCCTGTTCTTTCGCCATCTTAATGGATACCGGCTGGAATCCGCCAAGGAAAGAACCGCAGCAGAACGGTCTGCCGCAAATACCGAGACCGCCGATCATTTTCGCTTCGTCTCTTACACCGATCTGTCTGAGCTCGATGCGTGTACGGAACATACCGGCAAGGTCCTTAACAAGCTCTCGGAAATCCACACGTCCGTCTGCCGTAAAATAGAACAGGATCTTACTGTTGTCAAATGTATATTCCACATCGACAAGCTTCATCTCGAGACCGCGTTCCGCGATTTTCTTTTCGCAAAGAACAAAAGCATTTTTCGCCTTGATCTCATTTTCCGCTACGCGGCGCATATCTTCTTTCGTTGCAACACGAATAAGTTTTTTCAGCGGCTGCACGATCGACTCATCCGGAACATCCCGGTTTTCCATAGCGATCTCACCGCACTCAATACCGCGGGCCGTTTCAACTACAGCGTAGCCGCCCGCCTCAACTTTCTTTCCATCGGGATCGAAATAATAAACTTTTCCCGTATTTTTGAATCTGACTCCGATCACTTCGGCCATGTCAGTTCCTCCTTCTATCGTAAAAGCAGGTTATCGTCCTGCATTCTTTCTCATTTCGGCACAGAACGCCGTTACAAGCAATGTCATATTGGCATTGCGCTGTACATATCCCGAATAGCGCACCGTCAAATCACACAGCGCCATCAAACTTTTAAGAGACAGCCTTCTGCTGAGTCTCTCGGCCGTTTCAAGCGTTCCGACCGACACAGCACGAACGCCCGATTTCAGCATACACGCATCTCTAAACAAAAGCTGCAGCCGCTCTGCCGTTTCCAAAAACAAACCGCGCTCCTTAATGAGCGGGGCTGCTGCCGCCAAAAGTTCATGTTCCGACCGCTCCGCTGCAGCCAAAGCGATCTCCGATGCAAGACCGGCAGCTTTTGCAGCCCGTCCGTTTTCACCATCTGAAAGCATTTTGCCGATATTGCCGCGATGCAAGGCGGCAAGCGCTAAAGCTTCATCATACGCCATGCCGGTTTTCTGTTCGACATAGGCTGCGGCTTCGTTTTCTTCCGGCGCACGCACCGTAAAGGTCTGCGCACGGGAGCGAATGGTAGGCAGCAAAATATCCGCCGACGGTACCGTAAAAATAAAAATTACGCCGGGCGGCGGTTCTTCTATCAACTTTAACAGTTTGTTCTGTGCATTGTCCGATATACCGTTTTCAATGAAAAACAGATATACACTGACATCCGCTTCTTCCGGTCGCCGATACGCATCCGAAAGAACATTTTCAACCGATTTGGCACTGACAGCACCGGAAGCACCGCTGCCGGAAACGGTTCTTATATCCGGGTGAGACCCCGCCGCTGCGCGGATACAGGACGGACATACGCCGCACGGTGCGGCATCCCGGTTTTGTGCCCGGCATACGGCGGCACGCGCAACAATACGGGCGAGTGTGCGCTTACCAAGCCCGGACTCGCCCTCAAGTATAATCGCGTGCGGCAGCCGACGGCGGAGAAACGCACCGGATAGTGCCGATTTCAACGCCGCATTGCCGACAAAATTTTCAAATTGCATTTAAACCTTTTCGAAACGCTCGACGTTCAGAACGAAAATGGTGGAACCGCCTACAGTAACTTCTACCGGGAAGGAAGAGTACATGCCAACATCCATTGTTGTTGTGCTCGGAACGACCTGTGTTCTGCGGCTGGAGTGCTTAGCGATGATGCCGATAACTTCATCGACCTTCTCATCTGCGACACCGGAAATAAATGTGGTGTTACCTGCCATGAGGAAGCCACCGGTTGTAGCCAGCTTTGTGATCTGGAATCCGCTTCTGGTCATTGCGGAGGATACCGCACCGCTGTCATCGTTGCTGACGATTGCAAGAATAAGTTTCATAAAATTTGCCTCCTTGTATTTTTCAGCTGCAACTGTAAATTTTTTTATTGCAGGATTACACCTGCGGGTCAATTTTATTTTAACATCTCACAGCGAAAAAATCTACAGTTTTTTTGCAACCTGCGTAAATTTTGTAAAATTTATCTCAACTTTTCCGCTATTTTCCTCAAAAATGACAGGAGATAGCCGCAGCAAAGCCGCAATATTCGGTATCGCCATAATACCGTTAAACGCATCGCAAAACACGAGAACACCATCAAAAGAAAGAACACACCCAAGAAAGCATGCCAACGCTGCAAAAAAGATGTAAATATTTCGACCGGCAATACCGGCTGACGGCACCAAAAACGAAAGCGCATCCATGCCGTAGCAGCTCCATGCAACCACCGTAGCAAAAGCAAAAAGAGCCATAGAAACAGAGACCGCCGCACTGCCCGCACGCCCCAAAACCGAAGAGAACGCCGATAAAGTGAACGCTGCGCCATCCCCGCTTCCCGAAGAAACCAACAAACAGAGTGCTGTTACCGTGCACAGAAATACCGTGTCTATGAATACCTGCAGCGCGCCAAGCACTCCCACTTCTTCCGGCTTTTTCTCTTTGACCTTACACAGCGCAAAGGTTCCGCTGCCAAGCCCCGCCTCATTTGTGAATACGCCTCTCGAAACACCGATCTGTACCGCAAGCCAAAGCCCGGCCACACCGCCTACGGCGGCTTTCGGCAGGAAAGCCATCTGAATCATAAGCAAAAGTGCCCCGGGAATGCGCTCCGCCCGCAGAATAAGCACTGTACCGCACGCTAAAAGGAACAAACCGGCCATAAACGGGACCAGTTTCTCCGTTACCCGTACTGCATGCTGCAGTCCGCCACGCACACAGACTACGAGCAGTATCGCAACCAAAACTCCGGAAACCGCCGGAGGAACGGATATGCTCTCAAGTGCCGCAGAAACAGCACCGGTTTGTGCCATTGTGCCCATGCCGAGCGCAGAAAGCACACAACCTGCCGCATAAATTTTCGCAGCAGGTCTACCGAGTGCTTTTCGAATATATCCCGTCGCTCCCGGAAACCGTGCTGCGGAGAACTTTGCTGAGAGATACCCTTCCGCATAAACGGTCATCATACCGAAAACAGCGGAGATCCACATCCAGACAACCGCTCCCGGTCCACCGACCGAAAGCGCCGCTGCAACGCCGATGATATTTCCTGTGCCGAGCGATCCCGCAAGTGATGCCGAAAGCGCCTGAAATGCCGTTACATGCTCACCTTCCGCCGTGCGTCCGCGAAGTGCCCCGGGCAATAATTTCGGAATTCTCCAAAACTGCATGAATCGCCCGCGAAAAGAAAGATATACGCCGGTTCCGAGGATCAAAACAAGGACGTGCGGCCCCCACAGGAGTGTTCTGAGCACCGTCACAGCGTACAGTTTTCACCGAGAAACTCACAGACAGACAATGCGAGATTCTGTGCGATCCGCGCCGTGTTATTTCGAATCCATGCTTCATCTTCCGTATTATCGTGATAAGCGATCTCCACAAGCACAGCCGGCGCGCTCGTCTTAACGACTTCGGCGAGCCGCGTCGTCGCAACGGTGTTTACAAGATCGGGTTTCGGATAAATACTTCGCAGATTATCCGCAATAATATTCGCCGCACGCTTTCCCTTAACGCTGTACGGGTAATAGTATACATCCGGCCCCTGCAGTTTGCCTTTTAGATCCTCCGGTGCCGCATTCGAATGGAGCGCGAGATGCAGGTCATAATTTCCGGCATTTGATTCCCGAATTGCCTGACCGAGTGTCATCCCCGGCTGATTTCGCCGCACCGTGATCCCGTTTCTTTCAAGGATCGGAACCATATCGTCCGCGATCACATTCATCCAGTACTGTTCGTCACCGGTCGTAAGGTATTTATTGAACGGCTGCAAAGACGGACTAAGATAAATCGTTGGCATAAAATCACCCTTCTCTATGTAATTAGCCAAGCACACGGCTGAAAAACGCTTCGCTGCTTTCCCCGCTGGGCCGCAAGAACCGCCCGAGTTGAGAGAGACTATCCGGATCATCCGTCACGGTACTGATTTTCTCTTCGCAGGACAGCGTTACCGTAAATCCCATTTCACGGATCAGCTCCGGTTCTCCCTCACTCACCGCACCGAACGGGTAGGCAAATACAGTCGGGCTGTAATTCAGTTCCTCCCGAAACCGCGTCTGCGCCAAGAGAATATCCTCCCGAAGACGCGCGGCATATGTATCCATCGTCTCAAAAGACAATCGCTTTGTTCCAAGTGTGCCATTCTCCGTACTGTGCAAATCGTAACTATGATTGCCGATCTCCACAAGCCCGGACGACTGCATCTCACGGAGCATATCCCATGTGCAGTGGGCATAGTACGGACTTGTATCCGGTGTTTCGGAGTACAGATCCGTATACTTCCCGATCGGCGACAAAATAAATTTCATTCCGTACTGCTTCGCAAGAGAAAATCCATACAGATAATTATTGTAGTATCCGTCATCGAACGTGATCAGGATCGGCTTTTCCGGCAGCACACACTCCCCCTTGCTGTATGCGATCAGGTCGTGCGACAAAATCGGCGCATACCCATTTCCTTTGAGCCATCGAAAATCACTTTCCAGTTCCTCAGGCGAAATCACATATTGTCCCTGACGCGTACTGTCATCGATCACCGCATGATACATGATCACAGGCACACGAACTCCGCTTTCCGCCGTATATGCGAACACAAGCAGCCCGCTTACAGCAAATACCACAGCCGCTGAGAAAATCACCAAACCGTACCGCAGCCAGCGTTTTATTTGAATGATCCCGTACACGGTTTCACCTCCTCTTCCTGTTCATCCTATGCCGTACCCGCGTGAAAATATACCGATGACTTTTAAACATAAAAAAGGGGCTGCTGCATTCCTGAACAGTCCCTTTTCTTTATATTTTTCTCCACCGCATCTTCGTGAATTCATACATCGCTATACTCGCCGCGATTGGAAGATTCAAACTGTCAATGCCGTTTGAATGCGGGATAATAACGCTTTGACAAAAGTCCGCAAAATCATCCGGTAAGCCCGTGGCTTCATTCCCGAACACCAGAGAATACGGCTCACCGATCTCAATATCATGGATTGGTCGGCTGGCGGTCAGCATAAACGCATACAGCTTATTCTCCGGAAAAGTCTCTCTGTACGCTTCGATCGTATCGAAATACTGTACACGAACCCGAAATGCAGCGCCCATCGACGCCCGAATCGTTTTCGGATCGAAAAAATCCACAGCCGGTCGTATGATCGCGATCTGATCGATACCGAAACCGACGGCTGTTCTCATGATCGTTCCTAAATTTCCCGCATCGGCAGGGTTCACCAACACGATATGCGAACCGTTTTCCAATCGGGAAGAAGATTTTCTAAACTCTCCGATAACAAAGCAGTTTCCTTTCGGTGATAAGACATTAAACGCTTTGTCATTCATAACGACCGGAATTTTCTTATTGCTGCAAAGCTCCAACAGCCCGGCAACCGCAGCTGTTTTTGTAAGATTAGACCTGATAAAAACACGAACCACGGATTCGGGCGCATTTCTGACCAGTTCATAAGTTAATGTGGCTCCCAACGCATAGGAAGTATCCGAATCATGCTTATATCTCTGTATCTTCAAAATGTCCCTCCATTTTCTCCCTAGGCGTCTACGCGTTCACACGCTCCTGTTTTCTTTCATTATTTACGATTCGCGTAAATAATCTTACGAATACTTTTCGGCGAAAGGCCAAACGCCGCCGCTAATGCATCCACCGTCTCTCCTCCCCCATATCGGGCACAGATCTGCGCGTTTCGCTTTTCGTAATATGCACGTGCACCGTTTTTTACACCCCAGCCGCTTTTCTCTTCGGCCCGCGGAATATAAATCGCTTCTCCCGATGCGTATTTCTGTATCTCGCGCAGCAGCTTATCCGGCAGGACGTCCGCTGCGTTCTTATACTTCATCATTTCTTCTCTCCCGGAGAAAATCTTCAAGCGCACGGTACGCATTTATCTGCACACCGTTTTGCGTTAAACGGTTATTCACCAGTACGCGTGCCTCCTCGCAGCGCCGCGCAAAACGCGAAAGATCTTCCGAAACAAAGTCCTGCATAATGTTTTGTTCTTCTTCCGTCAAAAATCCCGTGAGCATTCCCAAATCCTGCTGCAAATACGCGCCCCATCCAAATGCATTTGCGGCGTCTCCACATGCACAGAAATACTGAATGCGGCGCCATGTATACGTGAGTTCCTCATACAAGCCGACAGGGTACTCCATAGTTTCCGGCACACGTTCCGGCAAAAGCTTCGACAAAAAGCGCCGCACGGAACGGATCATCTCACGGCAAACAGAAATCAGTTCTTCCCCATCTTTTACCGTATAGAGCTTTTCCTGCAGTTCAATATAATGCTCCGGCACATTATGAAGTCGTTTTAAAAGCGGCGCGGGATCATCCGTTCCGCACTCACCGGATTTAATATATGTTCCGTTTACGGCAGCAATTGCATCACTAAGGCTGATACCGATGAATCGTGCACCTACACGCAGCTTACCGATATCCTCTTCAAACGCCATATTTTTAAATATACCCATAGCCTCTTCCAGCCGCTGCGCCAAAATTCGGCAGGCATACTGCGGATCGGCAAGGTTTTTGAACAACCGTTTCTTCAGGGTATAGAACCGCGCTCTGTCCGCTTCGCTTTCCGCCCACACTACTTCACCTTCAGCCAGAACAACTGCGATCGTTTCGTTCAGATCGGCAATCTCCTCCAGTCGCTCCCACGGCAGCGCCCAATAATCATATCCTACATCATCGATAATAAAGGCTTGTGCCGCCCTCTCACCGTTCTTCGTTTTCGGTATATAATAAGTCAAAGCCAAAGATGTCGACTTTAAATCTCCGGGGTGCATGTTTGCGAACCGATCTGCAACGATCACCGAGATCTGTCCTTTGTACGTTGTCTCAGCACCGCGAATCGCCCAGTCTATGAGCTCTTTTCCCAGGAGCTTCTTTTGATATGCCATAAAAAAGCACCGCCCTTTCCGCTACAGTTCATTGTAGCCCGAACAGGACGGTGCATGCAACACCCGAGTTTAGTTATAACCGTTTTCCCGCACTGCAGCAGTTTACACCACAACCGTAAAAACGGTGATGGCATGACAAATGCTGCCAAGAAACACGAACAAATGCCATATGGAATGCATATACGAGATCTTCTTTCCGAAGCCGTAGACCACCGCACCGGCTGTGTAGGCGATACCGCCCGCAAGCAAAAACCACAACCCCAAAGTCGGCACCTCACGCAGTACGGTTTTCATTGCAAAAATGACGACCCAACCCATAGAAAGGTAGCAGATCATGGAAAAGATTTTGAAACGCTCCACGCTGATTCCGTTCAGAACGATCCCAACGATTGCAGCTGCCCAAACAACAGCGAAAAGAATGAGTCCCGTAATACCTCTTAAGCAGCAAAGTGTGATCGGTGTGTAGGTACCGGCTATCAGCAGAAAGATCGTGCAATGGTCGAGAACCCGGAAAACCATTTTCGCCCGATTCACACCCAATGCATGGTACAGTGTTGAAACCGTATACAGCAGTATCATCGTACCGCCGAAAATACTCACGCTAATCACCGTAACCGGTGTTTTCTCGCAGAAAATCAGCTGCACGATCAGGGTGATCACACCGAAAAGCGCTGCCGCGCCGTGCGATATAGCCGAAAACAGTTCTTCTCCGAGAGAATACATCGGCAGCTGCAGCCGCTTACGTTCCGCTTCTCTCCACACCTTTCTGCCGTGTGCGGATTCAACCGTACAGACATCTGTCCTTTTCATATGCTTTCTCCTTTTTTGTTTTTGGTTTTTATTTCATATAGTTTTAAAAACTATGTGTGCCGATATTATACTCCGCATAAGATAAAAAAGTCAATACCAACGGTAAATTTCTTCTTGCAGAAAAATCAGATCTTTGCTTAAACCACGATGATATCCGTGTCAGCCGTTGACTTTTATCGCGCTCCATGATAAATTGAATATACCGTCATATTTATAGGATGCATTCTTACGGTTTGGATGCATACGCCGGTTCCCGTGATACCGGCACTTTCGCATGTAAAGGGGACAGAGTCTTTTTGCGTTCTGTACCCGGCTTCGCTGTGCTTTCAGCACAGTGTGAGTGTATGCTTTTTTAGGAGAAACAGTACGGTGACTGTTTCCGGGTATACATTCAGAAAGGTTGATTTGTGTGAAAAAAAATCAAAAAACCAACATTCTGCGTTTCTTCCCGTACACAAAGGGATTGCGCTACCATTTCATCATCGCACTCCTTGGCATGGTCATCGCGGTTTTTGCCAACTACATGACACCGCAGGTCATCCGTGTCACGGTCGACTCCGTTATCAATGATGCGCCGTTCAGTCTGCCCGCATTTATTGCAAACTGGATCGAATCGCTCGGCGGACGTGCTTTTCTGCAGAAAAACATTATCCTTTGCGCGGTCGTATCCGTTCTTTTTGCGCTGATCTCTCACGGTACAATGTATATTTCCCGTATCAATCTTGCAAAAGGCTGCGAAGGCACCGCAAAGAAGATCCGAGACGCATTGTTCTCCCATATTCAGCGTCTGCCCTACGCATGGCATAACCTGAATCAGACGGGTGATATTATTCAGCGCTGCACACAGGACGTTGAACTGATCAGAAACTTCTTGAGCGGTCAGATGTCCGAGCTGCTCCGTGTTACGCTTTTCATCATTACACCGCTTATTCTGATGTTCTCCATGAACGTACAGCTGGCACTCATCGCACTGATCTTTATTCCGATCGTCCTTACGTACTCCCTCGTATTCTTCCGCATTGTCGGCAAGAAATTCCAGGATGCTGACGAAGCCGAAGGTTATCTCACCGCCATCGTTCAGGAAAATCTGACCGGTGTACGTGTTGTCCGTGCTTTCGGCCGTGAGCGTTTCGAAAAAGACAAGTTCAACAAACAGAACGATCTGTTCTCCGATATGTGGGTTAAACTCGGTTATGTTATGGGTACGAACTGGGGTCTCGGCGACCTTCTGTCCGGTATCCAGGTCATCACCATTATGGCATGCGGTATCCTGTTCGTTGTACGAGGCAACCTTACGGAAGGCGAATACCTCGCATTTATTTCCTATAACTCCATGCTCGTTTGGCCGACACGAAGCCTCGGCCGCTTGCTCGGTGAACTCTCCAAAACAACGGTCAGCTCCAAGCGTCTGTTTGAGATTCTCGATGCAGAACCCGAAAAAGACACCGGCGACTGCCTTGAACCGAATATGAATCAGGATATCGAATTCAAGAACGTCAACTTCTCGTACGGTACTTCCGGTGAAGTTCTGCATGACATTAACTTTAAGATCAAAGCCGGTACAACACTCGGTATTCTCGGCTCCACCGGCAGCGGTAAAAGTACACTTACATACCTTCTGGATCGCCTGTACGAGCTGCCCGAGGGCTGCGGTGAGATCACAGTCGGCGGCACAAATATCAAGGATATCTCCCTGCCGCACCTGCGCCGCAACATCGGTATCGTTCTGCAGGAGCCGTTCCTGTTCTCCAAGAGCTTTAAGGAAACGATTTCCGACGGTTCCAACCGCCACGACCTCGAAAGTGTTCGCAAATATGCACGTATGGCTGTCATCGATGATACGATCGACAATTTTGCCGAAGGTTACGACACCCAGATCGGTGAACGCGGCGTCACGATCTCCGGCGGTCAGAAGCAGCGTGTCGCCATTGCACGTATGCTGATGCAGAACACACCGATCAAGATCTTTGACGACTCTCTCTCCGCTGTTGATATGGAGACCGACGCAAAGATCCGTGCTTCGATCAACGAAAACGTACACGGCACAACGATCATCATCGCACACCGCATCTCCACAATTATGAACGCGGACCAGATCATCGTTATGGACAAGGGCCGTATCGTGCAGATGGGCACACACGAAACACTCGCCAATGCAGACGGTATCTACAAGCGCATTTACGATACACAGCGCTCTGCGGACTGATAAGCGGAGGGGTTAGATTATGAAAAACAAAACAAAGAATAAATCTCTGCAGACATGGGCGAAAATCATTCCGTTCCTTGCCCCGTACAAGAAACAGATGATGGCGATCGTTGCGACCATGTTGCTTTGCGCCGGTATCGACACGATCACACCGCTGTTTTCCGGCTACGCAATGGATAACTTCATCATTCCCCGTTCCACGGACGGTCTCGGTGCTTTTACCATTGCGCATATTACACTGACGATCCTTATGACCTGCGGCACGATCACTATGGCGATCTTCGCACTGAAGGTAGAGATGTACCTCGGACGCGATCTCAAAAGAAAGCTGTTTGATCACCTGCAGAACCTCGACTTCTCCTACTACAACACCACACCGGTCGGCACGATCATGGCTCGTGTTATGAGTGATACCGGTAAGATCGGCACCGTCTTCGCATGGAGCCTTGTCGATGTATTCTGGAGTCTTGCCTATATCATCCTCTGCGTCGTTGTTATGCTGAGCGTTAACTGGCGCCTTGCGCTGATCCTGATCGCACTGATCCCGATCATCGCTGTGATCTCCCTCTATTTCCAGAAACACATTCTCGCCGCAAACCGCAAGGTTCGTGCGATCAACGCCGAAGTGACCCGTCACTACAACGAAGGCATTTCCGGTGCTAAAACCTCCAAGACTATGGTTATCGAAGCCAAGAACGACGAGAAATTCCAGGCCGTTACAGAGGATATGCGCCGTTCTTCCATTCACGTTACCCGCCTGCACTCGATCTACTGGCCGCTCGTCGCATTTATCACCGCGATCGGTGTCGGTATGGTCCTTACCGCCGGCGGCAACATGGTTCTCGCCGAGAACATTACCATCGGCCAGATGACGATCTTCATCAACTATGCCCTCATCATCGCTGATCCGGTACAGAACCTCGCGCGCAGCGCAGCAGACTTTATCTCCACACAGGTAAACATTGAACGCACCATGGCGCTGCTCGAACGAGAGCCGCTGATCAAGGATACACCCGAAGTCGTCGAAAAGTACGGCACCGCGTTTGATCCGAAGCGTGAGAACTGGGAAACACTCCACGGTCACATCACCTTTGAAGACGTTACCTTCAAGTATTCCGACGGCGTTGAAAACGTCCTCGAGCACTTCAACCTCGATATTCCGGCCGGCACAACGGTTGCGATCGTCGGTGAGACCGGTGCAGGTAAGAGCACACTTGTCAACCTTGCCTGCCGCTTCTTCGAGCCCACCGGCGGCCGTATTCTGATCGACGGCAAGGATTACCGTGACCGCTCCACACTGTGGCTCCACTCGAGCATCGGTTACGTTCTGCAGACACCGCACCTGTTCTCCGGTACGGTCCGCGAGAACATCCGCTACGGTAAACTCGATGCTACGGATGAAGAAATCGAAGCCGCAGCAAAGCGCGTAAGCGCACACGATGCGATCATGCGTATGGAAAAGGGCTACGACAGCGATGTCGGCGAAGGCGGCGACCAGCTCTCCACCGGTGAAAAGCAGCTCATTTCCTTTGCCCGCGCCGTTCTGGCTGATCCGCGCATCTTTGTTCTCGACGAAGCAACCGCTTCCATCGACACAAAGACAGAGGAGCTCATTCAGCACGCGATCTCCACACTGCTCGAAAACCGCACTTCGTTCCTTATCGCACACCGTCTTTCCACCATTCGCCACGCGGATGTTATTCTCGTGGTACGCGGCGGCAAGATCATCGAGCGCGGTACACACGAAGAACTGTTAGCCAAGGGCGGCTATTACGCTGACCTGCACAACAAGCAGTTTGAAACCGAGCATGTCACAAAGATATTCGGCGAATAATTCATACTGACTCGAAGCGCGTGCGGAGTTTTTCCGTGCGCGCATTCTGTTATTAAGGAGTGAAATCAATGGATGAGATCCGTTTGATAAAACCCTCGCTGCATTACGCAGAGCAAATCATGGCTATGCGCAGTGAAATTTTAAATACAGACAGCGGAGAAGATGCATTTGCGGGCTGCGGCAGCCTGCGCGAATGCGAAACCGCAGAACAATGGCTCGATCATTTACAGCGCCTTGAAAACCCGGATACCGTACCGGAAGGCTATGTTCCCTCCAGCAGCTTTATCGCCGTACGCATGGCAGACGACCGCGTTATCGGCATCATCGATCTGCGTCATCATATCGACCACCCCATTTTGAGCACTTGGGGCGGGCACATGGGTTATACTATTCGTCCTTCCGAACGCGGGCACGGATACGCAAAAGAAATGCTGCGGCTGAATCTCGAAAACTGCCGTGCACGCGGCATGGAGAAAGTACTCATTACCTGCAGCCGGGAGAATACTGCCAGCGAAAAAACGATCCTTGCAAACGGCGGTATTTTCGAAAACGAAGTTTTTGTAGACGGCGATATGATCCGCCGCTTTTGGATCACTCTATAAGGAGAATATCTCTATGAAACAGCAAAAATTATTCATCGACGGAATTCCGGCAGTCCTGTGGGGTTCGGATTCCGATAAGCTTTATATTCACGTTCACGGCAAGATGTCTCAAAAAGAACACGCCGAAAGCTTTGCGGAGATCGCCGCCGCAAAAGGTTACCAAACACTGAGCTTTGATCTCCCCGAACACGGCGAACGCAAAAATGAGCCTGATCGCTGCGACATTTGGAACGGTATGCGAGACCTTAGGAAAATCACAGATTGGGCATTCTCACATTACGAAAATATATCTCTCTATGGCTGCAGTCTCGGAGCTTACTTCAGTTTGCAAACATATGCAAACCTTCCGTTTCAGAAATGCCTCTTCCAGTCCCCTATCCTCAATATGGAATATCTCGTACGCCAAATGATGCTGTGGTTTGATATTACCGAAGAGCGCCTCGAAAAAGAAAAAGAGATCCAGAACCCGGTCGATCCCCTGCGCTGGGATTATTTTCAGTTTATTCTCTCCCATCCGGTGAAAAAATGGGCCATCCCTACAGCCGTTCTCTACGGCGGAAAGGATGATCTGCAAAGCCGTTCCGTCATAGACGCTTTCTGTAACGCACACAACTGTACGCTGACCGTTTCCGAACAAAGCGGTCACGCGTTCATGGACGAAGGCGATGCTGAGATCGTACAAAACTGGCTCAAAGAAAACATATAAAAAGGGTCCGTTGCAAAACGGAACAATATGCATAGAGCTGCTATCTCCTGGCGGGGATAGTGTGAAAGGTCGATTCCCCCGCTTGGCGGGGGAAATGTCGGCTTGCCGACAAAAGGGGGCCGTGCCCGGCGAGGGTACGGTCTTGGGGTCCCTTTCACGTATAATCAGAATGAAATATGCAGGGACAAATTTTGTCCCTGCATATTTCTAAGGGCGCGATGCATTTTGCAACGCGCCCTTTCGTTTACTTCAAATTTTTCGTCCACAGTCCAATGCTGTCTTCGGTACGGAATCCGGCGGCATTATAAAACTTCCTTCTCCAACCGTAGGAATTCACATAGCACTTATCCGCACCCTTTTCACGGCAGCGCGCCCAAACGCCATGCATCATCGCTGTACCTATACCCATACGGCGATACTTCAGCCGTGTGCTGACCGGCTCGATCCAGGCAGAATGCGTTGCCATATCCACATAAACAAAACTATAGCAGCACAAATCTCCATCAGGTGCCTGAACCATGCACTCGAAGCTATCCGGATACAATGTCGCCTCTTTTCGAGCATTGTAAATCTCCATGCGTTCTACATATGTACCGTCCGTTTCTAGTTCCGGATGAAAGCCTGCCTCACAAACAAACCCTTTCAGAGATTCATTCTCTATTTCCTCTCCGTACACCACCCGAAAGCCTTCCGGCAAAACAATACGAATCTCATCCTCCATAGGATATGCGTAATTGTCGTAGTCCATTTCTTCCTGTTTTGTATAGCCGCGGCGAGAGAGCTCTTCTGTGCAATACGTGAGGCTGTCGTTCACAACAAACAAGAAGTTATAGCTGCCATCCTCTTCCGGTGTAAAAAGGTCTATACAGTGTGTCTCCGCATAGTTCAGAACTTCCGGGAACAAACCCTCATACCCATTTTTGATCGCAGCGTAAATTGCATCTCCGTCAGGCAATGTACAGGCAACGATTTCTCCGTTTTCTTCCCACATAAAAATATAGTCTCTCGACATTTTACCGCCGTAGCGTTCAAAATGCTGCGTATCCAAACGAAAAATAACATCGTTCAGTCGCTGCGGCAGCCACGATGTCATATTTCGGTTTGTACGGTACTGATCGCGCAGAAACTCCTCCATGCGGGTCAAATCCCGTTCCAGTTCAAATCTTCGGATTTCCATTTTTCAACTCTCCTGTATATAACCACTATTGTGTATGTGTTATTTACTGTAGATTCGGTTTCTCCACATCTCATCCCTTGCTTCTTCAGATACACTATACCACAGCATGCAAATTAAATCCATATACATCCCACACTACAAATTTTGAATTTTTACGATGCAAACTCTAAAGGTATTTTTTCATAACATTTTCGTTCACAGTTTGTAAATAACTCTCAAATTTTCCATTGTTTTTCTGCCGTTTCTGTCTTTTTAATTCTCGTTGGGAATTATTAACTCATGGATTTGGTTTACAATATAATTAAGAATGTGTTATTCTGTTTATTTATTGACCCCGAAAGGAAATTCCCATGAATCGTTTACATAGAACATTTACACGTATGACTGCTTTGCTGCTCGCAGTACTGCTTTTCGCTGCGGCACCGGCGGCATATGCCACCGATCTCGACTCTATGCGAAAGCAGCAGCAGAGCCTTGCACAGCAGAAAGCTTCCTTAGAGGACGAAATTGCCGTTCTTGCAGCACAGGAAGCGGAGAAAGTCGAGTACCAGGCCGTACTCAGCGAAAAGATCGCAACGGTTGAGGCACAGATCGATGCCGCGATCGATCACATCGCGATTCTGAACACCAGCATCGAAGCGCTGGAACTTAGTTTGGAACAGTCCGCCAAAGAAATTGAAGATACAATGGAGCTTCTCAAGAAAAGACTCGCCACACTGTATGCTGCAGGCAAGGTCAGCACACTGGAGATTCTTTTCAATGCCGAAAGTCTGCACGACTTTTCTGTACGCACCGAACTCGTTACACGTATCACCCGTCACGATAAGCAGCTGATCGATAAAGTATCCGATTATATGGAGAAGACCACAGCTGAGCGCACCGAGCTCGAGGCACAGAAAGAAACTCTCGCAGAAGAAAAGAAGCTGCTTGAAGCAAGTCAGGTTGAGTTAGACCAGCTGATTGCCGAAAACAATGTGCTTTTGGAACAGATTCGCGATCAGAAGGGCTCTGCACAGGCAAAGCTGCAGCGTACCCGAGACGAAGCCAACTATATTTCGAACGCGATCGCAGACTTCCTCGAGCAGAAGCGTCGCGAGGAAGAGGCTGCAAAAGCAACGCCTACCCCCACTCCCACACCGACACCTTCTCCGGAACCGAGTATAGAGCCGGGTGCAACCCCGACCCCGACACCTTCACCTACGCCCACACCGGATCCGTCCGCTTCAGAAGAACCGACTCCCACACCGAAACCGACACCTGCGCCGGAACCGCCGAAGGAGAGTTTCTCCTGGCCACTTCCGGGTTACAGCTATATCACAGACAACTTCGGTAACGGCCACTATGGCCTGGATGTCGGTGCACCGCGCGGCACACCGATTGTCGCATCCCGTTCCGGCACAGTCATGATTGCAAATGGCACCGATGAATGGGGTCAGTCCTGGGGCTATCATGTTTCCATCTATCACGATGACAGCTATTCCACACTGTATGCACATATGAGTGAAGTGGCCGTTTCCTCCGGCCAGTGGGTCGAAAAAGGCCAGGTCATCGGCTACGTCGGCAACACCGGCTACTCCTTCGGTAATCACCTGCACTTCGAGATTTACCAGGACGGCAGCCGCGTTGATCCCGGACAGTTTGTATAAAACGTCAAATAATAAATCAATCCCGGTACAGAGTATTCTGTACCGGGATTTTCATTTCTTTTCTTTGTCCGAAGACAAACACGCTTTATTCTGCTTTCAACTCGACCTTGGCGTACGGTTTATCCGCAATACCGCCGGATGTCGGCAGCGTGGACTCGCTCTCGATCACAAGCGATCCCTCCGAGAAGTTAAATATCATTCTTCTGCCGCCTGCAGATTCCGCACAGCGGATCTCAAACTCGAAGCGTGTGTCACTGCGCCAACGACCAACCGCACCGTATGTACGTCCGCACAATGTAAAGCTTGAAAAATGGCTGTTAAGGCCGATTTGTGCCTCAAATGTTCCGTTATCCTGCTCGAAAACAAGCTTTGCCGTATCTTCAGAGAATGTAAGCTGCACCGACTCCGTTACGCCACCCTGCGGCATAACAAGCCAAATCCCACCGACAAAATCGGCAAGTCCGGGCATTTTTTCCTTCGGCACATAGCGCTTACCGCCAAACCGGTCTTCCGAACCGGCATTGCGCATGGAAAGCATCGGAACGATTTCTGCACATTCGAGACGCTTCTTTAAAACTTCTGCCGCTGCGCTTTCGGGCAAGCTCGCTTCATCTGTCAGCGTCGGGAGCAAAGCTTCCCACGCACAGGTCAGCTGCACCTGCTGATTTGCAGCCGCGCTTTGCAGAATAAGCACTGCATCCTTTTCTTCAAATACAATGCCGTACTGACCGAATGCTCCGTCCGCACGGAAAACTTTTTCCGGTACACAGCGCCAGAACTGGAAGCCGTAACCGCAGCGCCAATCGGGATTTGAAGAATCGTAAACCGGGCTTACGGTTGAAACCTGCTTCTTCGAAGCCATTTCAAACCACTCAGGCGCAAGAAGCTGTTTTCCGTCCCATTTTCCCTGCCATGCAACAAACTGGATAAATCTTGCCATATCCTCCGTCTTCAACCGGCTGCCCGCGCCGCCCATTTCCGTACCGTCCGGCAATTTGAAACATTCCACATTGGAAATGCCAAGCGGATTAAAGAGACGCGGCGTAAGGTATTCAAACAGATCCTGTCCGGTACGGCGCTTCAAAACAGCGCAAAGCATGTTTGTACCGGCGGTGTTGTACATAAAGCTCTCACCGGGTTTATATGTAAAATCATGTGCTAAAAACACCTTCACCCAATCCGGTTCTTCGCTGTCCCAGATGCGGATCTCATTTGCATGACCGCATGTCATTGTAAGCAGGTCCCAAACCGTACATGCAAGCAGATTTTCGCCCGGATTTTCCGGAAGCTTATCCGGGAAAATGTCACAGAGCTTATCTTCCAAACGCAGAATGCCTTCCTGCCAAGCGAAGCCGATCGCCGTAGAAGTCAGTGCCTTTGTAAAAGAGAACATAATGTGCGGAGACTGCGGATTATAGGGCTTCCACCATCCTTCCGCACAGACCTTTCCGTGTCTCAGAAGCATCATGCCGTGCAGCTCAGCACCGCGCTGTTCAATCAGATCCAAAAATTTTAATACACCTTCAGAATGTATTCCTACACTTTCCGGAGTTACTCTTTCCAATAACATACCTCTCATCCTCCCGTGCTTTCTGCACCTCATTTATTTCATTTTAACACAGTCTTTTCCATAAAACAAGGAAGCGAGACGCTAACGCTTCGCTTCCTTTGAGAAATGGTCATATGTATCAGGAGAAAAATTTCTTTGTATTGTCCACTTTCAGGAACAAACAGAGAACAAGCGCCACTGCCGCCATAACACTGAGTCCGATGTAAAGCATCTGAATTCCGTATGTACCGGCCAGCCAGCCGCCGGCGTTCTGGATCGCGATAGTAGCCAGCGATGTTGAAGCATTCATGCTGCCCTGTGCCGTGGAAACGGAATCATCACCGACAACGCCGCGGATCAGCTTCAGCTGAACCATCATAAACAGTGTACCGCAAACCGCTTTCAACAGGATCAGCGCAACAAGCACGACAACGAGATTTTTACAGAAGCTGTAGAATACAAACTGCAGCAGCATAAGTCCCACGCTGAGTGCCGCGAGCGACTTACAGGAAAAACGGTCCATGTATACATTCGAGAACAAAACGATGGGCAGTTCCACCATAACGCTGATGGAGATCACCGTGCCGACAAGGCTTGTGGAAAGACCTAAGTTCTGCAGCAGGATCGGACTGTAAGCATTATTCAGGCCTGCGCTGCCGGAATACAGCATACCGATACAGATAAAAAGGATGAACATCGGATTTTTGAGGAAGGCCAAACGGTTGACCTTGTTTTCGCCCGAATTTTGTTCCGCTTCAGCTTCATCCGTAGAATAAAAGCGAATTCCGGTCAGCAGCAGATAGGAAACTGCCGCAATAACCAGTACGACCGCAACCATAATGAACACCCAATAGGACTCGGCAAAATCGAAAATCGCACCGGCAATCGGAGGTGCTGCAGCAAAACCGATCGTACCCCAAATACGGATCTGACCGTAGCGGTACTTACCGCTGCTCGCAACACGTTCGCCGATCGGACTTACCGCGCCGATCAGGCCGCTGATCGCACCGTTCAAAATGTACAGGACAAATGTATTTTTCGAAACGGAGAAAAGCAGGGCAGCCGCAGCAGCAATAAACAGCAAGCTCGACGCCATGGCTCTCGGTTTTCTGAACCGGTCATTCAAATAGCCGATAACCGGATTTGCAATAATACCGAACAGACTTGCCGCCGATGTAATGAACGTCATTTCCTGGTCGCTCTTACCCAAACCGCTCGTCAGGTAGATCGACATCATATTCACCATGGTGCCCATGGCAAAATAATACATGAAATACGTAATCGCGTAGCTGAAATAACTGCCGCGATATCTGAACTTACCTTTCACAATACACACCCCTGTTCAAATGCCTTTCGCACTCGATTCTGCTCCGATTCTATCAAATCCGCAAAGAAAGTGCAATAGGTATAAGAATAAAAATCCCTCCCCAAAAGGAGAGGGATAAAAAGAATTATGAGAAAACTTTTGCGTTATTCTTGGTTTTAAGGAAAAGGCACAGAACGATTGCAAGTGCGGAGAGCGCGGCGAGCACATAGTAAAGTCCGTGCAAACCTATAGCCTCCGTAACCTGACCGCCGACATTCTGCATAATGATCGTCGAAATCGCATTTACGGTGCTGACTACACCCATCGCGGTATATACGGCATTTTCAGCTACGATACCGCGAACCAACTTAATGAGCGTCATGAAAAAGAGCTGAGAGCCGGTCGCCTTAAGCAGAAGAATTGCGACAAACGCAACCGCAGCGCTCGAAGTCTGACTGAAGATGACAAACTCCGTAAACATCAGACCAAAGCTGAAAGCCGCAATATATTTTGCAGGGAATTTATCCATAAACTTATAGGAGAAATACACAAGCGGCACTTCCATAAGCGTACTCAAAAGTAAAGACGTACCGACAAAGCTGTTTGTCATACCGAGAGATTTTAAGTACAGCGGTACAAACGTAATATTCATATTAACAACAGCCGAAAACAGTGCACCCGCCAACACGACAAGCAGGAACATAGGATTTTTCAAAAACGCGATCTGCTGTGCAGGCGGAAGCTTCTTCTGCAGCGGTCTGTAGGAAATAACCCCCGTATAGAAGAAACAGGTAGCGGACAGCAGAATGCTTACCGCAAAGAGTACAAAGATCCACTTTGGGTCCGTGATATCCATGAGAATGGTACCGACCTGTGAGGACACCGCATATCCCATGGTACCCCAGATACGGATCTGTCCGTATCTGTATTTTCCGTCCGTCGCAAGATTTTCAAAAATCGGGTTCAGCGCGGAAACCAAGCCCATGATGCATCCGTGCAGAAGATAGAGAGACAACGTATTGCTGCTTCTCGAAAAAACCAGCGACAAAAGCGCAGAAATCGCCATGGCAGCTATGATAAGGTGCGGCTTCTTAAATCGGTCGTTGATAAAACCGAAAACAGGAATCAGCACAAGACCGAAAAGATTTGCGGAAGATACGATAAACGCCATCTCCGAGTTGCTTTTACCGATACCGACGAGATAAATGGACAGGACCTGAGAAAACATACCGGAGCCGAAACTCATAAGAAAAAAGGTAATGATATAACTCAGGTAACTGCCGCGAAACTTGCGGTTTACATTCATACTTACACACTCCCCACGGATGCCTTTCATCCGATACTATCCGCATTTTAGCAGATACCAAAACAAAGCACAAGAGGTCATGCAAATTTTTTCTATCGCTCCATCACACAAACAAAAAGGGCGATCATCTTTCGATGACCGCCCAAAGAAAAGCAATTTTTATCTGTTGTTGATCAGCTTTGTGAGTTCAACCGGATTTACAATGACGCCGTCCTTGTAAACGCGCATGTTGCCGGAAGCGATCTCGTCGATGAGAACAACTTCGCCGTTGTGGTAGCCGAACTCAAACTTGATATCCCACAGATCGAGACCGATGGTCTTCAGGTCATCAGCGATAACCTTTGTGATCTTAAGGGTCTGCTCCTTCATGCTCTGGAACATGTCGAGAGACATAACGCCGAGAGCCTCAAGGCCTTCAGCAGTAACGAGCGGATCGCCCTTCTCGTCGTTCTTAAATGTGCACTCAACATAGCCGCCCTCGAGAACGGTGCCATCCTTAATGTACTCACCGTATCTGCGGATGAAGCTGCCTGTAGCAACCAGACGGCAGATTACTTCGAGGCCTGTACCGCCCTGAGCCTTGCCAAAGTTCTCAGCTGCGAGAACTTCCATGGTTGCCTCTTCAATATTAGCGCTGACATAGTGTGTCTTTACGCCAGCAGCCTTCAGAAGCTCGAAATAGTAAACAGAAGTCTGGAGGTTTGCCTTGCCGATGCCTTCAATGGTCAGACCAACAGTGTTTTCACCCGGATCAAAAACGCCGTCCTTGCCGGTGCAGTCGTCCTTGAACTTCAGCATAACATTGCCGTTCTCAAGGCTGTAAACGTCCTTTGTCTTGCCTTCGTAAATTTTCTTCATAATCGTGCTCCTTTATATCGGAATAGAGATGATGGATTGATAACAAAATTATAACACATGCTTTTCAAAATTTCCATGTGTATTTTCGCACAACATATAACGCTTGTATGCTTTATTTTTTCCGCAATTTACAGTAATTACACCAAAATCAGCGGAGTTTCTTTATAGCTTCGTCACACAGAAGCTTCATCTGCCGCACGCAGGATTTTCCGTATTCGGAAAGCTCTTCTCCCGCACGGGAACGCGAAGTCAAACAAGTCTCCATACCCTCAAGGCACATATTGTACTTGGCGGTCAGCGGATACTGTAAGCTCTCAGTGAAACCGGCCATACACAAAAACGCCTGCAGCTGATCTGCCTTTTCCGGATCCTTCTCAAAGTTCTCGCAAAGATGCGCATACAGTGCCGGATGGAAGTTTGCCATAACACCGCAGTAACCTTTTCCGCCGTTTCTCATCGATTCTAAAAGCGTTTGGCAATTGGCATTTAAGAGCTTAAAGCCGCTGCCTTCAAGCAGCTCACAGCGCTCCTTCATCACTGCTGCATCGCAGCAGGTATCCTTCATGTAGGCAAATCGCCCTGTAGAAACACACCACGCAAGGATCTTCGGTGTGACGAGACGCTTATACGGATACGGACACTCATAGAAACCGAGCGGAATATCCTTCGGCAACGCGGCGATCAGCTTCTCCGCATTTGCGATAAACACATCGTCACCCTCGTTGTTCGGGTCGAGGCGGTTTGTAATGAAAATCAGTGCATCCGTACCGGAAGCACAAACTGCATTGAGTTCTTCGATCTGCCCTTCAATTGTATCCGCAACATGACCGGAAGACACAACCGTAAACTTCCTGTTTCCACTTTTCTCAAGCGCCTTTGCTCGGGCATAAACTCTGCGGTTCAGCTCTACACGTTCTTCAAGTGTAAGGTAGAAAATCTCACTGGACTGGCAAATGGCAAAAATACCGGTCAAACCGTTCTCATAGTACCAATCCACGTATTTTTCGGCAGTCTCATAATCCACGGAACCGTCCGCTTTATACGGAGTGATCATCGTTGTAAAAGCGTCCATCGTATTCCCCCCTCAGCGTTCAAACGTAAACTTTTCCCACGGAATGTTTACAGGTTTGCCCTGTGTGATGATCTCATCGATATGCATGAGGAGCGGGAACTCCGTGAGATCAACGAGACCACGCTCAGCCTTGACGCGCACTGCCTTCGCAACACGCTCCGCAACGACCAGAGATTCCAGCGTCACACCGGCAAGCTCTTCTTTTGCCTCTGTGATTGTAAGACCGCGGCCAAGCAGAATACCGACCAAACGGGTGCGTCCGCCGTAAACCGTAACATACAGGTCGCCGGCACCAAGAACCAAATTATCGAAATCGCCAGCGCCCTGCAGATTCAGCAGTTTATACATTTCACGCACAGCCTGACCGAACACCGCTGCCTGCGAGTTGTAATGCAGTTCGCTGTCGAGACCGAATGCTTTCTGATTCAGACCGATCGTCAGAGCAATGCCGAGTGCATAGCCGTTTTTCAGCGCAACTGCACTCTCTACACCGACGATATCCGTAGAAAGACTGATGTGATAGTAATCGGTCGCCATAGCGGACTTGATCATTTTGAGTACATTCATATCATGGCTGCAGAACGATACCTCCGTCTGGTCGTGCGCCACAAGCTCGTAACTTGTGCAAGGACCGCCAATCGCGCAAAGCGTAATATTTTTTTCGAGTTCATCAAGCTTTTTCTGCCAGACATCGAGATAGGTCAGAAGCGTACCGTCCTCAGTATTCATCAGGCCCTTTGTAACAGAGATAACCGGTACATTCTCGTGCAGCTGCGGCAGGACCACATCACGGAACCATTCCACACCAAAACTGCTGACACCGCAGATGATGAAATCCGCGCCATCAATTGCAGTCTGCACCTCTTCGATCTGATAATACTGCACACCTGCCGGAAAATCCTTTGTAAATTTCGGATGCCGACCGGTTGCGCGGCAAGC
>JAZNMV010000249.1:0-2494 GCA_045579885.1 Acutalibacteraceae bacterium | reverse complement strand
ACTTCCTGAAGGCTGTTGAGGCAGAACTTTCCACAGTGTTTATTGTATCTCAGACAGAGATTGTAAACGGCGAAGGCGGTACACTTACAGATGAAGCGCTCGGTCTTTCTGTTCTTGTCGAAAAGGCAGAGGGCGAGAAGTGCATGCGCTGCTGGGCATACTCTTCTACAGTTGGTTCCGACCCGAATCATCCGGAACTGTGTGAGCGCTGTGCAAAAGCACTTTCCTAATTAAATACTAAAAATAACTGTATCCAAGGTGCAATCCGGCTTTGCCGGTTTGCGCCTTTCGGGTTGTAAGGAGAATTTCTTTGCCGTTCCTTATTTTATTTTTGATTGCTGTATTTACAGCGATCGATCAGTTCATTAAAATGCTTGTGATCACAAATCTAAAGCCGATTGGCACAGTTGGCTTGATCCCTCGTTTGCTGGAGCTTACTTATGTTGAAAACTTCGGTGTTGCGTTCGGGTTCCTTTCCGGCTTATCCTGGCTGATCATTGCACTTACTGTAGTCGTTTTGATCGGAATGATGGTTTTTGTTTTCCGTTATAAGTATCATACATTTCTGTCATATACAGCTTGTATTTTGATTGCCGCCGGCGGTATCGGCAATGTGATCGATCGTATTGCATTTGGCTATGTTGTTGACTACATTCATGTGATGTTTTTTCCGTATGTCTTCAATTTTGCAGATTGCTGTGTTGTTATCGGTGCAATTCTGTTTGCGATATGGTATCTGTTTATTAAAGATAAGAAGGAGCAGGGTGTTGCCCTGAAAGAGAATGATGACGGATCTGATGAGTCATGAGATTTTGATAACCGAATCCGGTGTCCGTGCAGATAAAGTGATTTCTGCAGCGTTGCCGGAGCTTTCCCGTTCTGCCATACAAAATCTGATTTCTAACGGAAATGTTTTTTGCAACGGAAAGCCGATTCAAAAGAGTACAAAACTTCCTGTCGGTGCTGTTTTGATCGTCGATATTCCGCCTGCGCGCCCTTTAGATGTTAAGCCGGAGAATATACCGCTTGATATCGTATACGAAGATGATGACCTGTTAGTAGTTAATAAGCCTAAGGGGATGGTTGTGCATCCTGCTGCGGGAAATTATGACGGAACACTTGTCAATGCGCTTTTATACCATTGCGGGGATTCTTTGTCCGGTATTAACGGTGTGATTCGTCCCGGTATAGTACATCGAATCGATAAAGATACCAGTGGATTATTGATCGTCGCTAAGAACGATACAGCACATCGGCATCTTGCCGGGCAGATCAAAGAGCATAGTTTTACTCGTGAATATCGATCTGTTGTCTACGGTAAAGTTCGCGAAGACGGCACGGTAGATGCACCTATTGCAAGACATCCACAGGAAAGGAAGCGCATGGCGGTCATTCGTTCGGAGAGCGCAAGAGATGCTGTAACACACTATTTTGTTGTGAAGCAGTTTTCCGGATTTACTCAGCTGCGGTTACGTCTCGAAACCGGTAGAACGCATCAGATTCGTGTTCATATGGCGCATATTGGCCATCCGGTTGCCGGTGACCCGGTTTACGGACCGAAGAAAGTGATAACCTCACTGGAGGGACAATGTCTGCATGCCGGTTTGATCGGTTTTATTCATCCGAGAACGGGCGAGTATATGGAGTTTGAGGCACCGCTTCCGCAGTACTTTACTGATTTCATTAGTACACTTCGTCCTTTGGAGTGATTGCATGAACAGATTTCGGCATGTGAAGAACATATTATTTTTGCTCGTATTTATTGCGGCGGTAACAGCGTCGATTATGTCCGTTGTTATTTCACGTAACGAAATTTCTGCGCGCAGTATAACCGATTCTGAAGTTTCCTCTGTTATACCAATTTTTTATGCAGAAGAAAGAATCAACATAAATACAGCGTCCGGAGAACAGCTTCAGACGCTTCCGGGGATTGGTCCGGTTTTGGCTGAACGTATTTTAGAATACCGGTCAAGTGTTGGTCAGTTTTATGATGTGGGCGAGCTTCGGGAAATCAAGGGGATAGGAGAACAAATTCTCCGAGATCTGTTACCTTATATTTGTACATAAAAAAGGCACACAGTGCGAGTTTTCGCTGCTGTGTGCCTTGCTTTTTTGTTTTTACTTCAGAACGATCTTATGGAAGACCTTCTTGCCCTTCTTTACAATAACATGACCCTTTTCAAAATCAGCTGCTGTAAAAGTCTTGGTAATGTCTGTAACCTTTACATCGTCAACAGATACGCCGCCCTGCTGCACAAGACGTCTGCCTTCGCCCTTGGAGGGAATGAGACCAGCTTTCAGCATGAGGTCCAGAATAGCAATGCTGCCGTCTGTCAGATCATCTGCTGTGATCTCTGTTGTCGGCATATTCTCTGCGTTAGCGCCGCCGCCAAACAGTGCACGAGCACTTGCCTGTGCTTTTTCTGCTTCGCCTGTACCGTGAACCAACTGAGTAAGTACGTAAGCGAGAATCACCTTTGCACGGTTCAACTGG
>JAZNMV010000248.1:0-1864 GCA_045579885.1 Acutalibacteraceae bacterium | reverse complement strand
GATCTCTCCTAAGCAAAGTTCATCACAGATTCGCTTTATAAAAGTCTTTTCCACAGTTTTCTCCCCTTTCATTAAAGATATTATACTGCATTCTATCCCGTTTTGACAACATATCTTCTCGTTAACGGTTGTGCTGTATATGCCCACACGCTGTACACATCGGCTGAAAATAAACCGGTTATTTTGTTCTGCAGTATAACACGAAATCTATTACCGACAAAAATTCCGTCAAACACTTGTAATTTCCCTAACTTTGCAGTATAGTTAGTATGAACAATTTCGGACATTTTTGTACCTGTGTATTTGGTACGATTTATCTGTAACGGAAAGGAACGATTTATCATGAAATTTGATTTTACTACGATCCTCGACCGCCGCGGCAAGGATGCCATTGCTGTCGATATGCCTTATGCCGGCGCTTACGGCGAGCAGAAGGAAGGCTTTGACATTATTCCTATGTGGGTTGCTGACATGAACTTCCCGGCTCTGCCTACCATTCAGGAAGAAATGATCAAGCGTATTCAGCACCCGACCTTCGGTTATTTCCGTCCGCGTGATGAGTATCATGATTCCATTATCCGTTGGCACGAAACCCGCAACGGTGTAACCGGTCTTACAAAAGAAAATATCGGCTACGAAAACGGTGTTCTCGGCGGCGTTGCAACCGCAATGCGTGTACTCTGCTCTCAGGGTGATAAGGTTCTGCTGCACAGCCCGACTTATGTTGGCTTCACCGGCGTTCTGAAGAACAACGGCTATGATATCGTTCACTCTCCGCTCGTACAGGATGAAAACGGCGTATGGCGCATGGACTTTGAAGATATGGAAAAGAAGATCGTTGACAACAAGATCAACACCGCGATCTTCTGCTCTCCGCATAACCCGACCGGCCGCGTATGGGAAAAGTGGGAAGTCGAAAAGGCTATGGAGCTTTACAAGAAGCATGACGTCATGGTTATTTCCGATGAAATTTGGAGCGACCTGACTCTGCCGGGTGTCAAGCATGTCCCGACACAGTCCGTCAGTGAAGATGCGAAGAACCGTACCGTTGCTTTCTATGCACCGTCCAAGACCTTTAACCTCGCAGGTCTCATCGGCAGCTACCACATCATTTACAATAAGTGGCTCAAGCAGCGCATGGATAAGGAAGCTTCCCTCTCCCACTACAATTCCCTCAACGTTATGTCCATGTACGCTCTGATCGGCGCATACAAGGATGAGGGCTATGAGTGGGTCGATGAGCTCCGTGAAGTAATCGGCGGCAATGTCGATTTCGCTTGCGACTACATCGAGAAGAACTTCAAGGGTGTTAAGGTCAGCCGTCCGCAGGGTACATACATGCTGTTCATCGATTGCGGCGAGTGGTGCGAAGCTAACGGCAAGGATATGGACTATGTTATCCACAAGGGTTGGGAACACGGTGTTATCTGGCAGGATGGCCGTGCATTCCATGGTAAGACCCATATCCGTATGAACCTGGCTCTTCCGTTCTCCCGCGTCAAGGAAGCATTCGAGCGTCTCGATAAGTACGTTTTCAACGCTTGATTTTCAAATTAAATATTCTGACCGCCGTCGGTTCTCCGTACGGCGGTCTTTTTTATGCAAAAGCAAAGCGAACAGCCTTAGATAAAAGCCGTTCGCCTTTTGTTTAATCTAATGTTTTTTGATATTCCAACAGATATCCGTTCGGATCAGAGAGGAAAAACGAGTACACAGGAAAACGCGGGTGCTTTTGCGGCGGTGCTTTCAAACCGATAACCGCTTTCCCCGAAAGCTTCTCATAGACCGCATCCACAGCCGCTTCCGATTCCATGTTGAACGATATGCATGCACCGCTCGCCATTTCTCTCGGCGGGTCATACTC